>CAZEMU010000046.1:0-29515 GCA_964513315.1 uncultured Acidimicrobiaceae bacterium | reverse complement strand
GCGTCGGGCTGGCGGGATTTGAACCCACGACCTCTTCGTCCCGAACGAAGCGCGCTACCAAGCTGCGCCACAGCCCGTTGGGATCCAGGTTTCCCCCGGAGTCAGGCCGACAAGGTATCGGATTTCAGTCCGACGCGTCTGCGGTTTCGTCGCCTTCGGAAGCTGCATCCGCGTCAGCCTCGACCGGCTCAGGCTCGTCGATCGGTTCGCCTTCGAACACCGCGTCGCCCGCAAGCGTCGAAAGGGCCGCACGGCGCAGTCGCAACGCATCGAGCGGCTTGATGAGCCAGCCGTCAGAGCCAGCCTGGCGGGCGATCCAACGATCAGCGTCGCGGTCGAGCAGCATCAGGACTTTGGTGTCCGCAGCACGGCCTTCGGCGATGTCGTGCTGGAGGTCGATGCACGCTGCGACGCCTCCCTTGGTGCCGATCTGAAGATCGAGCAGAACCAAGTCAGGGTTCAACTGGCTCACGGCTGAGCTCACGTCGCGTCCCTCACGGATTCGCGAGACGGTCGTGCCCGGTTCGCCGAGCGCCGCAGAAACCTCGTCGAATAGCCAATCTGCGTCGGTTGCCAACAACACCTGTGTCACAGGTCGCAGGCTACCGGGCCGGAGGGCCATGCTTGAACCCATGTCCGTCCGGTACGCTCATGTCCCGATCGGGTGGAGGCCAGATGTCTGATTTTGAGGTTGAATCCGAAGAGTTCGAGACGCACAGCGTGCTTCGGCCGCGTGGCGATATCGACGCCTACAGCGTGGGGCAATTCCGCGAAGCTCTTTCCGGGCTCGCCGAGATTCCTCGACTCCTCATCGATCTCTCCGAAGTCCCGTTCATGGACTCGGCCGGCCTCGGTGCCCTCATTGGTGGCATCCGCCGTAATCGCGATCACGAGGGCGAGATCGTCGTCGTCTGTGACAAGCCTGCGCTCACCCGCCTGCTGCACACGACCGGCTTCGACCGCATCGTTCCGGTGATCGAGACGCACGACGAGGGGCTCTCCACACTGCTCGGCGACGACGCGCCAAGCAGCGACGACTGACCGCAGCCCGATGAATCGGCGAGTTCGACTCTCACGGCTACTGCTCGCTCTGCTGCTCGCACTTCCGCTTCTCGCGCCGTTTGCCGCGCCCGCAGAAGCACAAGACGACGATGCGGAGCCCGAGGTTCAACAAGACATCGACACGTTGGTCATCGACCCCAACGCCGGGGTCGTCGACATCATGCAGATCAGCGGCTTGCTCGACCCGCTGCTGGCTGACTTTGTCATCGACACGCTCGCTGCGGCCGATGACGGTCGTGTGCGTGCGGTCATCTTGCAGGTGAACAGCACCGGGTCGGTTATCAGTAGCGAAGAACTCGACGAGGTCGCGCAAGCCATCGTCGATGCGCCGGTGCCCGTCACGATGTGGGTCGGTCCGAGCAATGCGAGCGCCCTCGGTCCCTGGGCTGAATTGGCTGCCCTCGTCGATCGCGTCGGTATTGCACCTGGTGCCCGCTTCGGCGAACTGGGCGAAGAACGACTCGATCCCGCTCTCGGCGCTGACTGGGGTGCTGCTGCGAACCTGATGCGCAACGACACCATCGCTGCCGACGAAGCTCTTGAGCTTGGCGTGGCATCGTTCCCTGCTCCGACGGTCGGCGAGTTCTTGGTCGGCATGACCGACCTGGGTATCGAGACCGCAGTCGTCGAGACCGAAGACGGTCCGCGTGTCGTGCCAACGACCCGGCCCCGCTTCCAGCGACTCTCACTGCTCGCAGGTCAGCTCCACACGGTCGCGAGTCCGCCGGTCGCCTATCTGCTCTTCACGATCGGACTCGCACTCTTGGTGTTCGAGTTCTACACCGCAGGCGTGGGCGTTGCCGGCGTGGTCGGTGCGGGCATGTTCTTGCTCGGCTGCTTCGGTCTGTTCATCTTGCCGGTCAATCTCTTTGCCGTGATCCTGCTCGGGCTATCGATGCTCGCATTCTCGATCGACGTGCAAACCGGGGTGCCTCGGTTCTGGACGATCGTTGGCGCCATCGCGCTCATTGCCGGCACGATCACGCTTTACCGAGACGGTGTTTCGATGTCGTGGATCCCGATGCTCGTGGGCATTGTTGGCATCACGATGATGATGGTCACCGGTATGCCGACGATGGTGCGAACCCGATTCTCGACCCCGACGATCGGGCGTGAATGGATGATCGGCGAGCTCGGCGAAGCCGTCGAAGCGGTCGATCCTGACGGTGTCGTGTCGATCAACGATGCGCTCTGGAAGGCCCGCACGAACCGGGCGACACCGATCGCTGCGGGGGACCGAGTACGAGTTGCGGCGGTCGAGGGCCTGGTGCTCGAGGTTGAGCCCGAAGAAGGCGCCGCTCGCGACTACAGAGAGCGGCGGGGTTCGCGCGGCGAGTCCTGATATCCCCAGCGTTCTTGCACCGTTGCACGGATGCAGGCACTTATCCACAGGCCTTGGGGATAAGTGAGTCTGTGATCTCACGGAGAAAAAGAGCCTCTTGCGGAAGCCGCTGGTGGGCTCTAAGTTCGGGTCTCAACAAACGCAGCTCACACACCGGGGGGTGTCCTTGTGGCAGCAACGATGATCGATATGACGTGGCAAGCTCGCGCAGCTTGTCGGGGGCCGCAGGCCCGTGCGTTCTTCCCGCCAGCTGCGGGCGAGCGCCGTCACGAACGCGCGGAGCGCGAGCAGCGGGCCAAGGCCATCTGCGCGCAGTGCTCCGTGCAGACCGCATGTCTGGACTATGCGGTTTCGATCCGCGAACGTCACGGTGTTTGGGGTGGCCTCAGCGAAAGCGAGCGCCGCGCCATGCTCAAGACGGTCGACGCATAAGACCTTCTGCTTAGCGGCGGGCGTTCAGCGCCCGTCGCAAAGCCAGCTAATCGACGCTCGGCAGGCGGGGGCCGCCGATGCGTACATCCTCGCGCCGTCGCGTCACGCCGGTGCCATCGAGGTGAGCCAGTAGCGGGAGCGCGTATTTGCGCGACGTGTTCCACGCGGTGCGGACATCGCTCACCGTGACGCCGTCGGGCTGTCCCTGCAGCAACGTCGCAATGGCCAGTGCTGCGGCTTCGATCGCCTCGGCCGCGAAGAAGATGCCATCGCTCTGCACAACCAGACCGCGGCGCACGAGCTCGCGTACTTCGCCGCGGTCGTAACGATCAGGCCCTGGCGGCTCGAAGGGGGACTCGCGCAACGCGGCCAGGAACGGATGGTCTCGCAGCTTGTCGACGGCATCGACCTTGCGAACATGGGTGCCATCGACGCCGACATCTTCGAGCAGGTCGAGCATCGCTCGGTCCCGCTCGTTCAGTTCCGCTAGCGGAAGCCCAAGACCTTCGGCTGCATCGATGCGCTCGGCTAACGCGGCCAAATCAGCTTCGAGCACAGACGGCTCGACGATCCAGTTGCCGACGTTTGGCTCGCGCCGTTCGCCGGTCAGTAGCTCGAGGTGTTCGAGGTCGACCCAGCCTCGTTCGGCGATGACTCGGTCGACCGAGCGATCGGGTGCCGCCTGCGACGCGCGAGTCACGGGCTCGATATCGAGGATCTCGCCGCCGCCGATCGTCTCGCTCCGGCCGCTCTCCCGGAGGACGAATCGGTCGCCGGGCAGCATCGGGTAGGGCGCTCCAAGTCGGAGCCGAACCGACCCTTCGGTGCCAGGAACGATTTCGTCAGGGCCGAGGACGCGCAGATGTGCGGGGTGCTCGCCCGAACCGAGATAGACGACGTGGGCGCCGCGTCGAGAGACCGAGTGGTCGAGATCATCGAGGACCGAGAGGCGAGCGTCGAATACCGCCGACGAGAACCATTGCCCGGCGCGGACGATGACGTCGCCGCGGCGAACCTCGTCGTGGGAGACGCCACCAAGGTTCAGGGCCACGCGGTTGCCGGGGGTGACGGTGTCGAGCGACGCGTGCAGGCTCTGGATCGCTCGAACGCGGACCGAGCGTGCACCAGGTTCGACGATCAGCTCGTCGTCGACCGAGAGTGAGCCGCCGGTCAGGGTGCCGGTCACGACCGTGCCGCTGCCCTTGGCCGCAAAGCTGCGATCAATCCAGAGACGGGGGCGACCAAGATCCTCGGCCTGCGGGGTCGCATCGAGCACCTGATCGAGCGCAGCACGCAGATCGTCGAGGCCGGCGCCGCTGATCGAATCGACCGGCACGATCGGTGCGTCGGCGAGAAAGGTGCCTTCGAGATGCTCGGCGACGTCGAGTTCGGCGAGCTCGAGCGTCTCGGCGTCAACGAGATCCTTCTGTGTGAGCGCCACGATGCCGTGCTCGACGTTGAGCAGCTCGAGGATGCGGAGGTGCTCTTCGCTCTGCGGCATCCAGCTTTCGACCGCACTGACGACGAACATGCACGCATCGACCGCGCCGACGCCCGCCAGCATGTTCTTCAAGAATCGAACGTGGCCAGGAACGTCGATGATCGCAACCGTGCGACCGCTCGGCAGATTCGTCGACGCGAAGCCGAGGTCGATCGTGAGTCCACGCTCACGTTCTTCGTCGAATCGGTCTGGGTTCGTGCCGGTCAATGCCGTGACGAGGGTGGACTTGCCGTGATCGACGTGGCCAGCCGTCGAGATGACGTGGCTTGCGCTCATGAGGTCGGCAGGCTCGCGAGCGCTGCGGCGATCATGGCGTCGTCGATGGGGTCGACCGTTCGCAGGTCCAACAGCGTCTGCTGGTCCTGGACCCGAGCGATGATCGGCGGCTCATGCGTGCGCAGCGCTTCGGTGTGATCGCCGTCGAGGCGAACGCCGACAGACGGGATCTCGATTGTCGGCAACGTGCCGCCGCCGGGTACCGACATGAGCTCGACGACAGTGCCTGCCCCGAGCGCCTCGGCTCGTGCTCGCAGATCCGCTGGGCGTTGCGAGGCCATCTTCCAGAACGGGATCGCTTGGCCGTCGCGGTTCAGGTAGGCCAGCGCGAGCTCTTGCAGGGCGCTCAGCACGAGCCCGCCAGGGCGGAATGCGCGGGCGAGGGGATGCGACGCGCATGCGGCGACAAGGTCGGCTCGGCCGGCGATGATGCCGGCCTGAGGTCCGCCGAGCAGCTTGTCGCCGGAGAAGCAGACCAGGTCTGCGCCCGCAGCGAGCGTCTGTTTGGCGGCCGGTTCATCGGCAAGCCAGCTCGGAGGGCCATCGTCGAGCCACGGGCAGGCGGCGTCGAGCAGACCGCTTCCGATATCGCACACCAGCGGGACATCGAGTCCGGCGAGCTGGGGGACCGTCGGTGCTTCCGTGAAGCCGACGATCTTGTAGTTCGACTGATGCACGAGGAGGGCGACGGCGATGTCGGCGTCTTCGTCATTGACCGCTCGCTCGAAGTCAGACGCGCGCGTGCGGTTCGTGGTGCCAACGCCGTGCAGGCGGGCGCCGCTCTGTTCGATGACATCGGGCACACGGAAGCCGCCGCCGATCTCGACGAGCTCGCCCCGGGACACGGCCACGCTTCGTCCGGCCGCAAGGCCAGCCATCGCCAGCGTCACTGCGGCGGCGCAGTTGTTCACGATGAGCGCAGCTTCGGTCTCGCAGAGGCGTGCGTAGAGCTGACCGACCGCTCGTTGGCGAGAGCCGCGCTGTCCGGTCGCTAGATCGAACTCGAGGTTCAGGAAGGTGCCGCTGGCTTCGTAGGGGAACGGGGCGCGTCCGAGGTTCGTGTGCAGCAGCGTGCCGGTTGCGTTGACGACCGGCTGCAGCATCGAGCGGGCCATTGCATGGGCTCGGGCCTCGGCCTGTTCGTGATCACCGTCTGCGATCGCAGCGCGGGCGACGTCAACGAGGAGCGGGTGGGGGAGCCCCGTGCCGGCGAGTGAGCGGGCGAGCTTGTCGACCGAAGGCGGACGTTCCATCGCCGACAGCGTACGGCGCGAAGTCACGGGAGTCCGAGCGAGCAACTCGGTTACTCAGGAACGCAGCGACGAGCGGTGCTAGCCGGGTGGGGTGTCTTCGCGGTCGAGCCAGCTGGGAAGCTCGGACTCGGCGCTGTTCATCTCACGCAGCTGTTCGACCTGGGACTCGGCGGTCGTGAACTGGCGCAAGCGATCGAGCCAGGTGTCGCGGTACTCGAGGTACGCGAGGTGCTCGCGCTCGGCGTTGGTCCAGTTGCTCCGCTTGAGCGACTCGATCGTGTTCCGACTTGCGAGCACGAGAGCACTCAGCTGCGCCCGCATCTGTGGCGCCGGGTGCTTGGTGATGGCCTGGTCAATGGCCGGACCGAGCGCTTCGTGCCCAGCGGTCAGGTCACCGCTCAGATCGATCGCGAGCCCACCGTCGGATACGCGCTTCAGCACCGACTCGTGATTCTGGATCCAGTTCTTCACGGCATCGCCGTGTTCGCGGTGCCAGGCGCCGAGCTGGGCCTGGGTGACACGGGTCTGGCCGACGATTGGGGTCTGTGCTGCGAGCGCGGTGGCAGCGTCGTCCGCGTTGGACGACGAACGTGTGAAAACCCACGTGATCAGCATCAGGAGCAGACATACGCCAATGACCAGCAACGGCAAGACGATGTCGGCATTCTCGATCTCAGGCACCGGCGAGAAGGCTACCTGGGGTCACGGGCCCAAAGCTGTCACCCGTTCGAGGGACCCATCAGATGAGGGTCATCACCGTGCCAAATGCATTGAAGAAGAAGTGGCCGATGATGGGCGGCCCAAGTCGGTCAAGGCGGACTGCAGCGATGCCGAGAATGAGGCCGATCGTCGCGATGCCGGCCAACAAGACGATGGTCTCTCCTGATGTGGCACCGGCTTGCATGTGCGGCAACGTGAACAGCAGCGTCGAGCCGATGATGGCGACGTAGATGCCGAGGTCCTTCTCGAGCGCCCGCAAGATAAGGCCGCGAAACAGCAGCTCTTCGGTCAACGGAGCGCCGAACACGACCAACAAGATGACGCCGATCAACCACGGAGAGTCTTGGTTGTCGCTGAGGATCGAGGTGTTCGATGGATCCTCGTCGTCGCCCAGTCCAACCAGGACCGAGGTCAGCGCAGTTACTGCCGTCGAGCCGAGCACGCACATGACAGCCAGTCCGAAACCGACGCCGATGTCGTTCGGCCAGTCGAAGCGGAACTTCCAGTCGCTGGCCATGCCGAGGCCCTTGCGCTTGGACACCACCCACGGCCAGATGCCCTGACCGAACTGTTGAAAGATGACGGCGATGAACAGGCCATAGACCGGAAGATCCTGGGCGCTGTCCCAGCCGCTGATCCCGCTCGCGAGTGCGGTCGCGATGATCGTGCCGACCAGCACCAGCGCAATGATGAACGGGATGGCGAGCAGGATGTCAACGCTGCCCCAGAAGGGTCGGTCGCGGCCCGATGTGGGCGGCGGTGGCGGGGGCAGCGGCGTGCCTGTTGACGACTCGTTCACGCATTCACTCCGCTTGCATTCGTCGCATAGTCACCTCAGACCGTACATTTGACGCCGGATCGAACCACACCCCCCGCAGCAAGGAGCTGACCAATGGGAAATCTCGTCGAAGGCCGCGTCGCCGTCGTCACCGGAGCCGGTCGAGGCATCGGCCGTGAGCATGCGCTCATGCTGGCCGAGCACGGAGCCAAGGTCGTCGTCAACGACCTGGGCGGTGCCACCGATGGCACCGGCACCGATCAGAGCCCGGCCGAAGAGGTCGTCGAAGAGATCAAGGGCATGGGCGGCGAAGCCGTCGTCAATGGTGGAAACGTCGCTGACTTCGACGAAGCCAAGGCCATGATCCAGCAAGCGGTCGAGACCTTCGGTGGCCTCGACATCTTGATCAACAACGCCGGCATCCTCCGTGACCGCATGGTGTTCTCGATGAGCGAGTCCGACTGGGACGGCGTCATCAACGTGCACCTCAAGGGCACGTTCGCTCCGACCCACCACGCTGCCAACTACTGGCGTGAGCGGGCCAAGGCGGGCGAAGAGAACGACGCACGCGTGATTAACACGTCGTCGCCATCAGGCATCTACGGCAATATCGGCCAGGCCAACTACGGCGCCGCCAAGGCTGGCATCGCCGCCTTCACGACGATCACTGCCATGGAGCTCGCCAAGTACGGCGTCACGTGCAACGCACTGGCACCGGCTGCCTACACCCGCATGACTGCGGACCTGCCCGGCTTCTCGCAGATGGACGAAGAAGCCCAAGAGAAGCTCGGCCCGCGTTGGATCGCCAACGTCGCGACCTGGCTCGCTTCGCCCGAAGCATCGGGTGTGACCGGTCGCATCTTCGACGTCGCCGGCCAGCGTGTCGGCATCGCCGAAGGTTGGGTCCTTGGCCCATCCGGTCAGCAGGGCGAAGACGCCGAATCTGTCGGCGCCGTCGTCAACGAAATCATGGGCCAGGCTCGTCTGAACTCGAACATGTTCGGCCAGCCTGAAGGCGGCGTCGGCCGTCCCAACAACTAACTCCGATACGGCCTCACGGTCGACGAAAAAGCTGCGGGTGTCTGACACCCGCAACTTTTGCGTTTTGGTGAGCGGTTAGCGGATGTGGTGGAGCTCGACCTGGATGACGCGGCCGCCGACCTTGATGCGGTCGCCTGGCTCGAGGGGGACGGTCGTTCCGGTTTCGACTGACATCCACTCTTGTGGGTTCGGGCCTCGGTTGAGCCACGTGCCGTTCGACGAACCGAGATCCGCAACGTGCACCGCCCAGTCGTCGAGCACGATGCGCGCATGCTGGCGTGACAGCGCAAGCGTGTCGTCGACCAGCACCATCGCACCGGCGGCGCCAGCTCGGACGTCGACGTGCGACGCCGGATCGCGGCCGATCACGAGATCGCTGTCGATCGAGAAGGTCGTGCCGTCGTCGACGACGAGCACGCCGAGTGATGGCCGGGGACCGTTCACCAGCACGGTCGTATGGTGCACACCCATCTTGGTGCCGCACTGTGAGCAGTAGACGGCCTCGGGATGGTTGTGGTGGCCCTGCGGGCACACGACGCCGAGCACCATCAGTGGCGCGGGCGAGGACGCTGGCGTTGCCGGGACCGGGGCCGCTGGCGCCGGAACGGTGCCAGGGATTGCAGGGGCTGCTTCGGGCTCCTCGGCGACTGGCTCGCGGCGGAACTCTGGTGGGACTTGCGGTACTCGGACGTCTGCCGGGATCGCCAGCGGAACCTCTTCGACGGCGGGAGCTGCCGGGGCTGCCGATAGTTGGTGTGCGCTGGCTCGGCTTAGCGGGATGACGACTGGAACGTCGAACGCCGGGTCAGTCGCAGCGGGAACCAGTGAGGTTTCGACCTGCTGTGCGTCGAAGCCGACGAGCGCGACATCGACTGGTTCTGCGGCCGTGGCTTCGGCGGTGAAGGGTGTCGCCGCTGTCTGGAACGTGCCGGCTTCTGCGGCAGGTTCCTGCCACGCGGGAGCGAGCTCCACTGGTCCTGGTCCTGCAGGTTCCACCGGCGTCTCAGGTGCGGTCGGCGGGGCTTGCGCCGCGGGCGCGAGCAGATCGCTGATCTCCTCGATGTCGTCGGCGAACACGATGCCCTGCGCCGCTGGCTGGCCGACTGCGTCTGTGTCGTCGACAGGGATGGCCGCGGGTTCCAGGTCGGCGGGGAGCGGCGCTGGCTGCGCAGGATCCGCGATCGGCAAACCGTCGCCGACCGGAAGTTGCCACTCGGTCGGGACATCACCCCTGAGGTCGATCACGACCGCATCGGCATGCATCGACCCTTCGGCGAGATTGATCGGCGCAGTCTCGGGGTCTCCGGCGAGCGCGCCGTCGCTGAGCACGATCGTGCTTTCAGCGTCGAGCGTGAGCGGATGTACCAACAGCTGACCGACGAGCGGCGTCACCGTGAACCGGGCGGCACCAGACGCGACCGAAGCGACTGCTTGGCCCCACGCCAGCAGATACGGGTTGCCGCCCGAGGTGAACAGCATGACCATCGACCTCGGGTCGCTGGCCGAGATTTGATCTGCGAGCCGCTCGATCAGATCGGGTGCCATCTGATGCTCGGTGACGTAGTTGACGAGGTCGGTGCCGTCGTCGCTTACGAGCACGACAAAGCCCGCCGCGGTGCGCGATGCCATCCCGCGGCTTCCCGCTGGACGAACAGTTACTTGGGTGAGGTCGATTGTGGTCATCGCGCTCCCTTTCGGTGCGGGCGGGTGCTACTCAACGTCGGGTCCCCGTTGCTGGGGTTCGTCGGCAAGTGCGTGGGTGTTGGCTGCGTATTCAAGGGCTGCGTGGGTGATCACGACCGCAGAGTCATCGGGCACGGTGGTCGAAGCCACAAAGTCGGCGAGCTCGGTGAGCGGTACCCATCGAGTGTCAACGACTTCGCCGTCGTCGAAGCTGAATGGGCCTTCGTGGCGGCAGGCATAGAGCCGCCCGACCAGTGCGACGCCGGGCGCCTCGAAGGTGACCGGTCCGCAATCGATCAAGTCGCCACACACGCCAGCTTCTTCTTGAAGTTCGCGCTGGGCAGACGGCAGCCAGTCCTCGCCGACATCGCAGACGCCGCCAAAGGCCAGGTCCCAGGCGCCGGGAAAGACGTCTTTCCAATTCGCTCGCTTGTGGCAGAGCAGACGGTCTTGGCCATCGAGCACGGCGATGTAGACGCAGCGATGGCGCAGGGAGCGTTCGCGCATCTCGGCTCGGCTCACAATCTCGATGACCTCGCCGTGCTCATCGACGTGTTCGACGAGCTGTGCAGCTGCAGCTGCTTGGCGTTCTTGGGTTTCGAAGTCGATGGCCTCGCCAGCGGGCCCAGGCCCTTCGCAGGTTGCGCTCATCCGACGTCAACCAGGATCTCAGCGATGCCGACCGACGGCGCTTCGATGTCATGCACGTCGGCGATCACCAACGCGAGCTGGTCAGTGGTGATCGACATCGCAACTCGATGTTCGCCGGCCTCGTCGGGGATCTCTTGGGTCACATTGGTTACGGCGCGATCGCGAAGATCATCGACGCTGGTTCCCCAGGTGACGTGACTCACCCGAGACAGATCACCCGAGCTGCCGTTGTCGATGCCCACGCTGGCGATGTCAATCGGCTCGTCGAACCGGAGAACGAAGGTCGTGCCGGCGATGTTGCGCTCGGCGGTGATGTTCGGCTGCACACCCCAGTAGGTAGCAGAGTTGAGATCGATGGCGTTCGCAGCGGGTAGGTCGACGATTGCTGTGTCGGCGAGCGCCGAGATGTCGACGATTGTCGCGCCGCCGCTGGTGACGACGAGCGGTTCGTCGGTGGAACTCTGCGCGTTGAACAACAGTGCGCCACCGATCGCCGCACCGAGCAGTACGACGAGCGCGAGCAGCGTGCCGACGAGCCGACCGCTGTTCGTGGCGCTGCTGTCCGTGGCGCTGCTGTCCGTGGTCCGAGATGACGTTCGCCCGGAAACCGCCGGGCGCGTGGCAGCCACGTCGTGGGATTGGGGTGACTCTGGTCGACCGATCATGTTGTCGTCAGGTTCGTCGGGTTCCTTGTCGCCAACGGACATCGGCGTGACTGTCAGCCCGTGGTCACGCTGCACCTGCTGCAGGGCCTTGCCGAAGGCGACCGCAGAACGGGGCCGGAACTCGGGCTGCTTGGCCAGCGCGTGTGCGATTACCGCCGCAACCTGGCGGGGCACGGTCGCAGGATCAGGCCGTGGTGGCGGCTCCGTCGCGATGCGCTTGATGGTCGTGGCGATCCGTTCACCGTCGGTCGGCGTGAACGGTGGGCGTCCGGTGACGAGGTTGTGCAGTGTTGAGCCCAGGGCATAGACATCGGTCGCTCGAGATGACGGCGCCCCGTCGAACAGTTCGGGTGCGGCATGTGCGACCGTCGTGGCGAACATGCCGGTTTCGGTCTTCGTGCCGTCTTGCATCGATGCGATGCCGAAGTCGGCGAGTTTCGCATCGCCAATCCGGCTCTTCAAGATGTTCGCCGGCTTGATGTCGCGATGCAGCATGTGCTCGCGGTGGGCTGCTTCGGTCGCGTCGGCGACCTGGATCATTGCGGGCAGTGCTTCGACCCACGACAGGGGACCAGACGCCAGACGATCGTCGAGCGATCCGCCGCTGATGAGCTCGAAGACGATGTAGCCCTGACCTTGATCGGTGGTGCCAGCGTCGACAACGGCCGCAATGTTGGGGTGCCACGAAAGTGCGCCGACGGCCTTGCTTTCGCGTTCGAACCTGCGGATCAGATCGGCGTCGGGCATCGGATCGCTGAGCACCTTGATAGCAACTTCGCGACCGATAGAAATCTGGCGAGCCTTGTAGACGACCGCGAACCCGCCGCGCCCAAGTATCTCGAAGCTGTCGTATCCCGCGATCTGGATCATGCTCGGCCGCTCTTCACGGGTTCTGAGGGTAGTGGGCATCATAAAACGGTGAGCGATGGAGCGGCAGAAGCCGCTCCATCGCCTACTGGGTTCGTGGCTCGTGCTGGGGTTCGTGATCGATGAGGTGGCTCATCGGGCTTAGTTCGATGACGGGAGCAGCGACGTGGGTGGCACGGCGAGAAAGAGTGGGGAGCACCCGGATTGGTACGGGTACTGGTTCACCTCGGTCCACACCGTGGGGCACAGGTCCACGTCGTCGCAGAATCCGTCCTTGTCCTGGTCCGAACACGCCACGCCGCCTGAGCCGGGAGCAGTCGTGAAGCCCTCGTTGCAATTGTTGGCCGGATCGTCCGGGCATTCGTCCTCTTGGTCGCAGATACCGTCGCCATCACGGTCCGTATCGCCGTAGAGAGCGCATGGGCTGCAGGTGTTGTTCGGGTCGTCTGGGCACTCATCCTGTGGATCACAGATGCCGTCGCCGTCACGGTCCTGCGTGCCGGGGCAGGGGTTCTGGCAATCGTTGGTCGGATCGTTCGGGCAGACATCGCGTTCGTCGCAGATGTCGTCACCGTCGGCATCGCCACCAAGGTCGAGACATGGATCGTTCAGGCAGGTGTTCGTAGGGTCACGAGGACAAGGGTCCTCGTCACCACAGATGCCGTCGCCGTCGACGTCGCCGCCGAACAGGTCACACGGATGCACGCACACACCGTTGATTAGTGCCTGGCCAGTCGAGCAGCAGTTGCCTGCATTGTCGATCAGACCACTCGGACACGTTGGCTGAGGTGGTGTCGTCGGCTGCGGCGTCGGCTCTGGAGTTGGATCCGGCTGAGGGGCCGTTTCGGGGGCAAAGCAGCGACCCGAGACCCGGTCACGGCGCTGGCCATTGCCGCACGGGTCGACGCACTGGCCGGCGAAGAGCTCTTGGCCCTTGCCGCAGCACACGCCGTCGATGATCTCGCCGTCCGGGCACGGATCGACGTCGCAGTCGCCACCAGCAGTGAACTGGCTGTCGAGGATCCAGCCGTGGTCCACGGTGTTGTATTCGAGGACGCCGCCGCCAATGTCACGGGTCTCGCCAGTGATCTCGACGATGAATGGACCTGCCAGGACATTCGCTACGCAGCACTCGTTCGGGTTGAGCGCCGAGATGATCGCGAGGGTCGGGCAGTTGGCGTCTTCGTTGAGGTCGCATCGACCGGCGCCGACAAAGCGGTCGCCCTCGATGTAGCCCAACTCAACGGTCTCGAACTGGAGCGCCCCTCCAATGAACGCAGTTGTACCGGTGAGCGTGACCTCAAGGAAGCCACTGTTGTTGTCGGCGATGCAGCAGACCTGGCGGCCTTCGTCATCTATACGGATCTGCGAGAACGCAGGGCAAGCCGGGGTTACATCGTCGCGATCGCACTCGCCGGAGTCGACGAAGGAGTCAGCGTGCACCCACATGACGACGGGGATTGGGAGGTCGGTCTCGCCGACCAGGTACCAGTCGCCATCGACGTCGAGGATCGCAACCTTCGTCGGTCCCGCCCAGGTGCCCATCACGTCACCGTTGGCGCCGTTGAAGAAGTCGCCGTTGACGCAGCATCCTTCCGAAGTGCCGGGGAAGTAGCTGAGGAAGAACACCTGAGGGTCGTCGTCGCCGAGTGGAATTGGGTCGCCGAGTGGAATTGGATCTTCGCTCGCCAGCGGATCGTCATTGCTCTTCGGGCAGTGGGCCGGGCCGTCGCAGTCAGCTGCGTCGAGCACGTGCGCCGAATGGAAGAAATGCCCGCTTGCGGTGCGGTACCAGCCGGCGTTGAACGGGCCAGCTTCGACGTTGACGTCGTGAGGGCCAGGCACCGGCACCGGCACGGCGCCTAGGTTGTCGAAGAAGAGCGCATCGACGCAGCAGTCAGCGCCCGGCTCGCTCATGGGCGTGATGGGATCGGTTGCGATGGACAGACCCGCAATCGCTGTGGTGATGCCGGTTTCGTCGACTCGGCGCAGGGTCTCGATCGGTGTCGGGTACTGCAGCGGATCGGGGCACTCGGGGTTGCACGCCCGCTCACTCACGTGGACGTGGATTGCGGTGAAGAAGTAGCCGTCGATCGTCTCGTACCAGGTGACACCGTCAATCTCCTGGCTGTCGAACACGGTCACGTAGGACGGGTAGGTCCAGTCGGGCGCAAGGGCGCCGCCGGGGGCCAGAAGCAGCTCTGTCACGCAGCACGTTGCCGTGCGCGTGCCGCTGTCGTCAGGATTCATGGGTTCGGTCATCTGGGTCGCCACGTCAGGGTTGACCGTGCGCAGCGCCGGAGAGAAGGCGTCGATTGCGCTGAGGTACGGATGCTCTGGGCATTCGGGCGTCAGGTCTCCGTCGTCGCAGCGATCGAGCGCAAGCGGGATCAGGTCGTCTGCATGCACCCAATAGCCCGCACCGGCGTAGGAGATGCGGTCGTGCAGCTCGCCTGCGTGATCGAGATAGATGCCGAGATGGTCAAGATAGAGCGGGTCATCGAACCCGCCGACGGATGCGCCTCCCATCGGGAAGTTCTCCCATGCCGGCGCCGAAAGCTCGAAGCACCAGGTCCAGATGCAGTCGTCGATGCCCGGCGTCATCGTGTCGCCGACAGTGATCCAGCCGGTCGGGCCGCTCGGGGTGTGGATGCGAACCCGGTCGTTCTCGACGACAGGTGGATCATCGAACTGCACACGGCCGTTGGAGACCGCGCCGATAACGTTGATGCCGTCCGACTGGGCGAAGATTTTTGCCGAGTAGATGCAGTCGTTGTACGTGTCGACGCAGTCTTGGTCGGCGAGGGGTACCTGCCAGAGCAGCGGCAGCCAGCCGACACGACCCGTGCCGTCGAGAAGGTCGACCTCGGCCCAGTCGCCGAACTCGGCCGCGAAATGTCCCGTGAACCGGACCGACATCCGTCCGGTCAGGCTTGGGTCGAGAACGGCTCCACCCGCACGATCTCGAACGAAGTTGTTCTGCAGGTCGATGCACATTGGCACCTCGAAGCAGTCGTCGTTCTGCAGATCGGCGAGTTCAACCCAGCCGCTGTTTTGCACCGATGGCGATGCCTGGGTGAAGTGGACGAGCAAGAAGCCGTCATTGATCGTTTCGTCGCCAGGGAACCCGACTGGGTCGATCGGACCCGAGATGTCTTGAGGGCCGGTGGGCGTATTGAGTGTGCCTGTGACTTGGCCGACGATTGTGGTGTGGTCGTTTGCGTACACGTTGGTCGTGTCAGGGCCAGGGCATCTGACGTCGACTTCGGGCGGTGGGCAGTAGTGCTTGCGCAGGTTGTTGGCGGTAACCCAACCCAAGCTGTTGTCACCGTTGCCCCACTTGACTTCGATCCAATATGCGCCGCTGGCGAGGGTCGTCTCCTGGCCGGTCAGCAGAACGTCACGAGGTGCGTCCTCGCGCTTGGCGCCGCCGCCGGGGACGACGAAGACCGACGCGCCGAACACGATGCAGCGAGGCGGCATGTGACCAACGGGTGGCTTCGGCTTGATGGGGTTGCCGCAGTAGCAGCGGGTGCGGATGTCGCCGTTCTCGTCGACCAGCACTGCCGTGCCGGCATCGAGGACCGCGTCGATCTCATAGGCCGCGCCGCTCACCGGGTCGTACCCGTGGTTGAGCACGTTGACCGGCTCAGCCAGCACGCGGACTTCCAAGCTGCGGATGTAGCTCGGGATCGCGCTGAACGGGATGCCTTGGACCGCGGCCCACGCTTCGCCGATTTCAGGGTTGGCGATCAGGAAGGAGATCAGGCGCTCGGGATCGCACGTGTTCTCTTCGGTGCCGCCGTACAAGCCGGTCTTGACTGCCGCATCGAGTTCGGCGACGTTGAAGGTCGGCACCTCGATGGTGACGTTCTCTTCGCCGCTGGCCTCGGCGGCCATGACTTGCTCGTCGACCATGTTTTCGATCTCCTCTTCGACTTCCTGCTGGAAGGTGAGGAGCTGGGTCTCGAGTGGAAAGAACGGGTCGTTGCCTCGGGCGTCACGTGGCTCGAAGACCGGGGTGACGGTTGGGCTGTCCATGACGACGTATTGGGCTTCGTCGGCGACGTCGTCGCCGCCACGATTCACGAGTACGAGACCGGCTGCTGCCGCCAGGCCGGCAATGACAACGAGGAGGATGCCGACGATGGCAAACCTTCGTCGGGGGTTGGGCTGGTTTCTGGGGGGTGGTGGTGGAGCCGCTCCGTGTGGCTCCTGCCAATTCGTCGACATGAGAGGTCCTTCCGCCTAAGGAGGTTGGGGGGTTGATGGGGTCGCCTGGGAATGGCGGTACGCACATCGTGCGACTGGAGGGGCCGGTGGGTCTGTTAAGCGGTTGACGGTGGCGAGGTGTCCTCGGTCACGTCCTTCGACGGCAGGGCCGAACATGGTCTCTCACGTTGGGCATCGTCTGCGGCGCAGTCAGAGCGGGGAGCGAAAACCAAACCTGAGTGGAATAGACGCAGGTTTTCTGTGTTGAGCGATTAGGTATCCCGGGCGCACCCCCAACTCGGCGGGTACTTCACCCGTTTCGTCCGTGATACTGGACCCGATTCCCCCTCCAGGAGAAGAGAACCTCTCATGGCCGTCGACCCCAAGAAGTGGACCCACAAGACTGCCGAAGCCATCAACGCTTCGCTCGAACTCGCAACCGCACGTAGCCATCCCCAGATCACCCCCGACCACGTGTTGGCGTCGCTGCTCGGCCAGGCCGAAGGCGTCGTCCTGCCCGTGCTGCAACGCGTCGGCGTCTCACCGCTGTCGCTGCGCAACCAGGTCGAAGATCGCCTGTCGCAGCTGCCAAGCGCCTATGGCGGCGATGCGCCGCAGATGAACAAGGAACTCCAGCGAGTCCTCGCCAACGCCGACACGGCGCGCAAGGACCTGACCGACGAGTACCTGTCGACCGAACACCTGCTGCTCGCCATGAACGAGCGGGTCGGCGTCGAAACCAAGGTGCTGCTCGAAGCCCTCAAGGAAGTCCGCGGCAGCCACCGCGTCACGACCCAAAACCCCGAGGACACCTATCAGTCGCTCGAGAAGTACGGCCGGGACCTGACCAAGGTCGCCGCCGAAGGCAAGCTCGATCCGGTCATTGGCCGAGACGACGAGATCCGACGCACCATCCAGGTGCTGAGCCGTCGCACCAAGAACAACCCGGTGCTCATCGGCGAACCCGGCGTCGGTAAGACCGCCATCGTCGAAGGACTTGCTCGCCGCATCGTCGAAGGCGATGTGCCCGAGGGGCTCAAGAACAAGCGCCTCATCTCCCTCGACCTTCCGTCGATGCTCGCCGGCGCCAAGTACCGCGGCGAGTTCGAAGAGCGCCTCCAGGCCGTCCTCAAGGAGATCACCGACGCCGATGGCGAGGTCATCACCTTCATCGACGAAATGCACACCGTCGTCGGTGCTGGTGCGTCCGAAGGCGCCATGGACGCCAGCAACATGCTCAAGCCGATGCTCGCCCGCGGTGAGCTGCGCATGATCGGTGCCACCACGCTCGACGAGTACCGCAAGTACGTCGAGAAGGACCCAGCCCTCGAGCGCCGCTTCCAGCAGGTGCTCGTCGAAGAGCCATCAGTCGAGGACACCATCGCCATCCTCCGTGGCCTCAAAGAGCGTTACGAGGTTCACCACGGTGTCCGCATCCAGGACTCGGCGCTCATCGCCGCTGGCATTCTGAGCGACCGCTACCTGACCGGGCGCTTCCTGCCCGACAAGGCCATCGACCTCGTCGACGAGGCTGGTTCCAAGCTGCGTATCGAAATCGACTCGATGCCCGACGAGATCGATGTCGTCGACCGTCGCATCCGTCAGCTTGAGATCGAGCGAGTTGCCCTCGACAAAGAGACCGACCGCGCCTCGCGGGAGCGTCTCGACACGCTCGACGAAGAACTCGCCAACCTGCGCGAAGACCTGTCCGGCATGCAGGCGCACTGGCAGGGCGAGAAGGACGCGATCACGACGATCCGCGAACTGAAAGAGGATCTCGAGGCGGTCCGCATCGAGGCCGAGAACCTCGAGCGCTCCGGTGACCTCGCTGGCGCCGCGGAGATCCGGTACGGCCGCGGTCCGCAGCTTGAGCAGGCCATCGATGACGCAACGCTCGCCCTCGACCTGCTGCAAGCCGAGCGCAAGATGCTCAAAGAAGAGGTCGACGAAGAAGACATCGCCGAGGTCGTGTCCCGCTCGACGGGCATCCCCGTGTCTCGCCTGATGGAGGGCGAGGTCCAGAAGCTGCTTCGCCTCGAAGACGTGCTCCACGAGCGCGTGATCGGGCAAGGCGATGCCGTCGACGTTGTCGCGAACGCCATCCGTCGCAGCCGTGCCGGACTGAGCGACCCGAACAAGCCGATCGGTTCGTTCATGTTCCTCGGCCCAACCGGTGTCGGTAAGACCGAGCTTGCTCGTTCGTTGGCCGACTTCTTGTTCGACGACGAACGCGCCATGGTTCGCATTGACATGAGCGAGTACATGGAGAAGCACTCTGTGTCCCGCCTGATCGGTGCGCCTCCTGGCTACGTCGGTTACGACGAAGGCGGCCAGCTCACCGAAGCCGTCCGGCGCCGCCCCTACTCGGTGGTGCTGCTCGACGAGATCGAGAAGGCCCACGCCGATGTGTTCAACGTGCTGTTGCAGCTGCTCGACGACGGTCGCCTGACCGACGGTCAGGGCCGCACGGTCGACTTCACCAATGTCGTGTTGATCATGACCAGCAACCTGCCGGTCGATCCCAAGGACTACTTCAAGCCCGAGTTCGTCAACCGCATCGACGACATCGTGCGCTTCGACTCGCTCGGTCTCGAAGACCTTGTCCGGATCGTCGACATCCAGCTCCAAGGTCTGGCCAAGCGTCTTGGCGAGCGCAAGCTCATCCTCGATGTCACGACCGAAGCTCGCGAGCGAATCGCCGAGCTGGGCCACGACCCGGCCTTCGGCGCTCGTCCGCTCAAGCGAGTTATTCAGCGAGAGCTGGCCGACAAGATCGCCATGTCGGTACTCGAAGGCGAACTGCCCGAGGGCTCGCGTGTCGTGGTCGAGGTCGAGACGGTTGCGGCCGGCGATGGCAGCGACGAAACGAACGACGAGTTCGTCGTCCGCGGTGTCGCTCCCGAACCCGAAGCAGAAGCCGCCGCTGAGCCCGAGGTCGAACCGGCTGCTTGACCATCTGCGGTTCCGCAGGTTCGTTGTGCGCGCGAACGCGCAGAAGGCGAGTGCACCATCGTGCGAAGGTCGATGGATTGGGTCGGCGGACCCAATCCACAATCGATCAAAGGCGGATCCCGATGACCTCTCACCATGGTGTGGGCGACCTGTACACCCCGGCCCTGTGCCAGTACGGCCACGAGCGCAAGAAGGGGGACCGCTTCGGGCGGATGTTCCCCGAGCTGCCCGCGCTGTACCTCAACCCTGACGTACTCGTCGCGGCCGGCAGGCCCGGCGGTGCTATGCGAGCCGCAGGTAATGCGGCCAAGTCGAAGACCGTCGCCGTCGGCCACGTGTTCTTCGGCCAGTTCATCGATCACGACGTCACGCTCGACGTGGACTCGAGCGTGCACTCGGTGAACAACCCGCAAGACATCCCGAACAGCCGGACCCCAACCCTCGACCTCGACTGCGTCTACGGCGCCGGCCCCGAAGCCCAGCCGTACATGTACGAAAGCGGCGACACCAACAAGTTCGCCGGCGTCAAGCTGCTCGTCGGCACCAAGGGGCAGGACCTGCCTCGGCACAAGGGCGTCGCTCTGATCGGCGACTTCCGCAACGACGAGAACCGGATCGTGTCCCAGATCCAGCTCGGCATGATCAAGGTGCACAACGCCTTCGTCGACGAGCTCTACGCCGCCGACGCAAGACTGCGTGAGCGTGACAACCACGGCGAGCTCTTCGAAGAAGCACGGCGTCTGACGACCTGGCACTACCAGTGGGCAGTCGTGCACGACTTCTTGGTTGTGATGTGCGGTCAAGGCGTGGTCACCGACATCCTTTGCAATGGCCGCAGCTTCTACAAGCCGTGCTCACACGACCCGTTCATGCCGGTCGAGTTTTCGGTGGCCGCCTATCGGTTCGGTCACTCGATGGCTCCGCTCAAGATCAAGGTTCAGAAGAACGGCACGGCGCACGACCTGTTCGGTCCGGCGGGCCTCGGTGCTTTCCGTGCCGCGAAGGACCACGAGATCGTCGAGTGGCCGCAGGTATTCGAGGTCGGTGGCAGCTCGCCGCAGCGAGCAGAGAAGTGCGACGCCAAGCTTGCCGAACAGCTGCTTGCCCTGCCGTTCATCGCGGATACCGAGCCCGAAGCCGTGCGCTCGTTGGCGACCCGCAACTTGCGCCGTGGCCAGAGCTTCCTGCTTCCATCCGGCCAGCAAGTTGCGGAACAGATGGACGTGTCGACCGGCGCCGAGATTCGCAAGGTCAGCGCGGCCGCAAAGAAGATCCACCCGGACTTCGACGGCTGCACGCCGCTCTGGCTCTACTGCCTGCTCGAAGGATCGGTGCTCGGTCGAGGCGGCGAGTCTGACGAGAAGGGCGAGGGCCTTGGTCCCGTCGGCGGTCGCATCGTGGCCGAGGTGCTGATCGGTCTGCTCGAATGCGACGGCCGATCTTGGCTCGCAAGCGATCGGTCGTGGACGCCCGAAGACGGGCGCGGCACCATCGGCGGCCTCCTCGACTGGGCCAGCCACTGCGCAAGCTGAATCGATGCCCCGAGGTCATTGGCGGGTCCAGCGCCGGGTGTAGCCCTCGACGCATGGGTTGTCTTGTTCGTTCGACATGTCCCAGACGGAGCGGCGCCGTCGATGCAACAGTTGGGCGCTGTGGCGGACCGCACGGTCCGTCTATGGCCGGCGGATGACGACGGCGACGTGAGCGCCGCGTTGCAGGTTGGGCATGCGTCGCTGCAGCCGGGGCGTGATCAGGTCGACCGGCATCACGGGTGATTCGAGTAGCTCGACCGAGTGGCCCTGATCCTTGACCTGCCGCAAGGTCGGTGCCAGGGGCCGGGATCCATCGGCGAAGATCGGGTCGAAGCACAACACAATCGCAATGCCACCGGGTGCCAAGAGGTCGGCCGCCTGTGTCAGGAACCGACTCGGTAGCTCGGTCCCGGTCGGGCCGCCCGCCATGAATGTCTGGACGCGACCTTGGTCGTCGAGCGGCGCACTCGGCGACCATGGACTGTTCGACACGACGAGCTCGAACGATCCGGGGCGAAGGCCACCGGCGACATCACAGACGATGGGTGTTGCGAGGCGACCACGAGCTTCGTTGGCGGCGAGCGTGAGTTGCGCGCACCGCATCCACGGGCCGGCGAGATCGGTGCCGATCACCCGGGTATAGCGGGCGGTGAGATGGGCGGCGACCACGCCGTTGCCGATGCCGAGCTCAGCCGCCCAGGTCCCGGTGCCGCCCAGCTGCCACGCGAGGTCAAGCAGCCAGAACGAGTCCGAGTTGAGGTGCACATAATCGGCGCTGACGGCTTGGCTCACGGGCAGCACCGACACGAGCCCGTTGAACACGTGGAGCGCAACCGTCAAGCTGACGCAGCGATCGCTGGCGGAGCCATCGACGACCTCGAGCCAACCTTGGGCGATAAGTGCCTCGACATCGTCAGCGCCCAAGTGGCGGGCGACGTCGCTCGCGGCAGTCGGTTGCCCGAGCGCGAGCGCAGCAGCGGCGCCGAGCGAGTCGGCGCGCACCGCTTCGATGAGTCGGCGGAACGCAGGGGAGATCGTGGCGTCGTCCGCTGCGCTCGCGCCCATCGGATCAGCCGTCGAACTTGATGTAGTCGAGGACTCGGCCGATGCGAGGACGGTTGACCTTGAAGGCCTCGCCCTCTTCGACCTTCCAATTGCGGCCGTCAACGCCGTCGAGCTTGAGGTAGGCAGCAAATCCCGCTGTGTCATCGAGCTCGGTCGCCGCGGCGGTCAACAGGGCCTGCTCGGCCGGTGTCAGGTCGCCCGCGTCGAGCTCGGTGAAGTCGCCCTTCTCGACCGCCGACGCAATGTCGACGTCGTTGGCCATCGCTTGGAATGCAGCGCGTGTTTCTTCCTTGCCCATGACTACTTCTTCACCTTGTGCAGTGCGGATACGGCTCGCTGGTCGGTGCCCAACGGCGAGAAGTCGCGTTGGCTGAAGAGGATCGCCGCGTCGCCATTGCCGGTAGTGGCCTGCAGCGCTCTTCCAAGAGCGTCTGTCATGTTGTCTCCAATCGTGTGGTGATGGCATCGAGACGACCGAGGTGATCGCCCGTTACAGAGGTGGCCGATGTAACGCCGGCGGTTGCGATCCGTCTCGTGTCTGCCCCGCGTCACTCCAAGGAGTTCTCATGACGACCGCTACTTCCCCTGACGATGCGCCCGCTGTCGCCCTGCTCGACAAGGTGCGCACCTTCGCAGAGACGCTTTCGGCATCTGAACGCGAGCTGTTCGCGGTGCTCATCGGTCCGGGCGTCGAGGCGCTGATGTCGCCTTCACCAGCAGACGACGATGACGAGGTCTCTGGCTTCAGCCACGAAACAACGGGCGCCTGGAAGCCCGGGTCGCTGCGCTCCAACCTTGCGACCGCAGCGACGACCACGGAATGGCAGCTCGTCGAGCGCCGCTAGCGGCTGCCGGTTACGGCGCTGGTGACGCCGTCGAGGATGAAACGGCTCCGCCACATCCATCCATCACCGAGATCCGTATCGGCGGCGTGACGCAGCGATGCGGCGAAGTCGGCCACGCTGGCCCATCGGTACGCCGGCTCGAAGGCAACGGCATAGCCGAGGGTCGTTGCGATCGTGGCCGGCACGGTCGAGGGCAACGGCCCGGGCGCGATCGGCTGACCAGCACGAGTCGCAAGCTCTGCGAGCGACCCAGCCGTCGGGTACGGCGAGTCGCCGGTGAGCAGGTTCCACAGAATCGCTCCGACGGCGTACACGTCGGTATAGGCGCCGACGGCGCCTCCGGTCGCGAGCTCGGGCGCTCGCCATTGCCACTCGGTCGCGTCGAAGGCGACCATGGTGCGGGCATTGCTCTGGAGCGGGGCAGCCAGGCCGACGTCGCTCGTCACGACGCGCCGGCGACCATCGATGAGCGCGTTGCGCGGCCGGACATCGCCGTGGAAGACGCCGGCGCGATGAGCCGCGTCGAGCCCGCTCAACAGCGAGAGCGCAACGAGGCATGCATCTTCGGTGGTCGTCGGTGTTCCGATCTCGGCGAGGTTGCTCGAAGCGTGGGGCATCACGATGAGCACGTGATCGTCCATCTCGACGAGCTCCTTGATCGGGAGCACATGCGGATGGTCAATTGTCGCTGCGGCTCGAACACTTGCGAGGAAACGATCAAGCAGCGCGGGATCGTTTGCGAGTGCTCGGTCGACGCGCCGCACTGCGACGGCACTGCCATCACTTCGGCGAGCGGTCCAGACGGTTCCCCACGCGCCCTCGGCAATCGGGGCGCCGATCGTGATGTCGTCGAGCGACGGCGTTGGGGACGGAGCCAGCGCCACGGGTTTCGGTGTCACCTCGACCGCAGCTCCGGTGCCAGGTGCCGTGACCGCAGGCAGCACAGTCGTCCTGTGGAACGAAGGCGTTGGGGCGGGTTGGCTGGCGAGCTCGATCGTCTCGTTGCGGTTGCGCACGTTTGCGGCGCACGCCCACAGCGCGGCTTTGACATGGAACGGCCGCAACTCGGGATGCTTCGCTTTGATGAGTGCTGCGAAGCCGGCGATGTGTGGGGCTGCGAATGAGTTGCCGGTCGTGACGGTCGATTCACCGTTGAGCCACGGGACCTCGACGTCGATGCCGCGGGCGAGAAACTCGGTCGGCGGTTCGGGATTGAAGTGGAACCGCAACGGGTCATCGGTCGTGTTGCACGCAACGCTTGTCACCGAGGCATAGAGCGACGGGAAGCTGGTGCGTTCGATGTTGTTCGCTGCGGTGACGATGAATGAGTTCCCAAAGTAGGCGCGATCGCACACCTCGTGGAATGCGAGTGCCCAGTCGCGCTTGCCCGCGCCGAGGGACAGGTTGATCACGTCGAAGCCTTCGTCGACGGCCCATTGCAGGCCGGCGTGAAAGGCGGCGGCTTTGCCGCGCAAACCTGGGCCCAGCACGCGAACGCTCGTGATCATCGCGTCGGGGGCGAGTGCGTGGATGATGCCCGCACACGCGGTGCCGTGGCCAAAGACGTCATCGTGAGGTCCCTCGGCGACGACGACATTGCCGTCACCGTCGACGCTGAAATCTCGACCACCGTCGACATCGATGCAGCCCGCGAGGTCGGGGTGCGATGCGTCGATGCCAGAGTCGATGACGGCGACCCGCACACCTGCGCCGGTCGAGTCTCCGAGCGCCCAATCGGGCGAAAACCGTTCGAGGCGCGCCAAGTCAGGCATCTGCAGAAACGCAGACTCCTGACTCCAGGCCGGACGGGCGTCGCTCATGCCTCGATGCTCAACACGGACTCGACGATCCGGGCGACGTCGCGGTAGCGAGCCGGGTTGCGGCTGGCGAGTGAGGTCAGTTGACCCGCAAGTTGAGCGGGTGAGGCGACCGTGACCTCGACCGAGTCTTGCTCGATGAGCGCGGCGCTTGCGACTCGCGCCAGTCCCGAGAGCGCCGAGATGTCGGCGAAGTCGAAGTTCGCCCCACCGGCCTTGCCCGACACCTCGAGCACACCGACGACATCGTCCTCGCCGCACGGCACGGCGAGAACCGACGGCGGCACGCCGGGGGCACCACCGGCATCGGCATTGTCGACATCGCCGGGCTGGGGGAGAAGGGCGGTCGGCTGGCCCGCAGCGAGCACATAGGCCTTGGCGCCGCGAGCTTCGATCGTCGCTCCGAGCTCTTGGTGAGACGCTGCGTGACCGCTGGTCGCAACGACTCGCATGCCGTCGGCATCGTCGGCGAGCAGCCAGCCGGACGAGGCTTGGGTTGCCTGGACTGCCGCGTCCACGAGTGCTTGATAGGTGGGTCGAGTTGCCGCCATGTGAACTCCATTCGCGCAACGCGCAGCCGAGGTGGTGTGCTGGAAACGATGAGGTGTGGACCGGGCTCGTGAGCCGTCAGTGACGGGGCGCCTGCACCGACACGGTCGAGCGAATGTTCGGCCTGGTCGGCGCCGGCATCGCTGGTATCGCTGGCATTGCGATCGTCGCTCGGGCTGCGCCGGCATGCAGCGCGCCACGCCCGCCCTCTCTGGCGATCGTCGCTCGGACCAGGGTCCTTGCGTGCTCGGGTACATCGACGGCATGGACGCTCGACCGATAGGCGGTCACGAACGGCACCAATGCACTCGGCTCGAAGGCGAGTAGCTCGACGGGTTCGCGAGCCTCGAGGGTCGCGAGCCCGACGGCCTCGCTGTGCAGTGCGGTTGCTCCGACGACGTCCCCTGGTCCGATCTCGCGGACCTCTCCGGTCGAGCCGGTCATGACCGCTCGACCGGAGAGCACGACCGAGAGTCCGCCCGGTTGAGGCGTTGCCGTCGTGCCGGTGTCGAGGCGAGCGACGTGCCCGGTCTCGACGAGGGCTTCGAGCGCACCCGGCGCCGCGCCTCGGAACACAGCGAGCTCGGCGAGCGAGGCCGCAACATCGACCGTGGGAGCGTCGGGCATCGGCGCACCGGTTTGCTCGCACCACAGCTGGGTGTAGGTGCCACGCTCGGCCAGCAGTTCCTCGTGGGTGCCTTGCGACTCGACCCGGCCGTCGACGAGCACGACGATCAGGTCGTAGTCGGTGATCGCGGTCAGGCGGTGGGTGACGCTGATGACGGTGCGGCCGCTGCCGGCACGGTCGATCGTGTCATTGATGGCTCGCTCGGTGGCCGCATCGAGTGCCGAGGTCGCTTCGTCGAGGACGAGCACCCCGGGATCGCCGACGAGCGTACGAGCAATCGCCGCTCGCTGTCGCTGGCCGCCGGACAACATCGAGCCGCCCTCGCCGACGGCCGAGTCGAGGCCTTCGGGAAGTTGACCCAAGAAGCTGTCGATCTCCGCCGCAGCTGCGGCTCCGGCGACCTGTTCACGCGTCGGCCCATCGCCGCCGAGGGCGATGTTCTCGGCCAGGGAGATGTCGAACAAGAACGGGTCCTGAAAGACGGCACCGATTTGGGCTCGCCACGACGACAACGCCCGCTCCCGCAGGTCGACGCCGTCGACGAGGATCGCTCCTTCGTCCGGTTCGATGAGGCGCATGAGTGCTTGCAGCACCGTCGACTTCCCGCTGCCTGAAGGCCCGACGAATGCGGTCCGGCTTCCGGCTGGGATCGTCACGTTGAGCCCATCGAGCGTCCGTCGCTCGGCGGTGTAGGAGAAGCTCAGCTCTCGCAGCTCGATCGACCGAGCGACGGGCGTCAGGTGAGGCAGATCCTCGCCCGCCGGCTCCATGGGTGCAGTGGTGACTTCCTCGACCCGCTTGAGCGAGCCCATCGACTGCTGCATCGTCTGGCCAAGCGTGGTGAGGTCGGTTACAGGCCCGAGGAACTCGCCCATCACGGCGAGGAAGGCAACGAGGCCGCCGAGCGTGAAGTTGCCTTCGAAGATCATCCACGCGCCCACGCCCAGCACCGTCATCTGGAGCAGGGTCATGATGAAGTTGACTGACAGCCCGAACAGCCCGCTGAACAAGGACAGCCGTTGCATCGAGCGAATGACCTTGTCCGAGGCTCGAGAGAAGCGAGCGCTCTCGTGGGCTTCGAGTCGGAAGATTTTGACGACCGGGCCGGCCTGGTAGTTCTCGGCCGCGACGCCCATGAGTGCGGCGCCGTCTTCTTGCAGCGCCATGCTTCGCTTCTGGGCTCCGTCGCCCATCTGGCGGTACACGATCGCGATGATCGGGGCGCTAACGCACACCAGCAGACCCAGCCACAGATTGACCGACAGCATGATTGCGCCGCTCACGATCAGCGACACGAACTGGAAGATGCCGGTGTTGATCATCGCCGACAGGCCACTCTGCAGCTGGCCGACGTCTTGGAACATGCGCGACAGCACTTCGCCTTGCTGGTAGCCGCTCATGGCCTGTGAGTCGAGCCGCTGCGCCCGGTCGAACATCTCTTGGCGAATGTCTCGCACCACCGCCGACGAGATGTACGAGCTCTGCACCGATCGACGCACTGACGCCAGCAGCGAAACGGCGAACGCGGCGACCAACAGAAGCAGGAGCTTCCAGACCCGGCTGAAGTCTTCGCTCGGGATCACCTCGTCGAACAGGTGCCGAGTGGCGAACGGGTAGACCGAGGTGAACGCCAGGCTCAACAGCATGTAGACGAAGACCTCGGCCTGGCGGACCTTGTACGGCCACAGACGCCGAAACGCGAGCCGGATGAAATCGGTCGACTTCAGATCCGACGCGTCGGCCGCGATCCACGACCGCACCAACTGGTCGGTCCCCTTGCCGAAGAGTCGCCGCGCCGACGCATCGATCGAGGTCGCCGGTGCGCCTAGGAACTCGCGCACAGTCTCGTCATCGGACTGCTCGATCAGGTGATGCACGAACGCGGCAGCCGTCTGGCTTTGCGCCGGCTCGTCGAGCTCGGTCCAGTCGCCGGGCGTCGCGTCGTGGTTGCCGGCCAAGGCCAAGCCGTAACCGGCGATGAGCGTTTCCAATGCCTCTGCGCCCGGAAGCGCGGCGCCGAAGATGAGCGCCATGGCGCGAGTCGGATCCTCGGGGCTGGCCTCGGGCGAGACGACGCACCACATCTGCGAGCTCGCCGGGTCGACGACCGTGCCGCTCGTGATGAGCTCCCCATCGCGGACGATCGGGTCGACCAGGTGGATCGTGACCGTCTGGCCGGTTGCTTCGCTACCGAAGCCGGCCAGCTTGCGGCGTGCCCGTCGAGCTCGGTCGAGCATCGACTTCGCGGCCTTGCGACCCGCGCTTCGTCGGATCCAGCGCACCTCGATGCCATCGCGTGTGATCGCATCTGTGCCGGCTGCTGGAGTCGTGCCTGCGGTGGGAGTCGCCGGCTCGGCAACTTGGGGGCGAACCGGCTCGGAGCGGCTCACGGTCAGCGTGACCTCGGTGCCGAAGCGCACGACGTCGCCTGGCCGGGCCATCGTGGGCACCTGGATGCGGGCGTCGTTGATGAACGTGCCGTTCGAGCTGCCCACGTCGGCGACGACGCAGTAGCCGTCGCCCGGCGCGATGGTCGCATGGCGTCGGCTCACACCGACGTGCTCAACGACGATGTCGGTTCCGTCTCGGCCGATCGACAGCTCGCGATCAACCTGGTGGGTCGTGACGCGGGTCGGCGCGGTGATGGTGATCGAGTACATCTACGTCACCCCCGGACGTCGACGAGTGCCTTGCTCAGGCGTCCTCGTGCCCGGTGCAACAGCACCCGTGCGTGACCGGGTTCGACGTCAAGTGCCGCCGCGATCTCGCTGGCGTTGAACCCAAAGGTCGTTGCTAGCTCGATAACAGTTGCGTCGCGAAGGGACAGGCCGTCGATTGCGACCTTGAGCGTGTCGGCCAGCTCGCCGACTGTCGCCCAGTCATGGGGCGTCCAGTCATCGGCGTCGATGTCGTGTTCGCTGTCGGTGAAGTCGGTGCAGATCGTGCGAGCCGCCGCACGATGGTGATCGACGATCAGGCGACGGGTGATCTGGGCCAGCCAGGGTCGAAAGGAGCCGGGATCTCGTAGATCGCCGAGCTTGGTCCACGCCCGTTCGAACACGCCTTGTTCGAGGTCGCCCCACACGCTCGCATCGCGAACATCGCTGGTCACGATCTTCGCCACATACGGCTGATAACGCTCATAGAGCGTCGCAAACGCCCTCGCATCACCGGCTGCTGCCTGTTCGACAAGCGCGCGCTCGTCGTCTTGCGCCGCCCGACTCGCAGTGCGAGTCGAGTTCTTCATGCCGCCTTCTTTCATGTCTCAGACGAGATCATGAGGGCGTTAGCGAAGCGTTAAGGGTTGGCCCCGGAGCGTTACGCGAAGGTGCCGTCTTCGTCTTGTGGGCCAGAAGTCCCGGTTGGGGAACCGCACCATTAGGCCACTTTCGCAGCTTGACAATGACAAGTCGCGACGGCTTCAATAACGGTGATTACTGACCTGACCTTCCGAGGTCACCTACGCAGCGTCGGAGAACTCCATCCATGGACGACCTCAAGGCACCGGTCGAAGACTGGTCAACAGACTTCGATCACACGCATCCTGACTACGCCGCGGGAGCCCCAGCCATTTGGGACGATCTCCGGAAGCGTTGCCCGCTTGCCCACAGCGAACGATTCGGCGGCATGTGGGTGCCGACTCG
>CAZEMU010000045.1:8954-29666 GCA_964513315.1 uncultured Acidimicrobiaceae bacterium | reverse complement strand
GTACGCCGGTCCAGCCGACGAACCCAACCGACGGTTGCTGTGATCCAAGCGATCCAGACACTTGGCCGACCGATCCATCCGCCTTCGAGCCGACTGGCCAAGAGGACGTCAACGATGACGATCCTTCGCACTATGTCGGTGCTGACGGTGGCGTGATGATCGAGAAGTCGACCAACGGCCAAGACGCTGACATCGCTCCTGGTGTCATCGTTGACCCAGGTGCGCCGATCACGTGGACCTACACCGTGGCCAACACCTCGGACACCCCACTCATCGACCTCCGAGTCGCTGACGATCAGGGCGTGTTCGTCGACTGCGGCAACGGCACCAACGTCATCAGCCTGCTTCTGCCTGGCTCCGTGACCCGCTGTACCGCCACCGGCGACGCTGCCGACGGCGACTACGTCAACGTCGGTTCGGTCCTGGGTCAGCCAGCGACCGAAGATCCCGACAACCCCGGCAGCTACCTGCCGATCGACGACACCGACCCAGTCGGCGACGAGGATCCTTCGAACCACCGAGGCGCAATGCCATCGGTCGACATCGAGAAGGCCACCAACGGCGACGATGCCGACAACACCCAGGGCCCTGTGCTCGCACCGGGTGACGTCGTCACCTGGACCTACGTGGTAACCAACGACGGCGAAGTACCGCTGCTCGACGCCGCTGTGACCGACGATGACCCAGACGTCATCGTCAACTGTGGCGCCGGCAACGTCATCTCGATCCTGCTGCCCGGCGAGTCTGTGACCTGTCAGGCCACCGGCACTGCCGAGCTCGGCCAGTACGAGAACAACTCGACCGTGACCGGTACACCGGCCCAGCCGAACGACCCGACCGCCGACTGCTGTGATCCAAGCGATCCCGACAGCTGGCCAACGGGCCCCGACGCCTACGACCCAACCGGCCAAGACGATGTGACCGATGAAGACCCAAGCCACTACGTGGCCGTCGACCCATCAGTTCGCATCGAAAAGGCTACGAACGGAACCGACGCCGACACGGCACCGGGCCCGATCGTGACTCCAGGTTCGGACGTGACGTGGACCTACCTCGTCACCAACGACGGACGCACGCCGATCATTGACCTCGTCGTCACTGATGACCAGGGCGTTGCGGTCGACTGCGGTGACGGCACAAACGAAATCGCTCAGCTCCTGCCTGGCCAGATGGACATCTGCACTGGCGATGGCTCGGCCGCTGACGGTGCCTACGAGAACCTCGGTTCCGTGACCGGTACGCCGGCCGTCGAGAACCCAGACGATCCAGACGGCGAACTCGTCGCCGTGGTCGACGACGGTGGAGTGCCACTCGAAGTCGGCGACGACGACCCATCGCACCACATCGGCCTCGACCCATCGGTCGCTGTCGAGAAGGCCACGAATGGCGAAGACGCCGACTTCACCGTCGGACCGTTGCTCGCCATCGGCGACGCCGTCACCTGGACCTACGTCGTAACCAACGACGGTGAAGTCCCATTGACGAACGTCTCGGTCACCGACAACGACCCTGCCGTCGCAGTGGACTGTGGTGACGGCACGAACGTTGTCGCCCTGCTCCTGCCTGGCGCCTCCACGACCTGTGAGGCAACTGGCGAAGCCGAGCTCGGCGAGTACGAGAACATCGCGGTTGTGAGCGGTACGCCGTCGCAGCCAACCGATCCTGCCGAGGACTGCTGTGATCCAACCGATCCCGACAGCTGGCCAACGGACCCAGAGGCCTACGAGCCGACCGGTCAAGACGACGTCGCCGAGGATGACCCCTCGCATTACGTCGCTCACGATGGCGAGATCATCATTCAGAAGTCGACCAACGGCTTCGATGCCGACGAACTCCCCGGACCGGTTGTCGCCCCTGGTGACCCGATCGAGTGGAGCTACGTCGTCACGAATGCCTCGGACACGCCGCTGGTCAATGTGACCGTCAGCGATGACCAAGGTGAACCGGTCGACTGTGGTGACGGCGGCAGCTCCATCGAGCTGTTGCTGCCGGGCGAGACCTACGAGTGCACCGCCCCAGGTGTTGCACAAGCAGGCCAGTACGGCAACATCGGCACCGTGACGGGTACGCCAGGTCAGCCTGACCCGGATGCTCCTGGCGGCTACCTGCCAATCCCAGGTGCAGATCCTGTCTCCGATAACGATCCGTCCCACTACTTCGGTGGCACGCCATCGATCGACATCGAGAAGGCCACCAACGGCAACGACTCCGATGAGGCACCCGGACTCGAGATTCTCGAGAACGACCCCATCGAGTGGACCTACGTGGTGACCAACACTGGCGACATGCCAGTCGTCAACGTCGAGGTCACCGATGACCAGGGCGTCGAGATCGACTGTGGTGACGGAACGGCGCTGCTGGCGCTGCTCGCCCCAGGCGAGTCGGTCACCTGTATCGGTAACGGCATCGCTGGTGCAGACGACTACGTCAACATCGGCGACGTCGGCGGCACCCCCGCCTTCGAAGACCCAGAGGCGCCAGGTACCTGGCTGCCAATTCCGGAGCGACTCGTTGACCCGGTCGGCGACGACGATCCGTCTCACTACGACGGCGTTGCCCTCGAGCTTGACCTTGCGTTGCAGAAGCAGCTGGTCTCATCGACCACGCAGAACCCGCCACGCCACACCTTCAGCATCGAAGTGTTCAACCAGGGCACAGTGAGTGCACGAGACATCATGATCGTGGACCACCTGCCTGAGCGCATGCTCCTCGATGATCCTGACTGGATCGACAACGGCGACGGAACGGCCTCGATGGCCATTCCTGGTCCGATCGCTCCGGGCGATTCGGTGAAGGTCGAGATCACGACCAAGCTCAACGGCTTCGGCCGCTTCGAAAACATCGCAGGCCTCTCCGAGGCGTTGGCCGAGCACCCCGTGTCGGGCGAACCGCTCGACCTGCTCGACGTCGACTCGACGCTCGGCGACACCGACAGCGACCCCGTTGTTGATGACGTCACAGACAACACCGGCGGCGACGAAGATGACAGCGACATTGCTGTCGTCGAGCGGAGCCCGGGCGTTCGTACACCTCCAACGGTGATTCCGCCGCAGCCACTTCCACCGGGCTTCGGCGGTACGCCGTCGACAGGTGGCGGCAACACGCCGGAACGCCCAGGTGGTCCGCAGGCATTCACGAACGACGGTCCTTCAGGATCGGGTGGTGGGCTTGCCTACACGGGTTCGAACGCACGTCTTCTGACGATGCTCGGTCTGACCATGGTCCTCGCCGGTGCCGCCTTCGTTGCAGCCAGCAAGAAGCGCCGTCGTGACGATGAGGATGACGAGTTCGGTCTCGAGTGGAAGAAGCTCGAGGACTGATCTAGCGAGATACGAAACGCAACGAGCTCCGGGTCCTGGCCCGGGGCTCGTTGTCGTTTTTGAGTGCAGAAATCGGGTTGCGCTAGCGTGTGAGCTACGTCACAGCTCCGGGGGATTCGCATGACGATGGTTGACGGAACCGATCTTGCGTCGATCGACGTGTTGTCGAATCGGGTATTCGCCGAAGGCGTTCCCCACGAGGCGCTTGCGCAACTCCGGCGAGATCGGCCGATCCACTTCCAGACCATCCCCGATGAGCGGCTGTATCCGCAGGCGTGGGTACTGACCAAGTACGAAGACGTGCTCGCCGTGAGCAAGGACACCGACCGCTTCGTGAACGCGCATGGTCTGAATCTGCGAGCGAGCTACAGCGATCAAGAAGATCGACACCTCCTCAACCTCGACGATCCCGAGCATCTACGTCTGCGCCGGATGACAAACAAGAACTTCACGCCTCGTGTCGTTCGTCGCTACACCGAGCACTATCACGACATGGTCGGTCGGCTGATCGACGATGCGATTGAGCGGGGGAGTGGCGACAGCGGCGAGACCATCATCGACGTGGTCGACGACATCAGTGTACCGATGCCGCTGTTGGCGATCTGTGAGCTGTTGGGCACGACGCCCGACGATCGCGAACAACTCGTTCGGTGGAGCAATGCGATCATCACCAACGATGACCCGGATTACTCGCCAAGCGAGGAGTACCGGACCCAGGCCGGCGAAGAGATGATGCAGTACGCGCTCGACATGCTGGCGGAGCGCCGCGATTCGCCCAAAGACGATCTAGCGTCAGTGCTGGCCGAGAAGCTCGCGCTCGGCGAGCTCAGCATCGAGGAGTACTCGGGCTATGTCACGTTGCTCTTCGTCGCTGGAAACGAGACGACTCGCAACAACATCAGCCATGGGTTGCTGCAGTTGGCGCAGAACCCCGATCAGTACGAGCTGCTGAAGACCGGTGAGCATTGGGATACGGCCGTCGAAGAGATGATCCGCTGGTCGAGCCCAGTGATCTACATGTCACGCACCGTCGTCGACGACGTCGACTACAAGGGGCACCACTTCGCCAAGGGCGACAAGGTCGTCTTGCACTACGCGTCCGCAAACCGCGACGAGGACGTCTTTGAGAACCCGATGACGTTCGATGTCACCCGAGATCCGAACCCACACATCGCGTTCGGTTTCGGCGCACATTTCTGTCTCGGAGCCCACCTGGCCCGCCTCGAAACGCGCTGTGTTCTGGAGCAGCTCGTTCAGCGAGTCGACCGGCTTGAGCTCGTTGGCCAAGAGGCCTACGTGTGGTCGAGCTTCATCGCCGGGATCAAGAAGCTCGACGTCAAACTCGCCCTGAACTGAACCGACCTGAAGCGCGCCGAGCACCAAGCTGGCCTACGTTTGGCAGCGCTAGCTTGGTGGTGTGAGCGACGAGGCTGAACTGGGCGACACTGTCATCGAGGCCACCGCCGAAACCGCCTTGGCGGCATATGGATCGTTGCGTCCTGGCCAGCCCAACCATTGGGTCGTGAACCGGATTCTGGGCACTTGGTTGCCCGGCAAGGTGCGCGGGTGGGCGTTCGAGCTGACGTTTGGCCCGGCCGAGGGCTACGACGGCTTCGTTCCTGATCCCGATGGCGGTGAGGTCGAGGTCGACGTACTCATCGGTCCCGACGTCGCGAAGCGATGGCGAGAGATCGACGACTTCGAGGGACCGGGATACGAACGGCGGACCATCGAGGTCACGCTCGATGATGGCGCCACGATCGAGGCGTCGATCTATGTCGCCCTCACCGAAGCGGAGTAGCGGCCGGCCCGTGGGGGCCGAGACATCGGGTCCTGACTAGCATGCTGACCGTCGGTCACTTCCCGTGGTCAGCGGTGTTGCGTCGACGCATGAGTCGACATTCGAGCGTTCTGTGGGGGACCCATGAAGATCGAGATTCTGGACGAGCTGTCAACGACCTTGCCCAGTGACGACAGCCATCGGTACCGCAGCGGCGCGTGGCGTCCTCAAACGGTTGAGCGCCGTGCCTGGGAGCTCCCCGTCGAGGGCGAGATCCCGGCCGACCTCGCTGGTGTCTATCTGCGCAATACCGAGAACCCGCTGCATGACTCGGTGCAGCAGTACCACCCGTTCGACGGCGACGCCATGATCCACTCGATCAACTTTGCCGACGGCGAAGCTATCTACCACAACCGATTCGTACGCACCCCCGGCCTGCTCGCCGAACTCGAAGCCCAGCGCTCCCTCTGGGCCGGCTGTGCCGAGCCCGCCTCGGTCGCCGAACGCGAAGGGTGCAGCACCCACGGCCACATGAAAGATGCAGCCAGCACCGATGTCGTGGTCCACCAGGGAAAGGCACTGGCCAGCTTCTGGCAGTGCGGTGACCTGCACCAGATGGACCCGGTCTCGCTCGAGGGCGAAGGGATCGCCCAGTGGCCCGGCATGCCAGCTCGTGGCATCTCGGCCCACACCAAGATCGACGAAGTCACCGGCGAGATGCTGTGGTTCAGCTACGGCATAGAGAAGCCCTACTTGCAGGTCGGATCGGTCACTGCGCAGGGCGGCGTGGCGTTCCAACGCGACGTCGAAATGGCGGGGCCGCGGCTGCCGCACGACATGGCGTTTACCGAGAACTATCTCGTGGTCAACGATTGTCCGCTGTATCTCGAACAGGGCGCGATCGACAGCGGGGTCTACGGCCCTCGCTTCCACGCTGACGAGCCGACCCGATTCGGCCTCGTGCCTCGCTCAGGCGACGGTCGGGTTCGATGGTTCGACGCGGAGCCGACGTTCGTACTGCATTGGATCAATGCGTACGAAGACGGCAACGAGGTCGTGCTCGACGGCTTCTTCCAGCGCAACCCGTCGCCCGCCGTCGATCCTGCGGCAAGCTTCGAGGACAACGTCTTCCGCTATCTGGACATGTACCAGTTGCAGCCCGAGGTCCGCCGCTGGCGATTCAACCTCGAAACCGGCCGCACAACTGAAGAAACGCTCAGCGATCGCGTCACCGAGTTCGGCATGATCAACGGCACCTACGGCGGACGCCCCTACCGGTACTCGTACAACGCACTTCCCTGCGAAGGCTGGTTCGGGTTCCGAGGCCTGATCAAGCACGATGTCGTCAACGGCACCGAGACCGTCTATGGACTGCCCGACGGCGTCTACAACTCCGAGACGGTGATGGCGCCGCGCGAAGGCTCGCAAGCCGAAGACGACGGCTACCTCGTCACCTTTGTGAGCGACATGAATGACGACTCGTCGTCGTGCATGATCTTCGATGCAGCCGACCCCGCAGCAGGCCCCGTCGCCACGATCGGACTGCCAGAGCGGATCGCCAGCGGCACGCACGCAACGTGGGCACCCGCATCAGCACTCACGTAAGCGCGTCTGTGATTCAGTAGAGCTGTGCTGCACGGGATCTCGTTTGTCGCGAGGCTCATTGGGAAGGCCGCGTTCCGAGTGGTCGCGGCGACATTCCTGGCCTTCTTCGTGCTCGAGAACTCGATCGCGGGCGGCCTGCGAGGCATCCTGATTGCGCCAGGAAGTGATCCGGACTCGCCCCGAAACCGCGAAATCATCGAACGGTTCCACCTCGACGGCAACGTCGTGCAGCGCTACGTCCGGTGGCTCAGCGATGCACTTCAGGGCGACTTCGGACGCTCGACCCGAGGCGATGTTCCGGTCACCGAAGTGCTGTTGCACCGGCTGCCGATCTCGCTCGAACTCATGCTTGTCGGCACCCTCTTGGCGCTGCTGATCGGCATTCCTGCCGGACTTGCCGCGGCGGTCTGGGCGGATCGGAAGCGGGGCACGGTGCTGAGTGCCGGCCTCGGAATCCTCCAATCGATTCCGCTCTACATCTCGCCGGTCTTCCTCATCTGGATCTTCGCCTTAGAGCTGCAATGGTTGCCGGCAGCAGGGTGGGTGCGGATCAGTGAGTCGTTCTGGGGAAACCTTGAGGGCCTGATCTTGCCCGTCACTGCGCTCGCGCTCAGCGAGGTCGCGCTGGTCGCCCGCACGATTCGCTCCGATGTCTACCGAGTCCTGAGCGAGGACTTCATCGCCGCCGCCCGCAGCAAAGGCCTGTCGCGTCCCTACATCTTGCTTCGGCACGCGTTCCGGCCCGGTGCACTGGGAATGCTGAACGTGCTCGGCATGAACGTCGGCAACTTGCTCAGTGGCGCACTGCTCATCGAGATCATCTTCGGCATCGGCGGACTCGGCCGCGAACTCTTCGAGTCCAGCATCAATCGCGACCTGCCTGTCCTGCTCGGGCTGGTCACCTATGGCGTGTTGGTCTACGGCGCCGTCAACGCCGTGGTCGATATCGCGATGTATGGCGCCGACCCGCGCACTCGTCGCAAGTAGCGAGAGGCGGCCCGTCGGCTAGCGGGGCCAGGTTGGCTTGCGGCGGTCGCGCCGTGAGCGGTCACCGAGCGCCCAGGCTCGGCGCCACGAGGCCCCCTCGGGGCCTTCGAGCGTCGGCGGGCCGTCGGCATGGAACCGTTGGCGAGCCTGCCACCAGTCCGTAGCTAGCTCGTCGCCGAGCGTGGAGACGGCCGCTTCGATGCGGGCTGAGAGTCGGCGAGTGTTCTCGCCCTCTTCGGCCCAGATCGGGTCGCCGAAGAGCACGCTGGTACGCGATGGCTTCGGCAGGCGTTGACCCTTGCGCCAGACCCGCCCCGTGCCATGCAGATAGATCGGCACGATCGGCACGTCGCAACGGATCGCGAGATAGGCGGCCCCGCCCTTAAACGGCTGTCCCCAGCCATCGGGGGACCGGCCACCTTCGGGGAAGATCAGCAGACTGTTGCCCTCGTCGAGCATGTCGGCGGCCTGGTCGGCGGCCGTGCGGCCAGTCTTCGACCGATCGAGCGGGAACGCGCCGATAGCCAACGCGGAGAGCGTGGCCTTGATGCGATTGTCGAAGAAGACCTCGGACGCGGCGGCGACGACAAGCTTGTGGCGCCACGGATGCGGGATCGAGGTCAGCAGGAGCGAGGTGTCGAGGTGGCTGTGGTGGTTGGCCACGAACAACACGGGGACGTCCTCGTCAAGTGCATGAAGCCGGTCGTAGCCGTCGCGTTCCGGCTTCGCCACCATCGCGACAGACGGGCGAAGCATCGTCTCGACAATCGCCGTTCGGGCGACCCGAGCCGACGGGCGTCGAGCCCAATCAGCGTCGTAGTTGCCGCCGATCTTCGATTGGTCCGGCGGCGGCTCGACCGTCGAGGGAACAGGCGGAGCCGCGTACGGGAACGACCGCTGCGGCATGCGCAGCTTGCGGCTGGTTCGCACGACGCCGCGTGCGTACTGCTGCACCTTGCGGCGGTCGATCAACGGCTCCGGCATTGTCGCCTCGCAATCGGCGCTTCACTTCGTTCGGGCGCCTCTGCGGAACTGCGCAGGGTCACCGCTGTTGCGCTGCTCACAACACTTCCGCCATCACGGTCGGTGGGTTGTGGAAGTGCGTGATGGTCGGCTGTGGGCCGACGACGTCGCTGGCGATCTCAAGCGCATCGTTGAGCGTCGAGGCTGGGGTGAAGCCCATGCGCTTCACTGCCTTGACGTCGCCGCCGACGATGATGATCCGGGCGGTGTGGTCGATGGCCTTGGAACCCCAGTACCACATGTACAGCGGGTGCACGCCGTGGTAGGCGTAGCTCGTGCGGTACAGGTGGCGGTACCACTCGTCTTCGGCGAACTGCTTCTCGTACTTGTGGGCGATCTTGTGGCCGTCGGTGGTGTCGGGCAGGACCTGCTCGAAGAAGTCGATGTAGCTCGGGTGGTGCACCGGGTGGAACTCGATCGGCGTGGGGTGACTCATGATGATCACCCCGTCCTTCCGAACCAGCGGCTTGTTCCGGTACATGTTGAAGAAGTAGCCGAGCCCCAGGCACATCACCAGGATCGGATTCAGGACCGAGTTGACGTTGTACGGGCTCAGGTAGGGGAGCCCCATCGTGAGAATGTCGGCCTGGCCCTCGATCTGCACGAGCTGCTGCTTGAGCATGTTGTCGACTGCGGATTCGTGGACCGCTTCGACTTCGCCGGCCTGCACGCTGGTCATGCCATAGGGCGACTGGTGCGAGTGGAAGATCTTGCGACGCGCCTTGGGCGTCATCAGCTGCAGACCCTTCTGCATGCCGATGAAGCTGGCCCGGTCTCGAGCAGTCCATTCCCATTCGCGCTTTTGCAGCACCGACATGGGGCCTTGTTCGCCGAACACGTTGTTGTTGATCGTGGTCTCGATCTGGAAGATCTTGACGCCCGCTGCCCGGATCACGTCGCCCTGGCGCCAGTTGCGGTTGTGGAACTCGCTGTTGGTGTGATCCATCAGGTCGGACTTGGCGAGCGTGTCGACGTTGTGGTGGTGGCGGATGCCGGTGTAGCCGGACAGGCCGGTGGCGGTGCTCTTCCAGCCGCCGTTCATCGACACCATGTTGATGTTGACGTAGACGATCAGGTCGCTCTCGGCGGCCCGCTTGAGCATCTGGACTTCTTCGCCCTCGCTCGTCTCGCCGAGCAGCACCATCTCGTCGGGGTTCTCGGCGTCCATGTTGTAGAGCAGACCCGAGGGAGCGAACGCGTCATAGACACGGTCGCCGACGGCGTGGCGAAGCTCGTCTTCGGTCATGCGGCGGTGCAGCGCGAGCGCCGCCACGATGTGGACGTCGTCGACACCCGCTGCGGCGGCAAGGTCGAGGACCTGTTCGATGATGCGCTGGCGAATGTCGGGCCGGCGCATCGGGGGAAGCGGAAGCGAAATGTCGTCGAAGACGATTGTGAGCTGCATACCGGCAAACAGCTTCGATGGCAGCGGATCGTCGTTCAGCGGGTTGTGCAGTGCGTCGCGGATCGCGCCGTCGGGATCGTCGAGCGGGTTGAGCGGCTCGGCGGGGTACAGCACACGGCTGCGTCCGGCCGGAAGGGACTCAAGACGGAAACCTTCGCCGTGGTGGAACAGGATCGGCGGGGTCGAACGGTCGACCTCGAGAACAAGTCCGGGGCGTGGTGTTCGATCTTCGTTGGCGGTCATGTCGTGCTTCCGTGAGCGAACGGTGCCAGGCACCGTTCGGTCGGTCAGGCGCTGCGGCGGGCGCGAGGCAGATAGGGGGCTACGGGCAGGATCTTGCGTTCGCCGCCAGGGGCGGGTTCCCAGTTCTCGACCAGCCAGCCGCGGCGGCGGGCAAGTGTTGCGAGCTTGGTGTCAGGGTTGACAGCCACCGGGAAGCTGACCGTTTCGAGCAGCGGAAGGTCGCTGGTCGAGTCGGCGTAGGCGACGGATTCGTTCAGGTCGAGGTCATGTTCGAGTGCGTACTGGCGCAACGCCTCGGCCCGGGCTTCGCCGATCGGAGGGGCGTTCAGCATGCGGCCGGTGTAGCGGCCATCGCGCTGCTCAAGCGAGGGGGCGACGATGTCGTCGAAGAGCGGTTCGAGGGGGCGCACGATGAAGTCGAGTGCGCCGGTGATGAGCACGGTGCGATGGCCGAGTGCCCGGTGTTCGCGCACTCGGCGGATGGCGTCGGGGAACGAGTTCTTGAGCAGCAGTTCGCTGAAGAGCTCGGCCGCGTCGCGTTCGAGCTGTTCGACCGGGGCCTTGTCGTAGCGGCGGTAGAAGTGGCGCAGGAAGTCGACTCGGTCCGCCCGGTCGAGCCGTTGAAGGCTCCACGATTCGCCGAGCGCTTTGAGGATGAGCCGGGCGCGCTGTCCCCGGTTCAGGTTGCGAGTGGCGAGCCATCCCCACGACACGACGACGTTGCTTGCGATGAGCGTGTTCTCGAGGTCGAATGCGGCGACGACGCGTCGCTCGTCGAGGACCTGCTTGCGCAGCCGGTCTTGGCGGTCGAATGCGGCACCGCGCTTGCCGGACGGCGCCGTCTTGACCCGGCCCTGGGCCAGCACCGATGGCAGGTGAATGTCATTGACGTAGTGATGCCAGTTGATGACCCGAGGGTCCATGTCGAACGTGGCCTGGTCCTGCGCACTCAGCGACTGGTGGAGGGCGAGCGTGTTCTCGCAGTGATAGAGCGCTTCGCAGGCGACGTACTTGCCGTATAGCTCGACATAGCTGATGGCCTGGTTCAGCAGATCCCGGCGCTCGTCGATGTCGGCAGCGAACGACGCCCGGGCGCCGCGCAACGGCAGTGCCCGCATGACCTGGGTGGCCCGGTCGAGGCCGCCTCGGGCCCGGTACATCTGGGTCGTGGCTTTGTCGATCGTCGGGAACGTCCAGCGGGGTGGTGCGATCGGCTGGTCGAAGTCGTCGTAGATCGGGTTCTTGCGGAAGAAGTCGGTGCCCCAGTCATAGAGCTGGCCGACACGGAATGGGTTCACGGCGCCGCTGGCTGATTGGTACACCGGCGTGGGTGCTTCGAGCTCCGGTTCGTGCGCGGCGGCAACGATGATCGTGGCGACGACGAGGTCGACCGGGATGACGTCGGCGACGCCTTCCCACGATCCGGGGAAGTCCTGGAGCAGGCCGCGGCCGAAACCGATGATGATCGGCTCGGCCATGCGGAAGCCACGGATCCATCCAGGGAATGGCTCGGCCCAGCTGGACTCGATGATCGAGGGGCGAACGATCGACACCGGGATGTCTTCGGCCAGTTCGACGATGGCCGTTTCGGCCATGCCCTTGGTCATGGCGTAGGCGTCGCTGAAGCCGAGCGACTTGGCTCTGGCGATGCCGTTGTCGACCATCGTCTTGCGCACGGAGCGTTGGCGAAGCTGCTCGGACTTGTTCGCAAGCGCTGTGTTACCGGCGGCGCCGAGCTCGTCCTTGGCTTCGCGGTGGAAGCGTTCGAGCGCGTCGGTGGTGCGGCTCTCGTCTTCGGCCGCGATTCGGGCCCGTCGAGCGGTCTCGATCTCGTGGCGCCAGTCAATCGGCACGGCGTAGGCGCCGTCTTGGAGAAGTTCCTCGAAGGCGTCTCCCTTGCGGGTGCCGGCCACGTAGGCGGTCGAGACGGCGACGAGGTGGGGGGTCACGTCCAGGTCATGGAGCGTGGCGATCAAGTTGACGGGGCCGACGAGGTTGGTATTGACGGCGACGTCGAGGGGGTTGTCGAAGCTGACCGAGGCGGCCGAGTGGATGACGACGTCGCAGTCGGCCAGTGCCTCGCGCCCGGCGTCGTCGAGGGCGAGTCCGTCCTTGGTGATATCAGCGGCCACGGGCAGGATGCGGGCGGCCGTCATTGCTGCGAAGCCATCGTCGCCGTGTTCTTCGCGGAGGCGATCGAATGCGTCGTTGCGCAGGATCTCGCGCTGGAGTCGCTGTTCGACGCCACGGCGGCCCGGACGGATCAAGAGCACGAGCGAGCAGTCAGGGACACAGCGAATCAGGCGTTCGACGAGCGCAGTACCCAAGAAGCCGGTCGTTCCCGTGATGGCGATGCGTTTGCCAGCCAGTCGGTCCGCGATCGGGGCTGCTGCTTCAGATTCAGCTGGCTCGAGCGCGGTCATCGAGTCACCTTACCAACTGGTAGAGGCCTGTCTACCAGTTGGTAAGTCTCTGGTTGTCTCGTGCCTAGGATGGGGGTCGTGGCCGGCAGCGACACGCGAGAGCGCATCCTCGACGCAGCTCTCGACGCGTTCGGAACCCGAGGCTTTGACACGACCTCGCTCGACGACCTCGCCGAGCATCTTGGGGTCCGGAAGCAAACCATCCTCTACCACTTCGGCAGCAAGCACGATCTCTTCATGGCCACGATCGACGCTGCCGTCGGTGAGCTTGGCGTGGCCATGATCGAGGCCGGCCGAGGTCGCACGGGCTGGTCGGCGGTCGAGTCCGTCGTCAACACCGTGTTCCGGATCGCGGTGCGCGAGCCTGCCCGGCTCGGCCTGCTTCGTGAGACCACCCGGCTCGGTGGCGAATGGGCGGACCGCATGCGCGAAAGCCTGGCGCCGGTCATCGAGAAGGCTCGGCTGTTCCTCACCCTCGAGATGCGCCGGGGCAATATGCGCCAAACCGATCCGAACCTGGTGCTCGTGTCTGCGTATTCGACGGTTATGGGCGTTGCCACCGAGGTGGAGGTGCTCCGTGCCGTCGGCATCGAGCCGACCCTCCGCGAGGCGGTCAAGCGGCGTCGCGAGCTTCTCCGTTTCCTCGAAGCCGCACTGCGCTAACTGCGGACGACGATCCCGTGCTCGTGCGGCTCACCAACGAAATCGTCCGCGGCAAACGCGGCGCGCTGCTGATCCAGTCCTCGGTAGGGGAGCGTTCCCTCATGCCGAGACATCGAACGCAATCGGAACTACTTCTAGGGCCATGGCGACTTCGAAGCGCATGGCGACAACAGCAGCATCAACGACGACCGAGGCCGGTTGGGCGCAGGTCTTTGCGAACCGAGCGGGCCGGCACAGCGACGTCGGGGTGACCGCTGAAGACATCGAGGCTGCAGGCCTGACGGTCGGCACGCTCGACGCGCTTGGCCGCTCGCTCAACACCTTCATGATCGGCGAGTCAGGTACGGGCGATCACTTGCGCTCGGCTGCCGCCGTGTCGGGAGCAGGCGCCGAACACCGGGCCGCGCTTGTGTCCTTCATCCGCGAAGAACAAGAGCATGCGCGCTTATTGGGCATCGTGCTCGATGCCATGGACTATCCGTGCCGGTCCACCCACTGGAGCCAGGCCGTATTCGAACGGATCCGCCGCTCGAAGTCGCTGCGCACCGAAGTGCTCACACTGCTCGTCGCCGAGCTCATCGCGTTGACGTACTACTCGGCCATGCGTGATCGGTTCCCGGTCTTTGCCGACGTCTTCGGTCGCATCCACGATGACGAGGTCGACCATGTCGCCTTCCATGCCGACACGCTTCCCGTCTTCCTTGATCGCTGGTCAGTCCCGGTTCGCCACGGCGTTCGGTTCGGATGGAACGTGTTGGTCCTCGGAGCGTCGATCGTCGCAGCAGTCGATCATCGGCACGCGTTGGCCGAGGCAGGAATGCGCCCAAGCGAGTTCGTGCGCCGGGTATCGCGAGACCGTCAGGTCCTCGACCGCCGCCTCTTCGGTCGTCGAGGTCGGCTGTGGCGCCTTATGCGTTCTTGATCAGCAGGCCGCCGTCGACCGGCATGATCACGCCGGTCATGTACTGACTGGCCGGCAAGCAGAAGTTGAGCGTGCCGTGGGCGACCTCTTCGGGCTCGCCGTAGCGTCCGATCGCCGTGCGGCGCTTGGCGAAGATGATCTTGTGCTCGTCCTCGACGAATTCGGTCATGCCGGTGTTGATTGGACCGGGGCAGATGCAGTTCACGGTGATGCCTTCGCGGCCGAGTTCGACCGCCAGTGACTTCGTGAGCCCAATGACGCCATGTTTCGCCGCGGTGTAGGGCGACCCGAACTTCGTGGCTCCCCATCCCTCGGTCGAGGCGATGTTGACGATCCGGGGGGCGCTGGACGCACGCAGGTGGGGGAGCGCGGCTCGGATGGTGCGGGTGTGCGCTGTCAGCAGGACTTCGATCGAGATCGCCCACTCGTCTTCGTAGTTCGCGGCGTCGATCTCTGCGAATCGCGAGATGCCCGCATTGTTGATCAGGTGGTCGAGCCCACCCCAGCGCTCGACGATCTCTGCGACGACGTCGGCGACTCGCTCGGCGTTGGCAACGTCGAGGACCCAGCCATGGGCGGACCCGCCCGCTGCAGTGATCTCATCGACGACCGCTTGAACCCCCGCCTCGGTGAGGTCGGTCACCGCAACGTGCGCGCCCTCGTCTGCGAACAGATGAGCGGTCGCCCGACCCATGCCGCTTGCGGCACCCGTGACGAGCGAGACGCGCCCTGCGATCGATCGGCTGAGCTTGCTGAGTCGTGCCATGGCCCTGACCCTAGAAGTTGGCGAGAGCTACAACCGAAGCGAGGTCGCCGCTCGCTTTCGTCGGTCGGCCAGCGGGGCCCTACGCTGCGTCCATGGATCTTGCGTACCCCGCGGAGAGCGAAGCATTTCGCCAGCAGATGAACGACTTCCTCGACGAGCACTTGCCGTCGGACTGGAAGGGCATCGGCGCACTGCCCGAAGATGAGCGATTCGATTGGCAGAAGGACTGGCGAGAGACGCTGAGCGCAAACAACCTGCTGGCCCCGAACTGGCCGGCCGAATACGGCGGCGCAGGTCTGACGAGCCTCGAGCACGTGATTCTGAACGAAGAGTTCTCCAAGCGCGGCGTGCCGACGATGGGCAACAACGACGGCTTCTCGATCTCGATGGTCGGTAACACGATTCTGCACTGGGGTACCGAAGAGCAGAAGAAGCACTACATCCCTCGCATCCTCGATGGCACCGACGTGTGGTGCCAGGGCTACAGCGAGCCCAACAGCGGTTCCGATCTCGCCAACCTCGGCTGCAAGGCTGAGCTCGACGGTGACGAGTGGATCGTCAACGGCCAGAAGATCTGGACCAGCTCGGGCATGCACGGCAACATGATCTTCACGCTGTGCCGTACCGACGCCGACGTGCCTAAGCACAAGGGCATCAGCTTCTTGCTGATCCCGATGGATCAGCCCGGCGTCGAAGTCCGCCCGATCGTCAACATCGCGGGCAAGACCCACTTCGCCGAGGTGTTCTACAGCGACGCACGCGTGCCTAAGGAGAACGTCCTTGGCGGTGTGAATAACGGCTGGGCCGTTGCCAACACGTTGCTTGGCTTCGAGCGTGGCGTGCGGGCCACGGTCCTTTCGCTGCCATTCCGCGCCGAGCTCGACAACTTCATCGAGTTGGCGAAGCGCCAGGGCAAGGACAACGATCCGCTCGTTCGCCAGCAGATCGCCAAGTTCCACACCAAGGTCGAGATCATGCGGTACCAGGGCTATCAGGCTCTGACCCGCCGTCTCCGGGGCGAGGCTCCTGGCCCCGAGTCGTCGATCGGCAAACTCTGGTGGAGCACGTACCACAAGGAAATCACCGAAGCGGCAATGAAGCTCTTCGGCGCCGAAGGCATGATCGGCTTCGGCGAGGGCGACGTGAACAACCTCGGTGCCCCGCCGATCGGCACGCCGAACACGGTCGGCAACTGGATGGATAGCTTCTTCATCGCTCGACCCGGCACGATCTACGCCGGCACGAGCGAAGTCCAGAAGAACATCGTCGGCGAGCGCGTCTTGGGTCTGCCCAAGGAGCCGCGTGCTGATGGCGGTTCCTGGAAAGAAAGCCAAGCCGCCTACAACTAGAACTTGGGCGTATCGATAACACTTTGTTAGGACGGCTTTACGAGACGCGTCCTGACTCGATAGCCTGCTGGCATGTCCTACGAGTCCGCCGAACACCACCCGGCCTTCGAGGAATACGCCGAAACGATCTTTGAGCTTGCCGAAGACGGCATCTCCGTGATCCAGGCGCGTGTCGCCGAACGCCTCGGCGTGTCGCGTCCTGCCGTCTCCGAGATGGTCAAGCGCATGGAACGCGAAGGCCTCGTCGGGGTCGAGGACGGCCAGATCGTCCTCACGGTCGAAGGCATGCACCTGGCAACCGCCATCGTTCGTCGCCACCGTTTGGCCGAACGGTTCCTGACCGACATCTTGGGCCTCAACTGGACCGACGCCCACTCCGAAGCGGGCCGCTGGGAACACGTCATTTCGCCTGCGGTCGAGACGGCCATGCAACGTGTACTCGACGATCCCACGACATGTCCGCACGGCAACCCGATTCCCGGTAGCGCCTACACCGAGCCCGACAACACGCTTGCGCTGTCGTCGGTCCCGGCGGGCGATGAGTTCACCGTGATCCGCATCCCCGAAGAACTTGAATTCGAAGAAGGACAGCTTGCGTTCCTCGAGGCGTCTGGCCTCATGCCCGGTCGCACCGGGACGATGTTGACCGTCGCTCCTGACGGCACGGCAACGGTGAACGTTGATGACAGCCCGGTTGGCTTAGGTGGCTCCACTGCCGACCGAATTGTGGTGATTGCAGGGTCGTGAGTTCCCTGCGATCGTCGGATCTTCGTGCCTCGCATCTCGAGGTCGAGGGTCTGCACCACCGATACGGCGATTCGACCGTGCTGCACGGCGTTGATCTTTCGATCGACGCTGGCGAATGCCTGACCCTGCTCGGCCCTAGCGGTTGTGGCAAAACCACACTGCTTCGCAGCATTGCGGGTCTTGAACGGCCGATCGCTGGCCATGTCGACATCGGCGGCGAAGTCATGTCGAACGAGCCGCTGGCGACATCGGGCTCATCGTCTGCGACGCAGAGGAAGTCGGTGTGGGTACCGCCAGAACGGCGTCGCATCGGCATGGTCTTTCAAGAGTGGGCGCTGTTCCCGCACATGAGCGTGGCCGACAATGTCGGCTACGGCCTGAACCGGTCCGACCGGTCCGGTCCCATGGTGAGCGACGCACTTGCGCTCGTTGGTCTTGGCGATCTGGGAGACCGCATGCCGCACACATTGTCCGGTGGCCAGCAGCAACGTGTGGCACTGGCTCGGGCCCTTGCGCCACGACCGCGGGTGCTGCTGCTCGACGAGCCGTTTTCGAACCTCGACACCTCGCTGCGGCTCGAAGTGCGGACCGAGGTCCATCGCCTGTTGCACGAGCTCGAGATCACGTCGGTGTTCGTCACCCACGACCAAGAAGAGGCGTTCGTGCTCGGTGATCGGGTTGCCGTGATGAACGACGGCGAGATTCGCCAGGTCGGCACGCCGCAAGAGGTGTATCACCGCCCCGCAGACCGCTGGGTTGCCGAATTCGTCGGCAGCGTGTCGGTGCTTCGAGGCCAAGCGGTCGGTGGTTCGGTCGACACGATCGTTGGTCCAATCACGGTCGACGATGCACTCACCGGAGACGTCGATGTGGTCGTGCGTCCCGAGCACCTCGCGCTGGCGACCAACGGCGCGACGCCAGCGGTCACAGCCGAAGTCGAACTGGTCGAGTTCTACGGGCACGACGCCATGGTGTTCGTGGCAATCGACGGGCATCGTCTCCAGGTCCGGACCGGACCGATGGTTGACGTCAAGCGTGGTGACCGCGTTGGTGTGCAGTTTGTCGGGGGAGCAGCGTCGGCGTTTCCGCCCGCTTCAGCTCCCACAAACTGAGTACATTCCAGAAAATGTTAGGCACTCCTAACAACTTGGGCTCAGGTGTGGTTAGAGTCTCCGCCATGCACCTCAAGGTTCTTTCGTTTCTCATGGCGTTGGCGCTGCTCGGCACGGCCTGCTCGGACTCCACAACCCCCTCGACGCTCGAAGGAGCGGCCGCCGATATCTACGCCGGCGACTGCGCTGCGGCGACTGGCGACGAGGTCACGATCTACAGCGGCCGCAAGGAAAGCCTGATCGGCCCCGTGCTCGAAGCCTTCGGTTGCGAAACCGGTATCGACGTTGCCGTTCGCTGGGCCGGGTCGACCGACCTGGCACTCCTACTCTCCGAAGAGGGCGACAACACGCCAGCCGACATCTTCTTGAGCCGCTCACCTGGCCCGGTCGGCTTCCTCGAAGCCCAAGGTCTGCTCCAGCAGGTCGACGGCGACGTGCTCGGCCTCGTCCCCGACGAGTACCAATCCGCCAATGGCAACTGGGTCGGCTTCAGCGGCCGCAAGCGCGTCATGGTGTACAACACCGACGACGTCGCTGCTGATGAGCTCCCTAACTCGGTGTTCGACCTGACCGATGAACGCTGGCGGGGCAAGGTCGCCATCCCGGCGACCAACGGTTCGTTCCTCGACTGGTTCACCGTCTTCCGTGACCAGCAGGGCACCGACATCGCCGTGCAGTGGCTCGAAGACATGGTCGCCAACGACGCCCGCTACTACGCCGACAACCGTTCGATCGTCGAAGCAGCCGCCCGTGGCGAAGTCGAAGTCGGCCTCGTGAACCACTACTACAACTACCAGTACCTGGCTGATCTGGGCGACGACCACAAGGCGCTCAACTTCGACTTCCCCGGCGAAGACATCGGTTCGGCGCTCATCATCACCGCCGCCACGGTTACGGCCTCGAGTGAGAACAGCGACGAAGCCAACGCGCTGCTCGAGTACCTGCTGTCTGAGCCCGTGCAGCAGTACCTGACCGACAGCACCTTCGAGTATCCACTCGCAGCGGGCGTCGTGCCTGCTGATGTGTTGCCAGAACTCGGCGGCCTCGAAATCGGCACGGTCGACTTCGACGCCTTGGGTGGCGACTTCGAAGAAACCACCTTGCTCGTCGAAGCAACCGGTATTCAGAACCAGTGAGTGACCGGCCACAGACGGCACCGCGCCCAGTGGGCGCGGAGCGGGGCGGCCTGGCCGTCCTGCGAGTTGTCTGTGGCCTCCTCGCTATTGCCTTTAGTTTTCCGGCGGCCTACCTGGTCTGGCGGAACTTCACGAGCGATGCCGACCCGCTCGGTCTGCTGTTTGACGAGCGCACCTTGGCGCCGTTGTGGCGGACGCTGCGGCTCGCGGTTGCCGTCTCGGTGAGCGCTGCGGTGCTCGGCACTGCGGTCGCGTGGCTGACGACCCGCACCGATCTGGCCGGACGCTCGATCTATCGAGTGCTCATGCCGATCCCGTTGGTGTTCCCGACGTTCATCGGCGCCGCTGCGTTCATCCGCACCATGAACCCCGGCGGTCTGGTGTTCCGGCTGTTCGAGAGCGTCGGCATCGAGCTCGGGATTGAACTGCGTGGCTTCTTCGGTTCATGGCTGGTGCTCACGCTGTTCACGTACCCATACGTGTATCTCCCGGTCGCAGCCCGGCTCCGTCGACTGCCCTCGGCGCTCGAAGAGAGCGCTCGGGTGCTGGGCGACACCATGAGCCAGGCGTTTCGGCGGGTCGTGCTGCCGCAGATCGCGACGTCGATCGCCGCCGGAACCTTGCTTGTGTTCTTGTACACGATCAGTGACTTCGGCGCCGTCCAGCTGATGCGCTACGACACGCTGACCCGGGCGATCGAGACGAACTACCTGGCCCGCCCGCCGGTTGCCTTTGCGCTCAGCCTGATGTTGCTCGTGCTCGCCGCAGTCGTGGTGATCGGCGAGAATGCCATGACCCGACGCTTGCCAGCCGATGCCGGAAGTCGTTCCAGTCGCACGACCGAGCACGGGCTCGGTCGCTTCGCAATCGTGGGTCAGCTGATCGTTGGCATCACCGTGGTGCTTGGTGTGATCGCACCGGTAGCGGCCTTGATCGACTGGGCCAGCGGAAGCGGACGGCCACTGACGGTCGACAACGCCACGATCGTCGAAGCATCGCTGAACACGCTGTCGGTATCGGTGGCGACCGCAATCGTCGCCGTGCTGGCAGTCGCTCCGATCGCGTTCCTGGTGGCACGGCGGAACGACCGGTTCGGCCGCTATGCCCACGCTGCGGTCATCGCCACGTTTGCGCTTCCGGGGATCCTGATCGCGTTGGCGCTGCGCTTCTGGACGCTGCGAGCCGGAGCGATCGGCAATGCGTTCGCCGACACCCATGCGGTGTTGATCTT
>CAZEMU010000045.1:0-8854 GCA_964513315.1 uncultured Acidimicrobiaceae bacterium | reverse complement strand
TTGACGACGCGCATCTTCGGGTCATTCCAAGAAGCGTTCGTTGCCGAGGCCGGAATCATGGCGCTCGTGTTGGTCGCGATGTCGTCGGTGCTGACGTGGTTCCTCGTCCTACGACGAGCCGACCACCTGTAATCAGCGCCGGGCTCGCTATTCGCCCTTCCATTCGGGGGCGCGCTTCTCGCTGAATGCGAGCGGGCCCTCGATGAAGTCCTGGCTCTTGATCATGGCGCGCACGGCGTCGTACTGCTTTTCGTAGGCCGGCTGTAGACCCTGTTCCTCGAAGCCGAGCATGGCGGCTTCCTTGGTCGCTCGAATCGACATAGGGGAGCAGGCCAGAATCTGCTCGGCCCATGCACGGGCGGTCTCCATGAGCTGGTCGGGGGCGACGACCTCGTTCACAAAGCCGAGCTCGAGACCCTCGGCGGCGGGCACGTGGCGGCCAGTGAGCATCATGCCCATCGCTCGCTTCAGTCCGATCTGGCGGGGGAGGCGATGCACGCCTCCGGCGAGCGCGGCGAGGCCGACCTTGGGCTCCGGAAGCGCAAAGCGGGCGGTCTCGCTGGCGATGATGAGGTCGCAGGCGAGTGCGATCTCGAACCCGCCGCCCATGGCGACGCCATTGACTGCGGCGATGACGGGCTTGTTGAGGTCCCAGCGGGCGGTCAGGCCAGCGAATCCGGTCGAGGGTGCAGCGGAACGATCGCCGCCTTCGGCTTGGTAGCGCAGATCGTTGCCGGCGCAGAAGCCGCGATCGCCAGCACCGGTGATGATGGCGACCCACAGGTCGGGATCGTTCTGGAAGTCGTCGAAGATCCCAGCGAGCTCGGCATTGCCCGGAGGATGCAGCGCATTCATGCGCTCGGGTCGGTTGATCGTGACGATCAGGAGGTTGCCGTCGACTTCGGTCGTGCTGAATTCGCCCATGCCCGACCCTAAGTCGCCACGTTGTCGGCTGAGCAATTCAGGCTCTCCAACGGGGCCGGTCTCAGAGCCCTTGACAGTGTCAAGTTGACAGTGGCAAGATGGCCGCATGACGATGCAGGATGAGACCACGCTCAACGACGCTTCCCCGTATGTGACCGGGAACTACGCACCGGTGACCGAAGAACTCACCGTGACAGATCTGACCGTGATCGGCCAGATCCCCGAAGAGCTCGAGGGGCGGCTGCTGCGCAATGGGCCGAATCCGATCGGCGACGTCGACATGGCGAACCATCACTGGTTCCTGGGCGACGGCATGGTGCACGGCATCCGGATGCGGGGCGGCAAGGCAGAGTGGTACCGCAACCGCTTCGTCGGCTCGCAGAACACCGCCCAACACGGACGCGCTCCGTCAGCTGGCCCGATCGACGCAACGACCGGGCCGAACACCAACGTCATCGGCCACAACGGCAAGACCTTTGCCATTGTCGAAGCAGGCACGGCGCCGGTCGAGCTGACCTATGAACTCGACACGGTCGGCACGAACGGATTCGAGGGCACGCTCGAGAACGGCTTCACCGCCCACCCCAAGTACGACCCGCTGACCGGCGAGATGCATGCCATTTGTTACGCCCCAGCGACGCTGATGGACAAGGTTCAGTACGTCGTCGTCGGCCCCGACGGCACGGTCACGAAGACCTTGCCGATCCACTTGCCGAGCATGCCGATGATCCACGACATGGGGCTCACGCAGAAGTACGCGCTCGTGTTCGACCTGCCGGTCGCTGTCGATCTCGACCTGGCGTTCGCCGGCACCCCGTTCCCGCTGCGCTGGTACGACGACTACAACTCGCGGGTCGGATTGCTCCCTCGCTCGGCGACGAGCGACGCCGAAATCGTGTGGTGCGAGATCGACCCTTGTTATGCGTTCCACCCGCTTAACAGCTACGACCTCGACGACGGCCGAGTGATCGTCGACATCTGCCGCTTCGACAAGCTGTTCGACGCCGACCGCAACGGGCCCTTCCGCGACTCGCTTCCTCAGCTCGAACGCTGGACCGTTGACCCGGTCGCCCGTCGTGTGACCCGCGACGTTATCGACGAGCGCCACCAAGAGTTCCCTCGTGTCGCCGGAAGCGTGCTCAACGAGAGGCACCGCTTCGGGTACACCGCTGCCGTTGGCGACTCGTCGAGTGAGTGGAGCTTTGGCGACACCATCAAGTACGACTTCGACGCGGGCACGACGACCGCGCACGACCATGGCGCTGGTCGCGGTGGTGCTGAGCCCGTATTCGTCAGCCGGTCCGGTGCGGCAGAGGAAGATGCCACTGATGAGGATGATGGCTGGATCATGACCGTCGTCTACGACGCGGCCGAGGATCGCAGCGATGTGGTCATCCTCGACGCCCAGGACATCGCCGCCGATCCAGTGGCGACGATTCAGCTACCCGCTCGTGTCCCCGTCGGGTTCCATGGCAACTGGGTCCGTGACTCCGTCACGCCGGCCCCATAAGGGCAGCGAGCCGTTAGCGGCCGGTGGAGCGGTGGGCGGTGCGGGCGCTATGGCGCTCGACCGCAAGCTTCACCAGGCGATCGATCAGCTCGGGGTAGCTGACGCCGGTCGCTTCCCACAGTTTCGGAAACATCGAGATCGGCGTGAATCCGGGCATGGTGTTGATCTCGTTGAGCAGGAATCCCCGTCCGGGTTCTTCGAGGAAGAAGTCGACTCGGGCTAGGCCTTGCACCCGCAATGCCTCGCCCGCTCGACAGGCGAGCGCGCGGACCTCGTCCGCCTGAGCGGGGGACAGGTCGGCGGGCACCAGCGTCTGGGCGACGCCGTCGTGGTACTTGTCCTCGTAGCTGTAGAACTCATCGCCGGGCACGATCTCGCCTGCGACCGACGCTTCGAGGCGTCGATTGCCCAAAACGCCGACCTCGATCTCGCGAGCGTTGACGCCCTCTTCGACGACCATCCATTCGTCATAGGTCGCCGCAGTTTCGAGCGCGTCTCGCAGCTCTGCGGTCGTGCTGGCTTGGCTGACGCCAACCGATGAGCCCATGTTGGCCGGCTTCACGAACACCACTGGGCCGAGCTCTCGCAGCAGCTCATCGAGGTCGAGCGCCACCAGATCTTCGACGTGGAGCGTGCGCCATGCAGCTTGGGGAATCCCAAAGCTCGCGGCCGCTTGCTTAGCCATGGCCTTGTCCATGCAGAGCGCTGAGCCAAGGACTCCGGTGCCGACATAGGGCACGTCGGCGAGGTCGAGCATGCCTTGAACGGTTCCGTCTTCGCCCATCGGGCCATGCAGAAGCGGAAGCACCACGACCGGCAGTTCTGCACCGGCGGTCACCAGCGATGGATCGACACGATCGCCTCGAACCTCAAGGGCTTCGGGAAGCTCTCCGGCGGTGCCGGCAAGCGCTGCGACGGCGTCGGTGCGTACCCATTCGCCGTCGCGGCTGATGCCGATCGCATCAATGGAATAGCGCTCTGGAGAAGCCGCCGCTATGACGTGACGGGCAGTCACACACGACACGTCGTGCTCGGCGGATTGGCCCCCAAAAAGGACCACGAGGCGGACTCGATCGTGCACGCGCCGACTGTACTGGGCACCACTTGCCGCACTCGGCCACCCCACCGTTCGCGGGTAGGGAACGGCCCCTAGTGGCGACACGAAGCGAGTCCCCGGTCTCGGCCTCGGCGGATGCGAGACTGGCCGCATGCGGTTCACTGCGACCCAGATCGCAGAGGTCACGGGCGGGGCTCTCGTGACTGATCAGCCAGCGGGAGCGGATATCTCCTGCGACGGCGTGTCGATTGACTCGCGCACGGTCGGCGCCGGTGCGCTGTTCGTACCGATCGTCGCCGAACGAGACGGCCACGACTTCATCGAGCAGGCATTGCTGGCCGGTGCTGCTGCCTATCTCACCAGCAACGAACCTGTCGGCGGAACGGCGATCGTCGTTGACGACACCCAGCGGGCGCTCGCCGCGCTCGGGCGAGACGCACGCCGCCGCCACGGCGGTGCCGTTATTGCCATCACCGGATCGGTCGGCAAGACCAGCGTCAAGGACCTGGCAGCCGCCGCCATCGGCATCGACCTCAAGGTGCACGCCAGCGAACGGTCCTTCAACAACGAACTCGGCGTACCGCTGACCCTGTGCAACGCGCCCGCCGACACCGATGTCTTGATCGTCGAGATGGGGGCTCGGGGTATCGGCCACATCGACGACCTCTGCGCTATTGCCGAACCAACGGTCGGGGTCGTCACGTGGGTCGGCGCCGTCCACACCAGCGAGTTCGGTTCGATCGAAGCGGTCGCTCGTGCCAAGGGCGAACTTGTCCAGGCGCTTCCGCCAACCGGCACCGCGGTCCTGAACATCGACTCACCCGAGGTCGCAGCGATGGACCAGGTCTCGTTCGCTCCCGTGCTCACCTATGGGAAGAACGCGATGGTCTCGGCGACGGGCATTGAGCTCGACGAGGAACTTCGCCCCGAGTTCACGGTGCTCATCGACGGCCATCGCCATCGGGTGACACTGCCCGTACATGGGGTGCACCATGTGTCGAACGCACTGGGAGCGATCGCCGCCGCTCATGCGGTCGGCGTGCCCGCCGACCGGGCCGCGATCGGCTTGCGCAGCGCCGCCATGTCGCCGTGGCGGATGGAACTGCATCACGCCGAGAGCGGCGCCCGCATCATCAACGACGCGTACAACGCCAATGCGATTTCGACCGAAGCAGCGTTGCGGTCGTTGGCCGCATTGCGGGCCGACCGGCGTGTCGCCGTGCTTGGCGTGATGGCCGAGCTGGGCGACCGCCACGACCAGGATCACGCGGCGATGACGCAGCTCGCTCGCGAGCTCGGGATCGAGCTCATTCCGTACCGCGAGCTGGCCTACGGTCCAGCGCCCGTGGCGACGCTTGACGAAGCGGTCGATGCCATCGGCAAGCTTGGCGAGGGCGATGCCGTACTCGTCAAAGGCAGCCGCGTCGCCGGGCTCGAAGCGCTCGCCGATCTTCTCGTCACCGAGAGCTGACTCGCCAGAGGTTCAGTCGACCTCGGTCGGCAGCTCGTCGGGCGGTAGCGGGCGATTGCTGATCTTGTACTTGTCGTAGACCTCGGCATCGCAGGTCGGGCACAGCCAGGTCTGGCGAAAGCTCTGGATCGACAGCTGGGTGCCTCGGCTCTTCTCGACGACGGCTTGCGCTGCTTCGCGCATGTCGTCGCCTCCACACCGGTCGCAATCGGGTCGAGCGCCCGGTTCCCGAATCCACTCGGCGTCGCACACCTGGCACACGAGTGCGATGAGGCGTCGCCCGTCCTCGGAGCGGGATTCACCACGGAGGTCGTCGGCCTCTCCGCAACCGGGGCAGCTGATGTCGAGACTCATCGGGGCGGTGCTTTCGAGCGCCTCAGCGCGCCTCGGCGGCGTCCGCTTCGAGCTGGCGAGCCTGAACCAAGCCTTGGATGGCCTGGTCGATGACTTCGTCGATCGTCGCTCCGTCACCCGGCTGCAGAAGCGCCAAGGTGCCGGTGAGAGCGACGGCGCCGTGCTCAGTCTCGACGGGGGTGGACATCGCGTCGAGCAGGACCCGATTGATCTCGACGAAGCGATGATGTCCGAGCGCATCCCAGGCGACCAGGAGATAGGGCCCGTCGACCGTGGCGACGAGCTGTGGGCTTGGGGCGACTAGGCCGAGGCGGTCCATCATCGCTGCCGTGGCCGAGCTGCTGACCTCGGCGGGCAGTTCGTCGAAGTCGGCGAGTGACATGGTCTCGATCGCCGCAACGAGGCGGGTGGCGTCGCCGAGCGGGTGGGTCCGAAGCCAGGCCGCGAGGTCATCGATCGTGCCGGTTGCAGCTGCGAGCTCGGCGTCGTCGCCGAGCCACGAGCTAAACGCTCCTGTCGCCAAGGCAGGCTCGGCGGTCGTAACGGGATCAGACGCTTCGGCAGGTGCGGCTGGGTCAGCTTGAATGTCGGCCGGTTCGGGGTCGACGTCGAGGTAGCCCGAGAACGTCGGTGCAGCGAGCTCGTGGGTTGGGGGCGGGCCGAGGTCGGCAGTATCGACCTCGTGTTCGAAGTCGAACAACGAGCGCTGTTCGTCACCGATACGGGGGACAAGTGCAGGGTCGTCCGCAAGAGAATCGCCGAGGTCTTCTGCCCAGACCACCTCGGCGGCGGCAGGGGGCACATCGCCGAACAAAGCCGGCTGGCTCTGCGCGGCATCGACGGGAACGTCGGCGACGGGTATGGCGGGCGCCGCCACGTCGGGCAACGGGATTGCTGGAGCGACGAGGACGCTCGGGACATCGATTGCAGGCGCAAGCGGGGGAGTGGTCGACGCTGTTGCGACCACCGGTTCCTCTTCTGCCCCGGCCGCTTCGGCCGGAATCGCTTCTGGCTGAGGCAGCTCCTCTTCGACGTGCAGGTCAGGGAACGACAGCGGGCGCGGCGCCTCGCCAGTCACATCGCCGATCACGGCACCCGAGTCGGTCGTCCCCAGATTCTCGAAGTCGCTTTGCAGGTCGCCGGTGCGGATCTCACGCATCCACGACGTCCACTCGTTGAGCGAGGTCTCACGACGCTGAAGCTCGCGACGGATCCGGATCATGGCGAGGAAGGCGAGCACGATGAGCACGATCGTGAGCACGGCGGCAGGAAGCATCCGTCGCACGGCCTCGCCTCGGCTGACCCACAGCTGCACCACCGAACCACCGAGCGCAACGATCGCCAAGCTCAGCGCGGCGCGAGCGATTCTCGGCGCCTCGGCCTGAAGCGGGTAGGTCGGCTCGTGGCGCGGCGCTTGATCCCAGGCGAGGAGAATGCCACCGAATGCGAGGGCAAGCGCCGCGATCGCGGGCCACTCACTACGTAGCAGAGCGCTGCCCGCTGCGAGTGTGAGCACGCCGGCAGCCAACACGCCGACGACGGTCATGGTCGGCCAGCGGCGCACGAAGGCGAGCGTCAGAATGCCGGCGAGCAAGACGCCGTTGCCGATGCCGAGCAGTGCGAGCGCAACCTGGGTGGCGTTCGACCATTCGAGCGTGCCGGATGAGAAGTTCGGGCTTACCCACTGCAATGCGCCGAGCGAAAGCCCGGTTCCGGCGGCGAGTAGCACCATCCATCGGTCGAAGCGGTCGCGCTCGGCCGCCAGCGTGATCAGGCCGATGCCGGCCAGCAGGCTGGTGATCGCGGCGGCGTAGACGAGCGTCCGTGAGTTGATGCTGAAGTAGCCGTTGGCAGCCAGCAGGCGGGTGACGAGGCCGATCGTGATGCCGACGCCGACGATGCCGAGGCGCCAAGGCCGGGCCATCGTCTCTGCGCCCGCAGGCGGTTCGTTGCGATCAGGCTCGGGTTCGGTCAGCAGGAGAAGATCGTCTTCGGACAGATGATCGGCGAGGGTCATTCCGGCTCTCCGATCGCGATGATGCCCGACGCGTCTGCGGTCCAGCGGTACTCGGCGCGGTCGACGACGAGCATCTGTTCGCCGACTCGGTCGTAGAAGTCGAGGAGGGCTTCGTGGCTCGAGGCACCGGCGTCCCAGTCGGGGACGATCGCTCCGGCGGCATCGGCGAGCGAGCGGGTCGCGCCGAGGGTTGCGGCGTGGCGTTCGATTGGCGTCGCTGCTTCGACGAGCAGCAGCAAGGCGCTATCGAAGCCGGGGTCTTGTCCGATAAGCGCCGAAGTCGTGGCGACCAGCTCGTCGAGTGACCCGAACACGTGCGTGTTGTCTCGCCGGTTGAGTCCGGCCGAGCCGCCAACGAGATCGAGGAACGGCGCCGTGTAGCTGGAGTAGAGCTCGACCCCAGCGGCGACCTGGACACGGTTGGTCACAGCGGCATCGGTCGACGAGGTTCTCGTCAACGGGCCAGGTGCGGCAAGCAGGGCTTGGCCTCCGCATTCGGCCGTCTCGAGCGACTGCTGGCTTCCCGGCGTGCCAGCCGGGGCGATTGCTGCGCAGACCGTTGACCAAGGTTCGGGGCCGGCGAAGGCGAGTGCCCAGCGATCCTGCTCATTCGACACGGTCGCGCCGGCGGTGCTGGGCTCGACACACGTGCCGGTGATCGCGAGTGCACGCTGGTTGAGGACGCTGTCGCACCCCTGGTCCGGGACCGCACGACGTTGGACTCGATCGAGGATCGCTGCGACCGCCGCCTCGACGGTCGGGTTCGATGCGGACAGGTTCGTCGATGCCGCGACCGCATCGGAGAGAACAGTGAACGCCGGATCCGCCTCGATGAGCTCCAGGCTTTGCCCAGTCCGAACGAGGTCCGGCTTGAGCACCGATGGTGCGAGCGTCATGAGCGCTCGTGCGGTCGAGGTGGGCGAGATGCTTACGGCGTCGCGGTCGCCTCCGGGCGCCACGACGGCGAGACCGTGGATGTTGTCGCTTCCGTCGTAGAGCGCAACGAGCGATGTCACTCGACTTGGAATGTCGAGCTCGACGCCCTCGGTCGGCAGTGGCGTGCGGAGACGGCCATCGATGCCGAGCACGGTCACCGACGGGTTCGAAGGAAGCTCGAGCCCTTCGACGACAACCATGGTCGCATCGGCATCGAGCGTGCGACTGTTCTGTACCGCCAAGTTGCTGGCCGTGCGCGACTGCAAGGTCCACACGATCAACACGACCGCTGCGGCGAAGACCAGCACGAACGACAGGGCGCGCCAGACGCCGGGATGGTTCGCTTCTGCATCGACCGAACTGGCGTCGGATATGTGGTCGTTGTCGCTCATGCAGGCAAGGTCACGCAGGTAGTAGAGAGGGCATCGACCGCCGATCGACCGCACCTTCGACAAAAGCCTAAGCGCCACGACCCGGTTGCGTGCAGAAGGGTCTACCATCATGGGCCCAGGGCGATTAGCTCAGCTGGCTAGAGCACTGCCTTCACACGGCAGGGGTCGTTGGTTCAAGTCCAATATCGCCCAC
>CAZEMU010000044.1:28356-30196 GCA_964513315.1 uncultured Acidimicrobiaceae bacterium | reverse complement strand
TTCGATGTGACGGACGAACAGGCCCATACGACTGCGCGAATTTCTGCGGTCGTGGCATCGTGAAGGTATCCCCCCACTGAATTCTGACGCGGATCACGCGCCCGACGACACGCCCTTGGCGATGTCTCCTGACTGCGAGTTCGGCGCGTTTACCGAGAGCGGTCCTTGGACGATCGATCTCGACGATCTTCCCTGGCGAAGTGGTGCCGAAGAGCTACGCGAGCGCATCCGCTCCGTCGTTCCTGACCTAACCCGCCGCCGCCTGTTGCCCCCCGGACGCCGGGTCGTCAATATCGCTGGGCGCTTCGTGTGGTCGGTGCTCGGTTGGAAAGTCGCCAAGCGCCGCCAAGGTTTCGAAGGCAGCGAAAGCAAGCACGATCTGTCGGTCCGGCTGCGCAAGTCCTCAGAAGCACTCGGCACGACGTTCATCAAGCTCGGCCAGATCATTTCGTCGGGCGAGGGCGTCTTCCCGCCCGAGCTCGTGACCGAGTTCCGCAAGTGCCGCGACCAGGTCCCGGCCGAACCATGGTCGGTCGTTCAGCGCATCGTCGAAGAAGACCTCGGCCGCACGATCGACGAGGTCTTCCACTCCTTCGATCGCACCCCACTCGCTGCGGCGTCGATCGCCCAGGTCCACCGGGCCGAGATCGTCATCGACGGCGAACCCACAGAGGTCGTCGTCAAAGTCCAGCGGCCCAACGTCACCCAACTCGTCCACGGCGACATCGCCGCAACGGCGTGGTTGGCACCGTTTCTCGTTGGCCGCATTCCCGTCGCTGCGCTGGCTAATCCGCCCGCGCTTGTCGAGGTGTTCGCCCAGTCGATCGTCGAAGAGCTCGACTTCCGGCTCGAAGCCGAGAACATGCTCGACGTCGCGCGCTCGCTCAAGCAGCTTGATCAGAACGGCTACGTCGTTCCCCGCCCGCACCCTCGCCTGGTCACCCGCCGGGTCCTCGTGATGGAGCGCCTCGATGGCTTCCAGTTCGACGATGTCGAACGCCTCGAAGCCGAAGAGATCGATCCCCACGACATCGTCCGAACCGGCATGGTCGGTTTCCTCGAAGGCGCCATGGTTAACGGCATCTTCCACGGTGACCTGCACGGCGGCAATCTCTTCGTCCGCCCCGACGGACGCACCGCGCTCCTCGACTACGGCATCGTTGGCCGACTCACCGAGCCCAAGCGAGTCGCTTTCCTGAAGATGATGATGGCGGCGACGAGCAACAACGTTCGCGGCCAGGTCGAAGCCATCCGTGATCTCGGGGCGCTCCCCGAAGATGTGGACATCGACAAGGTCATCGTCGAACTCGGCCTCGATGGCAACGGCCCCGACCCGATGGAGATGAGCCAAGAAGAGCTCGTCAACGAGGTCAACCGCCTCGTCAAAGCCATGCTCGGCTACGGCGCCCGCATGCCTCGCGAGCTCATGTTGTTTGCGAAGAACCTGGTGTTCCTCGAAGGCATGATCGCGACGCTCACCCCCGACCTTGATCTGTTCGCCGAGGTCAGCCACATCGCGATGTGGTTCGTGCGCCGCCACGGCAACCAGCTCGCCGCCGATATCGGCATCAAGACCGACGACTACGGCATCGACCTCACCGCCTTGAAGGGCCAGTTCGGTGTCGACCCAGCCACCGACGAGTTCACCTATCGAGAGCTCCAAGAGCGCCGCGAAACCATCGCCCGCCGCTTCGCTGGCCGCGAATAGGCCGGCCCCTAGCCACAATCCCAGTGGTAACGGGGTGAACCCCACCCGGAGACCTCGGGTGATTCGACGAAGATCTGAGCGGCACCACCGTCGGCCCACATCACGCCGTGACCAGGGTCCTCGGCGGTCCAA
>CAZEMU010000044.1:16712-28256 GCA_964513315.1 uncultured Acidimicrobiaceae bacterium | reverse complement strand
ATCTCGAAGTCCAGACCCCACGGCGGCTCCTCGTCGACGAACAGTTGAAGCAGGCCGTCTCGTGGAAACCTCGCCAGCTCTCGTGCGCTTGCAGCGATGCTGAGATCAGCCTCATCGAGTGCGTCGAACCGAAGATCAGCAAAGTTCAGCTGACCAACGAAGCGCAGCGGAAGCTCGCTGCCAGGCTGTGGATCGCTCCAGTCCGGGGTATCCGACTCTGAGATCGGGCGGGACACAGCAGCACCCGTCGGCCAGGGAGCACGTTCGGGCCACCACGGATGCCCGCCGATCTTCGACGTCGGTCCGGCCAGGTCAGCGACAATCTGCTCTGAGGCGACGAACGCGAGCTGGTCGTGCGACTCCATTCGCCGCATTGCTGCAGCAATCACGGCATCGCCATCGACCATGCGGAAACGGTACCGCGCCTCTCGTGCGTGTCGTTGCGACGCGGTGCGTTCGGATTCGACTTCGATTTTGTACCGATCGAGCAGCTACACCCGCACCCGGCTTAGGCGCCGAGGTAGATCTCGGTGAGCGGATCAGCCAACGGGCAGGTCGTCGTGGCGGTGCGGTTACCGACCGAGTACTGAGCGATCAGGAGCGCATCGACGATCGAAGCTGATCCATCGCAGTTCACATCGATGGTCGGTTCGAGAATCTGGGTGAGCGGGTCGCCGAGCGGGCACGAGTTGACGCCCGTGCGATTGCCGACCGAGAACTGGGCGATCAGGAGAGCGTCAACGACGCTGACCGTGTTGTCGCAGTTCACGTCGCCATGCGTCACGGTCGACACGACACCGGGCACCGCGTCGGGGGTGATATCGGCGGTGTCTGCATCAGCGGCGATCACGGTGGAGATCGTCAGGCTGGCTTCGCCTGCAGGGAGTCCCGTGTTTTCGAAGGTGACGGTGATCAGGTCGGTTGCCTCGGTCCAGCCTTGTGGATCAATCGCCGTGTAGAGCACGGTGCCAGGCGTATCGACATTGCACGAGGAGACCGGCTCGAGCGCCGTGCACGACAGTGCCGTCAGCTCGCCAGCGTCGTAGTTGATCGCGCCCTCAAGCGCAGCCGCAACAGACGCGCCGGGCGTCACGGTCAGCGTGACGTCGCCGGTTTCGCCATCGAGGATGACTGCTGACGTCAAGCTGAGCTCGAAGTCGCCACCTTGGGCTTCTGCCTGAGGCATCAGCCCAGCCGACCAACCGCTGGCGACCAGAAGGAGGCCAAGAACTGCGGAGATCAGAACGGAACGAGAGGCATGCGTGCGAGACATCACACTCGAAGACTAACGAATCCGACGGTCAGATGACATGAGTCAGACCACCCAAGCAGATAGGCCGCTGTGGTGAGGCGGCCGCGCTACGCGAGCAGGTCAGTGATCGCCTCGGCGATTTCAGCCCGGCACGAGGCCGGAGAGATAAGCGTGCCGACAGCGCCGATAGTCGTATGGATCTGGCCACGCTGCGGAAGATGCGTTGCCGGACTTCCTGCAGCTTGGAGCGCCTCGACATATGCGGCGCCCTCGTCGCGTAGCGGATCGAACTGGGCCGTTGCGACGATCGTCGGGGCAAGGCCCGTCAAGTCGCCTCGGATCGGCGAAGCCCGCGGATCAGAACGCTGATCCTCGGGGCAATAGTGATCCCAGAACCAGTTCATGAGCGACGTCGTAAGCACGTACCCGTCGCCATTGTCGGTGTACGACGCCCGGGTCATGTCACAGTCCGTCACCGGCGTGATGAGGACCTGGCCAGCGAGCGCCGGTCCGCCTTCGTCACGGGCGCGATGTGAAACGACGGCCGCCAGATTCGCACCCGCTGACCAACCGGCGAGCACGGTCTCGTCGGTCGCCCCAAGCTCGCCACGATTCGCATCGATCCATTGCAGTGCAGCCCACGCGTCGTCGACCGGTGCGGGGAAGGGATGATCCGGGGCATGGCGATAGTCGCACGAGATGACCATCGCTCCGGTGCGCACACACAGATCACGGCACAGCCCGTCATTCGAGGTGTAGGACCCAATGACCCAGCCGCCGCCGTGCCAGTAGACGATGACCGGGTGCGGGCCATCTCCTTCGGGGCGGTACAGCCGATAGTCGAGATCATTCCCGTCGGCACCGGGAAAGGTACCGTCGATGACCTCGCCGACCTCGGGCCCAGGCGGCGCAGCGGCCGCACCGGTTGCCGCGAACTCACGGGCCTCGTCAGCGGACATTGAGTCCAGCGCCGGAAGCTCCATCTCGACCATCGCCTGCAGCAGCATCGAGACGTCGAGTTGCAGCTCACGGATCAGGCCGTCAGCGCACCGATCCCCCGCCGATCCGCTGCGTTCGAAGCCAATCCAATCCTGGGCGACCACGTCGTCGCACACCGCCCGGTAGTTGCCGACGCCGCCGACGTACGGCAGGAAAACCCTTGGCTTGCCGGGCACGTTGGCGCCCATGTACCACGAGTCGGTTTGCTCGAACATCGTGATGCTGGCGCAGTCGGCGACATGGACCTGCCAGCCCGCCTCGGCGGTCTCGGTCGGTTCGAGCGTGTCGGTTCCTTCGTCACGCATGGCCGCAATGCAGTCGGTGACCCACTCGACGTGCTGCTCGATCGATACCGCCATGTTCGACAGCACCGACGGGCTCTGCGGGCCCGTGATCATGAACAGATTCGGGAAGCCTCGGGTCATCAGCCCGAGATAGGTCTGCGGTCCGGCCTCCCACTTCTGCTTGAGCGATTGCCCGCCACGCCCCTCGATGTCGACGCTGACGATTGCGCCGGTCATAGCGTCGAAGCCGGTCGCATAGACGATGGCGTCGAACTCGCGAGCCGCATCGGTGTTCTCGATGCCGGTCTCGTTGACGGCGACGAACGGGTTCTTGCGCAGGTCGACGAGTTCGACGTGATCGCGGTTGAACGTCTCGTAGTAGTTCGTGTCGAGGCACAGCCGCTTGGTGAAGATCGGGTAGTCCTGGGGCACGAGCGTCTCGGCCAGCTCGGGATCATCGACCTTGGCCCGGACCTTGTTGCGGACGAACTCGGCCGCGCCGTCGTTGGCGACCGGATTCGTGCCGAGATCTGCGATCCGTGATCCGTAGCCCAAGATGCCTTCTGGGTAGCCAGCTTCGAGACGCTCGGCGCGTTCCTCCTCGGTCAGCATCCACCAGGCCTCATTGACCTGCGGGAAGGGCACCCCGGCTCGCGACAGCCGGGCCTCGTTGCGGTACTCGCGATAGCGGCCCTTGATGTCGTCGACCTTGGCGGGATCCAGTGGACCGTTACCCGCAGGCAGCGAGTAGTTCGGGGTGCGCTGGTAGATCGTGATCTGGCTGGCCTGTTCGGCAATGAGCGGAATCGACTGGATCGCCGAGGAACCGGTGCCGATGACGGCCACTCGTTGGCCGGTGAAGTCGACGCCTTCGTGAGGCCAGCGTCCGGTCACATAGGTCGGGCCTGCGAACGAGTCAGCACCCGGAATGTCGACCTCCTTGGGCACGGACAAGCAGCCGGTCGCCATGATGTACCACTGCGCGTCGTAGACATCGCCCGCCTCGGTCGTAACCGCCCACCGGCCAGTGTCTTCGTTCCAGACGCCTGCGTCGACTCGGGTCTCGAACCGGATGTCGCGTCGCAAGTCGTGGCGCTCGGCCACATGTTGGAGGTAGCGCAGGATCTCGGGCTGGGTGGCATAGCGCTCGGACCACTCCCATTCCTGTTCGAGCTCCGGATCAAAGCTGTAGCTGTAGTCGACCGACTCGATGTCGCAGCGAGCGCCTGGGTAGCGGTTCCAGTACCAGGTGCCGCCGACGTCATCGCCCGCTTCGAGGGCGACGGCGTTGATGCCCATCTCGCGGCAGCGGTGCAGCAGATACAGGCCGGCCATGCCAGCGCCGACGACGACGGCATCGACCGTGTGCGTGGTAGCCGGGGGCGTGGCGACGGAGGTAGTTGCGCTCATCCCCCAAGGCTCACACAGCTGGGGCCGCTTCTCAAACCCCGACGCATCGTCTGCAGAGCTCAGTTGGCGCTGTCGCCGGCTCCGTACTCGTCGAGGGCTGCGGCGATGTCTTCGGGACGGTCGAGGCTGCGGAACGAACGACCGTCCTCGCCCCACGTGCGCCAGCGTTCCGGTTCGACACGCACGACCTCAACTCGGTCGAGCAGTGCCCGGAGTCGCCACGCATCGCGGTGCTCGATGACGGCGGGGCCGTAGCGGGCACACGTCACCTGCGGCATGTCCTGATCGATCGGCACGACGATGTCGCCACCCGCTTCGAGCGCCAGGTGCAGCAAGGTTTCGGGCCGAACGAACGGCTGATCCGTTGCGACCAACAGCACGTGATGATCTGGCCGGTGGTCAAGCAGCGTCAGCAACCCACCGAGCGGCCCAGCGGGCACGTCGTCGCCATCGGGAACGGCTTCGAGACCGGTCCCGGCATCGTCAGGGCCAAGCACGACAACGTCGAGGCCCGTCGCCGCGCCAGCTGCGGCGACGCGTTCGATCATGGTGCGACCAGCCACCGACGTGGTGGCCTTGTCCTGACCCATGCGCGTGCTCTTGCCGCCGGTCAGCAGCCCGATGCAGACCCGACGACCGTCGGGCGCGTCGATCTGAGCCTCGTACTGCGCCCCCAGTGACACGAGGTCAGACATCACTCGCGCCGTTCGTGAATCGTTAGCTCGGGGCGAAGGCTTCGAGGGCGGCGTCGTGAGGTGCGCCCTGGCCTTGGGCCGGGTCGAGCGGGTGGATGCAGACGTGGGTCGCTCCAGCATCGGCGTGGGCCTGCAGCCGGTCTTCGATCTGGTCGACCGTGCCCCACGCGATGATGGCGTCGACGAGACGATCGCTCTGGGTCGAGATGTCTTCGTCGCTGAAGCCCATCCGCTTCCATGCGTTCACGTAGCCGGGTGCTCGGCTGTAGAAGCGCAGGACCTTGGCGCCGGTCTCTCGTGCTTGGGTGGCGTCTTCGGTGAGCAAGACTTTTTGCTCGACGTAGAGGCCTGCGTCGGGACCCATGACTTCACGAGCCATGGCGGTGTGCTCGGGCGTCGTGTTGTACGGATGCGCGCCGGCACTGCGTTCGGCGGCGAGCTCGAGCATCTTCGGGCCAAGCGCTGCCAGCACCACGGGAACTGGTTCGGCCGGTGAGACGGCGGTGTACACGGCGCCTTCCATGGCGTCGAGGTAGGTGCGCAGGAACGAGAGCGGCTTGCCGTATTCGATGCCACGGACCTTGTTCACGATCGCGGGACTGGACACGCCGATGCCGAGGGTCATCCGACCGCCGGTCATCTCGGCGATGGTGTTGCCGCCCTGGAGCATGACGCCGGGATGGCGGTGGTAGATGTTCGCGATGCCGGTGGCGAGGCCAAGCGTCGAGGTGTTGGCGCCCACGGTGGCGAGCTGCGCGAACGGGTCACGACCCATCGTCTCGCCGACCCACAGGGTCTCGTAGCCGAGCTCCTCGACTCGTTGGCCAAAGGCCACAACGTCGGTTCCACTCAGGCCTTCGGGCGAGAACCAAACGCCCCGGGTGCATGTCGTCATGCGGCGACGTTAGCCCGCTGGCTTGCGGGCAACCCATACCTCTTCGAGGGGCCACTGGCTGGCCCAGCTGCCATCAGCCATCCCGTAGAAGCTGGCGGGCGTGTCGGCTGGGGCGTACAACTCGTGCAGCGCTTCGATGACGAGCCCGGCGCCGGTGAGGATCTTGATCATCTCGCCATGGCTGACGTGGAACTCGATGTTGTTCGTGTCGAGCCACTCGAAGGTGTGCATGTCTCGTTGGGGCCGAAGCATGTGGGGGCCAGCGAGTTCTTCTTCGAACTCGGGCGCGCACAGCATCATCTGGACCGAGTTGCCGAGGAACCAGACGAGCCCACCGGGACGCAGCACGCGGGCAGCCTCGGGGATCCAGATTCGAGGGTCGCACCAGATCGCAGCGCCGTACTCGTTGATCGCCACGTCGAACGACTCGTCGGCGAACGGCAGCCGATGACCGTCGCCTTGGATGAGCGGAAGCGATATGCCCTTTGACGTGGCGCGGTCGACCGCGGTCGCAAGCTGGGCGGGCGAATTGTCGAGTCCAATCGTCAGCCGAGCGCCTCGGAGCTGCGCCCAGTACGACACGTAGCCGGTGCCGCATCCGATCTCGAGCACGTCTTTGTCGGCGACGTCGGGAAAGATGTCGCCTGCATCGGCATCGCTGATGGCGAGGATGCCCCAGTCGATGTCGTCGTTCCAGGGCTGCTGCTCGGCGTAACCAGGTGCCTTGTTGGTCCAGTAGTCACGGTTCTCTTCGAGCAGGTTGACGGCGAGAGCGAGCTCCATCACCTGGTCGGTGACGGTGATACCGGCCCATTCCTCGTCGAGCTCTTCGCCCGTGAAGGTCCAGCCGAGTCGTTCGTAGAACGAGATCGCTCGCTCGTTGCCTTTGAGGACTTTGAGGTGCGCCGTCTTCGCCCCGAGTCGGCGCAGACCACGCATCGCCATGCCATGCAGCGTGTAGCCGATACCCAGACCCCAGCCCTCGGGGGCGAGGTAGAGGACATGGAGCCACGCTTCGCCCGTGTCCGGCAGGACCTGCGAGATCGTGTGACCGACGATCTCGCCGTCGACCTCGGCCACGATCCACGTGACCTTGCGCTCGCGTTGGGTCTCGGCGTCGAGGCCGCCTCGGAAGCTGTCGGCGCGTTCGACCGGGTCGAGCGCCGCGAGCGCGTCGTCATCGATGAGCCCCGAATAGGCCGCCTGCCACGATCGCGTGTGGACGTCGCCGAGCCTCTCCGCGTCGCCCGGCGCCGCAAACCGATATCGAACCGATGGTTCCGCCATCGCCCGAACGTAGTTGTCTGTGGTCTTAGAGGTCGGAGAAATCCAGGCCGGTGACAGCGCCCAGCTCGGCGAGGGCCACGTGGGGGTCGACGACCTTGATCGTCGTCATGCCTATCGCTCGAGCTGGCTTGAGGTTGATGCCGAGGTCGTCGAGAAACACGCACTCGCTCGGGTCGACACCGAGCTGTTCGCACGCAATCTCGTAGAAGCGCGGCGTCGGCTTACGCACGCCCACCTTGGCCGACTCGACGATGACATCGAAGTACTGCTTGGCATCGCCATGCCCACCGCTGCCGGGATCGTCACCCGCCTTGAAGTTGTTCGTCAGCATCGCCGTCTTGAACGACTCGCTCACCCGGCGCAGCGCCTCGACCATGAACGGCCGCACTTCGGTCTTGATGCAGTCGAGCACGGCCATGCCATCGATCTCGTAACCGATGGCCCTGGCCTCAGCTTCGAACAACTCGCAGAACCCGGCGGCATCCACCTCGCTGCGCTCGTAGTGCGCCCACGCATTCGTGTCGCCGTTCGTCGCATTGATCCCGCGGATCGTGTCGGCGGGGATCCCGAGGTCCGCTTCGAGACGGGCGAAGTTGTCGAACGGGCTGGTCGTAATCACACCTCCGAAGTCGAAGAGCACGGCGGTGATCGATGGGGAATCCGGCATGACGCGCACGGTACTTCCTCGACCACGTGCGACAGGAGCCCTCCGGGAATAGTCCCGCTACCGACGGGACGTGGCAGGCGCAAGATTGACACCCAAACCCACCGAAAACGGCTGGGACCGGATCAGCCCGCAGCAGCGGCCGTTAACCCAGGCAACTGGGCCAGTAGTCTGACCCCAATGCCTGAAACCATCATGACGATGCACAAGATCGGGAAGTTCCTTCCGCCCGATCGTGATCTGATCAAAGACGTCACCCTGTCGTTCTTCTACGGCGCCAAGATCGGCGTCCTCGGACCGAACGGTGCGGGCAAATCGACGCTGCTCAAGATCATGGCCGGCATCGACAAAGACTTCGACGGCGAGCTGCGCATCTACCCGAACTACACGGTCGGCATGCTCCAGCAAGAGCCGCACCTCGACAACGACAAGAACGTCTACGAGAACATTCTCGCTGGCGTTGGCGACATCGCTGATCTGCTCAAGCGCTACGACGAGGTCCTCGCCGGCTGGGCCGATCCCGATGCCGACTACGACAAGCTTGGCAAGCAGCAGGGTGAGATCGAAGCCGAGCTGACCGCCAAGGACGGCTGGGACATTCAGCGCACGATCGAGATCGCGATGGATGCGCTTCGTACGCCCCCGGGCGATTCCGAAGTCACCACGCTTTCCGGTGGCGAGAAGCGCCGCGTAGCGCTCGCCCGCCTGCTGCTCTCCAAGCCCGATCTGCTGCTCCTCGATGAGCCCACCAACCACCTCGACGCCGAGTCGGTGGCCTGGTTGGAGCGCCACCTGGCGGACTACTCCGGCACCGTCATCGCGGTAACGCACGATCGCTACTTCCTCGACAACGTCGCCGGCTGGATCCTCGAGATCGATCACGGCAAGGGCATCCCGTTCGAAGGCAACTATTCGGCGTGGCTCGAGAACCGCGAAGAACGCCTGGCGTCTGAAGAGCGCCGCAACGTCGCTCGCAAGAAGTCGCTCAAGCAAGAGCTCGAGTGGATCCGCACCTCGCCCAAGGGCCGCCAGGCCAAGGGCAAGGCCCGTCTCGCGAACTACGACAAGCTCGTCGCCGAAGCCAAGGCTGCGACCCAGCGTGACGGCAAGCTCGAAATTGAGATTCCGATCAACAAGCGCCTCGGCGATGTGGTGATCGAAGCCAACGACCTGTCCAAGGGCTTCGGCGATCGTCTGCTCATCGACGACCTGAGCTTCACGCTGCCGCCCGCTGGCATCGTTGGCATCATCGGCGCGAACGGCGCAGGCAAGACCACGCTGTTCCGGATGATCACCGGTGCCGAAGAGCCCGATGAAGGATCGCTGCGCCTCGGCGAAACCGTGCAGCTCGGCTATGTCGATCAGAGCCGTGACTCGCTCGACCCCGAGAAGACGGTCTACGACGAGATCTGCGACGGCCTCGACATGCTCGAGATCGGCGGCAAGGACGTCAACGGCCGCAGCTACGTGGCGTCGTTCAACTTCAAGGGCCCCGACCAGCAGAAGAAGGTCGGCAACCTCTCTGGTGGTGAGCGCAACCGCGTGCACCTCGCTCGCATCCTGCGCAGCGGCGCCAACGTGCTGCTGCTCGACGAGCCGACGAACGACCTAGACATCGAAACGCTTCGCTCGCTCGAAACGGCGCTCGACAACTACGCCGGTTGCGCCGTGATCATTAGCCACGATCGCTGGTTCCTGGATCGCGTTGCGACCCACACGCTGGCCTTCGAGGGCGACTCGCAGGTCCGTTGGTTCGAGGGCAACTTCAGCGACTACGAAGCGTTCCGCCGCAAGGAACTCGGCGCGGCCGCCGATCAGCCGACGCGCATCAAGTACAAGCCGCTCACCCGCAACTAAGTCGATGCTGAAACTGGCCAGCCTGGTCGCGCTCGGCGCGGGTTGGCTGAGCCGCCGGCTTGGACGCGGCGGTGGCACCACGCTGCCTGGGGTGGTGCTACTGCGGCTGCGCCCAAACGCAATCGCGGAGCTTGCGGCAGGACTTCCTCACGGGGCGATCCTGATTTCGGCGACGAACGGCAAGACCACGACGACTCGGTTGGTCGTCGCCGCAGCTGAGGCGCTTGGGCTTCGGGTCGTCACGAACGCCGAGGGTTCCAACCTGGAACGAGGCGTGGCGGCGGCACTGTTGCACGGCGCTCGTGGTGGCGACGGCGGTGCTCCCGATATCGCGATTCTCGAAGTCGACGAAGCTGCGCTGCCCGCCGTTGCGCGAGCGGTTCAGCCCCGGGCGCTCGTGCTCATGAACCTGTTTCGCGACCAGCTCGACCGGTACGGCGAGCTCGACACACTCGTTGACATCTGGCGTGATCTGCTCGACAGCGATGCGGTATCCGAGGATTGCAGCCTGGTGCTCAACGCCGACGACCCGAATCTGGCCGACCTCGGACGAGACCGCTCGAAGGTCGTGTGGTTTGGGCTCGACGACGTGTCTCATGCGCTCGAGGCCCGGGCCCACGCGGCCGACGCAACGAGCTGTCGCCGCTGCGGACATCCGATCAAGCACGACGTCGTCTTGCTCGGCCACCTTGGTCATTGGCATTGCACGAACGGCGATGCGGTTCGGCCAACGCCCTCGGTTACGGCGACGTCTGCGGCGCTTCGGAGCGATGGGCAAACGGTCACGGTTGCGATCGACGGCAGCCCGGTCGAGATCGATTCATCACTGGCCGGCCTCCACAGCACCTACAACGTGACGGCGGCGATGGCAGCGGCCCACGTCATGCCGACGATCCACGGGAACCGAGCTGCCGTGGCTCGGGCGATCGGAGCGACCGGCGCAGCCTTCGGGCGCGGGGAGCGCATCGCAATCGACGGCCGCCACATCAACCTGCTGCTGGCCAAGAACCCCACGGGCGTGAACCAGAACATCCGCACGGTGCTGGCCGAGGATGGCCAGGTGCACGTGCTGGCGGTGCTCAATGACCGCACTGCCGATGGCCGCGATGTGAGCTGGATCTGGGACGTCGACTGGGAACCCCTCGACGGCCGCCTCGCCTCGCTCACCCTCGCCGGCGACCGAGCCTGGGACCTTGCGCTCCGCTTCCGCTACGCGGGGTTTGCCATGGACACTGTGCAGGTGAAGCCCGATGTCGCCAGCGCCCTCGATACGGCGGTCGCTGCCACCGACCATGGCTCGACGCTGCACGTGCTTCCGACCTATACGGCCATGCTCGACCTGCGATCCGAACTCGCCCGCCGCGGCCACGTTGCCGAGTACTGGGACGAGTCATGAGCCTCGATTCCACGGGCCACAACGTGCGGCTCTGCCACCTGTATCCCGGCCTGATGAACATCTATGCCGACCGCGGCAACATCGCCGTGTTCGAGCGACGACTCGGTTGGCGGGGCATCGGACTTGAGATCACCGAGGTCTCGATCGGCGACGAACTCGTAGGCGACTTCGACCTCTACTACCTGGGTGGCGGCCAGGACCGGGACCAAGACTTGGTCGCCGACGATCTCCAGACGAAAGCCGCCCACATGCGCGCCGCTGCCGATGACGGCGCAGCCCAGCTCTACGTGTGCGGAGGGATTCAGCTCGCCGGCCATGGCTACGTCGCCTCGAACGGCGATCGCCTCCCGGGCACTGGCGTGCTCGACCTGGAAACAACAGCTGGCGACAACCGATTGATCGGCGACCTGGTGATCGACGCGCATCTGCCGACCGAGATGGCGTCCGGTGAGACCCGCCAGATCGTCGGCTATGAGAACCATGCCGGCCGAACCTCGCTCGGAAGCGGTTGTCAGCCGCTTGGCCGTGTCGTCAACGGGCATGGCAACGATGGCGCCAGTGGCTTCGAAGGCGCCTGTCGTGACCGGGTGATCGGCACCTACCTGCATGGCCCGCTACTGCCGAAGAACCCGTGGCTTGCCGACGTGGTGCTCGGCTGGGCCCTCGCCCATCGCTACGGCGACGGTGCGGTCGAACTCGAGCCGATCGACGACTCGATGGAACAGCGTGCTCACGCCGCCGCGGTGGCGCGAGCGAACCGCGATCGCTGAGTCCAATCGCCTGAGAACCCAAATCGCCTGGGAAC
>CAZEMU010000044.1:11490-16612 GCA_964513315.1 uncultured Acidimicrobiaceae bacterium | reverse complement strand
GAACCCAAATCGCCTGGGAACTAGAACAGCTTGGGGTTCGTTGGTTCGATGCCGCGCAGCTCGTCGTAGTCGACGACCTGCCACTCGATCTCACGGTGCGTCGCCAGGACCTTGGCCTGCGGCTTGATCTCTTGCGCGACAAACATGCCCCGCACCGGACGAAGCTGCGGGTCGCGGTTCAAGAACTCGAGGTACCGAGTGAGCTGTTCGACGCCGTCGATCTCACCGCGGCGCTTGATCTCGACCGCGATCGTCGCACCGTCGGCGTCCTTGCACAGCAGGTCGACCGGTCCGATGTCGGTCGGGAACTCACGGCGGACCAGGCGCACGCCTTCGCCCAACGTCTCAGGTGCGGCGGCCAGAAGTTCTTGCAGGTGCGCTTCGACACCGTCCTTCTGCAGACCTGGGTCGATGCCCATCTCGTGGTCGGTGTCGCTGATGACTTCGTGGATATGGATCCGCAGCGTCTCGCCCTTGGGGCTCGTGACCGTCCAGCCATCGTCGTCGATCGCCAGGCGATTCGGCGCGTTCATCCAGTTCAGAGGCTTGTACGCGCCGCCATCCGCGTGGATAGCAACACATCCGTCGGCCTTGACCATGATCAGGCGGACGGCTTCGGGAAGGTGAGCGGTGAGCCGACCGTCGTAGTCGACGGTGCAGCGAGCAATGACCAAACGCATCGGCTGGGACGTTACAAGTCGCTTCGGGCGCGCGGGCGGATCGCTGCGAAGTGTCCGCCGGGCACTAGGTTGTGCGGCCGATGGTGCAACCGACTCCGACGGCGACGATGAGCAACATCCAGCGCGATGGGCGGCTGGTGATTCGCGTGAGCAAGCTCTTCTGCAAGCTCGAACTGCCCGAGAATCTTGACTTCGACCCGGACCGCCCGACGCTGGCGTGCGGGAACCATCGCAGCTTGTTCGATGTCTTCATGTCCGCTGCGTTCTGCGCGGCTACCGACGTGAGTTGTCGGTTCTTGGTCAATGCCAAGTACTTCTCGAACCCCGTCGCTGGCCGATGGCTGCGCCGTATCGGTTGCATCCCGTTGAACGCAGAGACCAAGGACGAGGCATTCCGTGACGCCATCGCGTCGCTGCAGAACGGCGAGCTCATCGGGATCATGCCCGAAGGGCGCCTCGTGCCCGCCAAGGACCGGGTCGATCACCAGGTCGGGCGAGCTCGCCCTGGAGCGGCCGAACTCGCGGCCGAAGCCGGAGCCCTGCTTCGCCCCATCGTCTTCCACAACACCGGGCGTGTCTGGCCCCGTGGCAAGTGGCCGATTCCTCGGCTCTGGAAGCGCCCCACGGTGACCATGGTGCTGAGCGACACGGTGTTCGTTCCGACCGATGACCCACAGGCCGACATGGACAAGGTCATGGCCGAACTGTCGCGGATGATGGACGCGCTCGACGCCGTCGACCCGCTCCCGCTGCCGTCTCGTTAGGGAGTGACCCCTACGGCACTTCTCGTCTGCTGACGATTCGGCGCAGTGGCGACCATCTACAGTCGATCAGACCGTGGGCGATCCTGATCCGACTTCCGTGCTGCCACGCGCTCGTCTCCCCCGCGATGGCGATCCTCGTGGCGGGCGTCGGCGACCTCGTGGGTCGTCTGGTTGGACGCGTCGCCGCCTCGCTCTCGCCGGGTTGCCGCTCTTCATCCTCGCGGCCGCCTATCTCGTGGCGACGATCGACATTCGCAGCCATGACGGCCGTGTGGCCCGAGGCGTCGAGCTTGCTGGCGTCAACGTCGGTGGCCTCGACAACGCGGAACTCGACGCCGAACTGGAGCGCATCAACAGCTTCGTCGTGACGGCGCCGGTCTACATCGAGACGCCCGAAGCGGCGTACCAGATCGATGCCGAGCGGCTTGGCCTGCAGCTCGATCGCACGGCGACCCGCGCCGCAACGCTGGCGGCTGGCCGCGAAGGCAGCGCAGCGATGCGTCCGTTCTCATGGTTCGGTTCGTTGTTCTCAGCCCACGAAGTCGATGCAGTGCTGCGCTTGGACGGAGCGGCCGCAGAGGCAGGGCTCGCCGCGGTATCGAAGACGATCAGTGTCGAGCCGGGCGAACCGTCGCTCGTCTTGAATAATGGTCGCCTCGAACTCGAACCGGGCTCGCCGGGCAGCATCCTCGACGTGTCCCGGTTGCTCCGCGACCTGAGCACCTCGTTGCCTTCAGAGCCGGGTGCGCCGATCAATGTGCAGGCCTACACGACCGCCGATGCGATGATCGACGTCGAGATTCAAGGGCTTGTCGATCAGCTCAATGGGCAGTCCGTGCAGCCGATCAGCCTGATGATCGACGGCCAGCTCGTGTCGATGCCTGGCGCCGACTTCCGTGGTCTTGTCGAGCTGGTGTTCGACGGGCCCGAACCCCGGGCGCGGCTGAACTCGCCGGCGCTCTTTGAGTGGATCAACTCCGCCACCGGTATTGCTGAACCATCGATCGACACGACGACGCTGATCGTCGAAGGAAGCCAGGTGCGCCTGCCGGCCTCGAATGCGGCCCTGTGCTGCCAGGTCGACACCGCCGACCGTCTGCTCGAAGCCGTCTTGGCTGGTGACCAACCAGTCGAGATCGCACTCATTCGCGATGACGTCACGCCGCTCGTCGAGCTCGGTATCTCGGAGCTCATGGCCGAGTTCACGACCAACCACCCGTCCGGACAGGCTCGGGTCACCAACATCCAGCGGATGGCCGACATCGTCCGCGGCGCCATCATCGAGCCCGGTGGCGAGTTCTCGCTCAACAACTTCGTGGGCGAACGCACGACCAACAAGGGCTTTGTCCCGGCCGGAGTTATCTACAACGGCGTGTTCGCCGAGGACGTCGGCGGCGGCGTCAGCCAATTCGCCACGACGCTGTTCAACGCGGCGTTCTTCGCCGGCCTGGATCTGAACGCCTATCAGGCGCACAGCATCTACATCGACCGCTACCCGTATGGCCGCGAGGCCACGGTCAACTGGCCGGGCGTCGACCTGCGGATCGGTAACCCCACCGACTTCCCCGTGCTGATCTGGCCCGAATACACGGCTGGCTCGATCACCGTGAAGCTGTTCGGCACCGCCGTCGTCATCGGTGAACAGACGGGTCAGACCGAAGAAGCGGTCGGCGAGTGCACCCGCGTGCGTACCGAGCGGACTCGGACGTGGGTCGATGGCCGCGTCGAGGTGGACTCGGTGTCCGCGATCTACCAGCCCGAAGAAGGCTTGAACTGCGACGGGCAGCCGACCATCGCTCCCCCGGAATGCGCAGAGGGCGAAGCCTTGGTCGACACGACCGAGAACGGCTTCGGTGACACCTGCGCTCCGTTGAGCGTGATCTGCCCCGAGAACACGGTTCCGATCATCGACGAGACCGGCACGATCGACTTCTGCGACGCACGGGTATGCCCGGCCGACATGACGCCGACCGACACCGACGGCGACGGGGCGGTCGACCAGTGCATTGCGAACGAGCCAGCGCCTGAGCCCACCCCAGAGCCCACGCCCGAACCGACTCCGGAGCCCGATGCCGACGACTCCAGCGGAGACGACGCTGCGGGCGACGGCGACAGCGACACTCCGTAAGGAGTCACGATTCGGGGCGGTTGCAGTTGACGGGGCTGTGCGCCGCTTCCACACTTGTGTCGTGACCGCCACCGAGCCCGGGCCTGCCGATACGGCGAACACCACCCGGCTCGACGACGCCGACGCGCTCATCTGGGCCGTCGAGCGAGATCCGACACTGGCGAGCACCGTCAGCAGCCTGTCGCTCTTCGATTCCCGAGTCGATCCCGAGGCGTTCCGGATCCGGCTTGAACGAGCGACTCGCCTTGTCGTGCGGATGCGACAGCGAGTGGTCGGTAACCCGGTGTCGCTCTCGCCGCCTCGCTGGGAAATCGACCCCGAGTTCGACCTCGACAATCACCTTGAGATCGTCGACTGTCCCGGCGACGGCACCCTCCGCGACGCACTCGACCTTGCCGCCCCGTTCAATGCGGCGCCGTTCGACAAAGAGCGGCCGCTGTTCGACATGCTCATGATCCAGGGCATCGACGGCGACCAAACCGCCCTCATCATGAAGGCGCACCATGCCATCGCTGACGGCATGGGCATGCTCCAGATCCAGCTTGAGCTGTTCGACTTCGAGCCGGACACCGACAACCCTGAGCTTCAGCCGGTGCCGACGGCCGAGCCGCTCTCTGCTGGCGAACGACTGGGCAATGCGCTCGAGTTCGAACGAGGCCGAGCCCGTACGTCGTTACGCGATCTCGGCACCGCGGTGGTCAAGAACTTGACCAGCGGCGAAGGCGACGTACTCGACCAGGCGCTCGACACCATGGCCGCAGGCTTGCGATCGATCGTGCCCGCTCCCCCAATGAGTCCGGTGCTCATCGAACGTTCGGCCGACACGTGGCACGACACCATGAGCGTCCCGGTCGCCGATCTCAAGGCCGCCGGCAAGCGAGCCGGCACGCGCATGAACGCCGCCTTCGTCGCAGCCGTCGCCCGGGGCCTCGGCTTGTTCCACGAGCAGGCCGGCGAACGATGCCCTCTCCTGCGGATGGGGATGCCGGTGAGCGTCCGCGTCGATGGCGCCGAGGCCACCGGCAACCATCTGGCGGCTATTCGCGTCGAGCTGCCCCTCGAGGCCGACGAGCCGGACCATCTCATCGAGGTCTGCCAGGCACTCATCGACTCGCACCGAGCGGATCCGGCCCAGTCGATTATCGGACCGGCCCAGCAGCTACTGGCCCGCCTTCCGGCCCAGCTGAGCGGATTGGCGTTTGCCCAGGTGCTTCGCGGCAGCGACTTCTTGACCAGCAACCTGCCCGGAAGTCCGGTGCCCATGTACATCGGCTCGGCCGAGATGCTGGCGCAGTACCCGTTCGGCCCGACGAGCGCTGCCGCCGTCAATGTCACGCTGCTCAGCTATCAGGACACTGCGAACATCGGCATCTCCGTCGACCCTGCTGCGACCGACCAACCCTCACTCGTCGCCGACTGCATCCGTCAGGGTTTCGAGTGGGTGCTCACAGGCTGATCAAACGCCGACGTTCGCCGCTCCCGTGGGATAGAACAGCTCGATAATCCGGTGGCAGCCTGCTGAGCTACCCGATCTCACGGCAGGTCTGGGT
>CAZEMU010000044.1:0-11390 GCA_964513315.1 uncultured Acidimicrobiaceae bacterium | reverse complement strand
ACAGGTCTGGGTCCAACAGGTCTGGGCCCAACACGTGTGGGTGCCGCAAGTCTGGCTGTAACGAGTGGGCGCTGCGCCCGTCGTGGGTAGTGCCGACCCCGACATTGCGTTGATCGGTCGGCCTCGCCCGGGTGACCAGCCGCCGGTCGCTCGGGCTCAATTCGGTCCCACGTCAGTTGGATTCGGGATACCAGACGACGGGCTCAGGCTGTCGCTCGTCGGCTGGCGTCGTGACCCCCTCGTCTGCCGGACGCCACAGGATCAACTCATCGTCGTTGTCCAGATCATCGTCGACGCTCTCCTCGGCCGGGACCGGTGGAGGCGGAAGCTGTGACAGATCGACGACGACAGCATCTTCGGCTGCATCTTCGGCTAGACCGTCACCCAGTGGCTGTGCTGGTGGCGGCGGAAGATGCGAGTAGTCGGATCCCGTCGCTTCACCAGGAGGCGTCTTGACGGCATCGATCCACATCTCGTGTTGGATCTGGTCGGTGAGCTGTGCGCAGCTACGGGCGAACTGGCTGCGGCGGAGGTAGCGGTCATCACCGCCGATGTTGACCGCCGTCGCTGCTCGCTGATCAAGCGGCAACACGTGACGTACATCAACCCCGAGCGCTTCGGAGACCTGCTCGGCGTTGTACGGCAGATCGCCGACGAGCACGATCCCGACGTTGTCGGGCTGGTCGGCTTCTGCCAACCGGTACTTCAGCACCAAGAGTTCTTCTCGGGTCGGACGCACGAACCAGAGCAGCAGGTCGGCACTGGTCACGACAGGACTGATGCGTGAGTCCGGCAGCAGCGTGCCCGCATCGACCAGCACCGGATGGCCGCTGTTCCTCAAGTACGGCCCGAGAAACACGCCAGCCGAACGAAGCTGGGCCGCGGCCGCAGACGCCGACGGCGATAACGGCACGCACGCGACGCCTGACGGCAGCCGTTGGGCATGGTCGAGCAGCGGCGGCGACTCGAACTTCCGCAGGCTCTCCGCCAGGGTCACCATGCCGGGCGTGATCGTGATCTCGAAACGAGCCGCCAAGACTCCCCCGCCGGCGTCTGCTTCGACAACGACCGGCACCACATCGGGGTTCGGCCATTGTGCAGCCATTACCTGCAAGGCCGTGGATACGCCCGGCGAGCCGTGCGCGGACGCACCGATGATCAAGGTCACGAATCGTCTTCCTCGTCAGGCTGCGTGGACGACCCGACGCTCCATGATGGCGGACCGGACACCTCGACCTCGATGACCACCACATCTTCGGCCGCGAGCTGCGTTAGCTGGGCTTGCTCGACGCCCATGCGCAGCCGCAACGCCAGCTGCGACCCATCTCGGCTTGGCGTGACCGCTTCGACGACAGCATCAGGAACCAGCACGGTGACCCCGTCGTCCTCGGCGCCGACCAACACCTGTACCTGATCGCCGATCGCGAGCCCCGAGGGCGCTTCGTCACCCGAAACCCGCACACCGACCATCGCCTCGTTCGCCCCGAGCGAAGCAGAAGACCGAAACATCGATGCGGTGATCAAGGTCCCGGCCTCGAGATCAGCGAGCGGCGTGACCCCGACGAACAGATCAACGAAGTCGGGAGACTCATGCGAGGTCGGCACGTCGGAGTTGATGTAGACCTCGGTGAGATCTGCTCTGGTCAGGGGCACCCCGATTTCGACGTCGTTGGCAAGCGCCAGTACCGGCGTGCGAGACGTCGTGCTCGCTTGCCACCAAACCGCGAGGAGGGCAAACACCGCAACGACCAACATCGAGAGCAAGAGCTGAGGTACGCGAACGCCGCGCTGGCGACGATTGGGCCCGGCCGGACTCAGTTCAGGTACGGAAGCTAATGCGGCATTCATTGGTCCTCGGTGCTGCGAACTGAAGTCGCGATAAAGAGACGTGGATGAAATCTGTGGAGATCGGTCATGGCGTGGTCAATGCTGCGGGTTCGATGACCCGTGCGGTGTGGGATCCGAAGCCACGGATGTCGAAACCGGGCAACATCGCGGTTCCTTGCACGATCACGTCAACCCGAACCGAGAGGCGGTCCTCGGCAACCTCGATCCGGAAGTCGATGTCATCACCCGAGGCCGCCAGGATCTGTTCGACCTGAATCATTGCGCCATCGCTCTCGTTGAGATCGATCGTGGCTCGACCCGTAGCGAGGGCGCCTACATCGAGCGTGGCGGCCGCCGCTCGAGCGGCCTCGGATGCAAGATCCTCGGCCCGGCTGATATTGGAGAGTCGCCGAGCTCCGTCGGACAGAACGACCGAGATTGCGACAAAGAAGATCGCGACGATTGCGACAAAGGCAGACAACGAGCCCCGCTCCCGTTCTTGGTTGCTGACGAGCTTCATGGTTCACGCCAGTACTCGAGCACCGAGACCGAACGACTCGCCACCGACCGTTCGTCAGATCCGACCATGGCAGCGATTCCGCCATAGCGCTCGGTGCAGGTGAGCTCGACGGCAACGCGTCCGGGTCGAAGCCCGATCTGGTCCGGTGCGGTCCACGTGATGTCGAGCTTCGATATCTCGCCCAGGCATTGGTCCTGTGCTGCGTTGCGGGCAGCGTCGCTTGCAGTCGCATCGGGCGCTCCGTAGAGCGCCGCCGTTCGAGCGGCCGCATCCGCAGCACTGCGCGCTCGCGTGCCATGACGCTGCACCTGCACTGCATAGACCGCAATGAGAGCGAAGAGCACGAGTACTGGCATGAGTAAGGCAAGCTCGGTGGACAACAAACCCGCCTCGCCGTCTCCGTTGCGCGATCTACGACGCCTTGTATTGAGGTGCATCACGGCACGACCCGCTCGACTGGGACGCTGGCCGATGCGGCGACTTCAAGGCGCCCGAATACGCTCGGGTAGGTCCCGCGGACAATGACCGATGCCCTCACCGGCGTTCGTTCGACTTCGATGCTCGGTTCGTCAATTTGGCCGGCGAGCTGCAAGAAGTCTTGTGCTGCACTCTGTCCGTCTTCGGGGCCAGCCCCGAGCGATGCAGCAGCTTCAGCGCCATGATCGGCAGCCGCTTGTGCCACCGCATTCGCATGCGCGGAGAGCGCCAGCTGCACCATGCCGAGCACCGCCAAGATCAGCACCGGGAACAGGACAGCGAGCTCCGTCGTAACCAGGCCCCGTTCACCCTCTGGATGCAGAGCCCGCCTGGTCAGTCGGAAAAGTCGGGGATGTCTGGGGTCGGAGCGTTGGAAACCGTGTCGTTGGCGTAGTTGTACAACAGCGCCCCGATTGCGACAGCGATGGCGACGAGTACGAACGTCAGCACCGCCACCTCGGTCGTTGTCAGGCCCCGTTCGCTCCCGAGCCGTTGTGCTTCTCGAAGTCGCGTGGTGGTCTTGATCCACAAGCCCAGTGCGGTGCTTTCCATGGTGTGCTCCCCCTAGTAGGTGCATCGTGAAGTTCATGGCGTGATCGCCAAGAACGAGATCGTGAACGGTGTGCTCGACTGACCGAACTGGTCGAAGACGGCGAAACCGAGAAACAAGAAGAGTGCGACGAGAACCAGACCCACTGGCAGCAACATCTGCTCGGTGAGCGACTCGGAAGACTGCTCGACTTCAGCCTGAAGCCGATTGCGGAGCACGTCGCTTTTGGTGGCGATCGACTCGCTGATGCGCGCACCCTCGGACCCAGCGAGTTCAGCAGCGGCGACGAGGTCTTGTAGTTCCGGGATGTCGAATCGCTCGCCGAGCAACCCAAGTTGCGACCACGGGGTCCTATTGGAGAGGCGGGCACGGTCAAGTGCGGCTCGGATCTCGGCGAATGCCCACCCATCGCCAGCGTCGGCTGCGCCTTGCAGCGCGGTCAGGAGCCCGCCGCCTCCGCTCATGATCACGGTGACGAGGTCGAGGTATGCGGACAGCGCGTGACGAAACCCGACACGCCGGGCCGAGGCCCGTGCTCGCAACCGAGCGTCAGGGATGACGAACGCGAGACCAGCGGCGGACAGGGCGATCAATGTGGCCCACAATGGGCTGATGCTCAGCCCGATGGCCTGGCCGATCACCCAGACGCTGTAGCAAGCAAGCAACACAGCGGCCGGTGTTCCGGCCTTGACGATCGCATGATCCTCGAGCGTCGAGCCGGTCACGGCCAGGTCGCGACGCAACGCGTTGTCGTCGCCGAGCCCAAGCGACATGGCCTTGCCAACCGCGATGAGCAAACGGCGTAATGGTCGTTCGCGGACCATCGACTCGGGGGCGTTGAAGGTCGTTCCCGGCTGCTCCACAGCATCGAACACCTGGTGCATCGGGAGCGCTGTTGGACGAAGCGAGTGCAAGACCAGCAAGACACCTGTGCCGACACCAGCGCCAAGCACCAACATGATGAGGGCGTTCATACGAACCGCCGTCGGGCCACAAAGCGTTCGGGTTGAGGAATCTCTCCGAGCTTGCGGCTCGCCCAAATCGCTACGACGATGAGACCGCCAACCACGATGAGCCAGAGCTGACCGGCGAGGCTTCCGTAGCCCTCGAGGAGGTCCCCTCCGGCAAGGATCAACAACAGGATCGTTGCGGCAACGCACGCACCGACGATGCGCATCGAGGTACGCACTCGCGCTCGTCCGACCTCGATGCGGACTCGCATGCGGGCTTCGTCGCGGATCGAAGATGCGAGCCGCGAAAGCAGCGGAACGAGACGTCCGGCATCGAGCTCCGTCGCAGCGAGCAGCCCCGCGACCACCATGTCGGAGGACGGGTGATCGAGGTCATCGCCGAGTTGCACCAACGCCGCGGCGAGATCGCCCCGAGGCGCTCGTACCGCAAACGACCGCAGTTCCTCAGCAATAGGAACCGGTCCCTGACTCGCCGTAGCGACCAGCGCCTGTTGGAGGCCGGCCGATGCGTTCATCGTGTCGCGAATCTGCTCGGTCCAGGTCGCGATGGCTTCGACCTTGTCGATCTCACTGACGGGGCTCGCTCCAGAACCCGCCATCAGGGGGACGGCGAGTGCCCCGAAGAACACCCATGCGCCGGCGACTGGCCATCCGGTCGCCACCCACGTCAATGCAGATCCGGCGAAGGCCAACGCCAGCCAGAGCGAGAACCGTTCATTGCGCACCTGGGCACGGCGCAACGCGTCGCCGATGCCGGGGAAGAGCCGGATCCCACGTACCGAAGCGACAACCGCAAGCAATGAGACGCCCACGAGGGCTCCGAGCGCTGCGCTGACGAGAACGTTCATCGGCGCTCTCCTGCCGCCCAGCGAGCATCGAAGCCGTGTGCGCTGAGCGCTTCGATGTGGCCTCGTCCCGTCAATCCAAACCCCGGTGCGGCTCGACCGTCAGGTCCGGGGGCAAAAACCTCGGTCGACAGCAGATGCTCTTCGCTTGTTGGATCGACCTCGCGAATTGAACGGATGCATCGGCGTCCGTCGACGAATCCAACGTGCACAACGAAGTGGACTGCGTCGCGAATGAGCAAGGTCGCATGGCTCGGGTCGATCGCTGGTTGAGCCAGCGTTGCGGCGTAGGTGATGATTCGGTTGAAGACGTTCTTCGACGAGTCAGCATGGAGCGAAGTCATCGAGCCGTCGTTGCCTTGGGACATCGCGAGCAACATCGGCACGGTCTCGGCGCCACGGCACTCGCCGACGATGATGCGATCCGGATCCATCCGCAGACTCGCAACGACGAGGTCCGACATCGACACGGCGCCGCGACCTTCGAGATTGGCTGTTCGGGCCTCGCACTCGACGAGGTTGGGGTGGGCTTCGCCGAAACGGCTCACACCCAACTCGAGATTGTCCTCGACCGTCACGATTCGTTCCGAGGCATCGATTTCGTTGATGAGAGCTCGCAGGAGCGTCGTCTTGCCCGTTCCCGTGCCGCCCGACACGATGACGTTGCGCCGAGAACGGACTGCAGCCCGCAAGAACCGGGCGACAACTCCGTCCATGGCACCGAGTTCGACGAGTTGGTCGAGTGCCCCGATGGAGAAGTCGTGGCGCCGAATCGACATCGAGGGCCGCGACGACACGCTGTACATCGCGTTGAGACGGTCGCCGTTGGGAAGCTGCATATCGATGATCGGATTCGCATGATCGAATCGCTGCTCGATCCGCCCCATGCGCCGCGCATAGTCGGCGATAAGGCGCCGTAGCTCACCGTCGGAACTGGCGACGGGACCGACCTGTCGGCGCTGCCCATCGCGGGTCTTGACGAAGACGCGGTCATAGCCGTTGATATGGATGTCCTGGACGGTTGGATCGTTGAGCCAGCGCTCAAGTTCGCCGAACCCGAAGACTCGGTTGAGCGTCTCGTCGATCAGGCCGTCTTCGCTCGTTGCGCTGAGTGGCTCGCGCCCGAGAGCGAGCGCAGCCTCGTTGCGTCGACGCAACTCTTTGCGGAGATGGGAGCGGGCGAAGCGCCGCTCGTCGTCTCGTTGCAGCGGCGGGAGCTGTTCACGGGAGCGTCGATCGATCTCCGCAGTCACGGCGTCTCCGACGAGGTCCGCGAGCCCGATGTCGATCATGCTTTCGGTCACGGCGCACCTGCGATCAGGTCACGGTCAAGTTCCTCGAACAGCATGAGCAGGTCGCGAGAGATGAGATCGATGCCCTCGGGTTCTCCGAGTTCGGCGGCTGCGGTTCGCTCCAGGTCGGCCATTGCGCTGCGGAGCTCTTGGCGGTTCTTGTCCGCTCCGGCGATCAGGAAGCGACGACGGAAGCACTGCTCGCATCCGGGGACAACGCGAAGCCCGGTGCGCACGGCGGCCCGCGCCGCCGCATGATCGCCGAGCTGTAGCGCGAGATCAGCGCAGCGATGCACCGTCTCATCGATCGTGAACTCGACGTGGGAACGAACGTGATTGTCAGCCCACGCAAAGCTTGTTGCGGTGCCACCGCTGAAGGGGATGCCTCGCACCAGCTCGAGCGCTTGTTGCAGCACGGTGAGCTGTTGGCTCGGATCCTTCGTGTCATCAGCGAGGTCGATGAGTCCCCGGAGGCGATCGAAGTCGGTCGTGACCTCGGGGTCGAGGCGGTAGAGACGATCACTGCCCGCCCTCGAGAGGTACGGCGCCCCATCGGGATCGGTGCCGAGACCGGTGCGGGCCCGGGACAGAACGTTCGCAAAGGCCTTGTCCGTCGGCGGCTCGAAGCTTGGCCAGACCCAGGTCTTGAGCTGATCTGCATCGACGCCTTGGCGATGGAACGCCAAGTAGGTCACCACATCGACGGCTTTGACCGACGAGAAGGGGGCTGCCCCGATGACCTCGACCGGTCCCAGCACTTGCACCTCGACCGGACCGGGAGCCAATGGGCAGACGTCGGCGCCAGGTGTGTCGCCAGTTTCACCGTGCTCGTCAACCGGCTCGTCGGCGGCGAGCGCGGTTGCTTCGACGAGCTCGGCAACGAGTTCGTAGTTGCGTTGTGGAAGTGCGGAAAGCTGGGCTTCGATTCCTGCTGGTTCGATGACGGCCGTCGCCCCGTCGATGCGAATCCGGTCTTGAGCGTCGTCGAATGGGCCAACCGACGCCGCACCGAGCGCCCCGAGCAACGCAACGCTGTCGGCGTCGCCAGCCGTGACCCCCACGACAACGACAGATCCACCGGTCTCGGACGCCACGCCGAGACGATGTGCGGCCACACAAGCGTCTGGCCATGAGGTGACAGACTCGACGCGCTCGAGATCACCGAGCTCGCCGCCGATACCGACGGCAATGACCTGGACGTCGGCGATGCGTTCGGAGACCGCGAGGTCGAGGATGAGCAGCTGCGCGACTCGGGCGATATCGGCAGCGGCCCCATCGAGGGCCGTCTTGGTGCCGGCGCCAAGTCCGATCAGCAATGGGCTATTGGTGACTTCGTCGGTGCCGAGAATCGCCGTCACGAGGCCGGGCTCGACGCCCTCGATCTGTTCCGTTGACTCCTGGAAGCCGATGTCGACGAGACCGGCTGCGTCGAGGACTCGACCAACGGCTGCCCCAGGCACAGCCACCCACCCGTTGCCGAGTTGACTGACCTCGACCTGATTGGCGGCCTCGGCAAGAATCGCCTCGAAGGCGGCAGCTTCGGTTGAGGGGCGCTGGGGCACTCGTCCTGGCTCACGTTGTCGCCATTGCAGCGCACGCCGGCGACGCAACGCGCCAACCAGTCCGGCGGCCAGCAGCGCGCCGCCCGCGGTACCCAGTACTGCCGGGGTGAGCGGGACCCTGGAGGAATCCCCCTCGTCGGAAGACGTCGAAGCTTCGGCGTCAATGGTTGGGACGGCAACTGGCTGGGGAGCGCTGATGTCTCGCCGTCGAATTTCGAATCGGTCCGCTGCTTCTTCGTTGGCCGTTGGCTGTTCGGCGAAGGCGGGTTCGGCATCGGCGTCACCTGCCGCAGTCCGATTCGGCGAGCCTTGCACCGCAGGCCCGTCGACGACGCCGACGAGGTCGGGCATGACCGCTGCCGGTTCGGGGCCGCGAAGATCGATCGATGTGTCGCCGGCGTCAGCCGTGCCGTCCGACCCGCCGATCGGCTCGGTCACGTCGGAGTCGAGTCCACCAGGAAGCGTGACTTCGTCGCCGGGCAGGATCACATCGACGTCGCCGCTTGGAACGTCGGTATTTGCCGCCACGACTTGATGCCAGTAGTCGGCGACCGTTTCCTCGTCGGCGCTCCCCATACGCCGGCGTGTTTCATCAGCAGCGATCGTCCACAGCGATTCACCTGGCTCGACGACGTGTGTGCCGAACTTGGCAACCGACGACGCTTCGACGCTCCCCGGCATGCGTATCGAGGTGCCGGCCGCGATCACTTCGGTGGCGGCGGAGAGCGCCTCGCCCCCGGCATCAACCAGGCCAGCGTTTGCGGCGGCAATTTCGGTCCAGGCCAAACCGTCGCCGTAGGCCGCCTCGGCCAAGTCCCAGAGCTCAGTGCGGTCGTGTAACACGAGGGTCGGGCCGACCGGTTGAGCGGGGTCCAGCACAGGCTCGATCGTTGGAGCCGTCATCGGCTCGACGTGAACGGATTCGACGGCGTCGAGCTGCAGCGCCCCGAGGGCCGGTGCGAGCACCGGCGCTCCGGCGAGGCTGATCGACAAGGTCACCGCCGCTACCAATTGGCGCACCAACGGCTGGATACCGGGGAGCGTCGGCAACGACGGCGCGGGTCGACGCCGAACCGAGGCGATGAGCTCGACAGCCAGAGCTGCAACGACCTGCGCCCAGAGGAACCAGACCAACAGCGCCAGGACGGCGACGAGGAACCGGCCGAAGCCATCACCGTTCTGCGTCAAGACCAGCTGGATCTCATCGAGCGTGGGCACCTCGTCGGGAAACGGATTGCCCACCGTGGCGAGCAGCAGTGAGGGCACACCAAGAACGAGCGCGCACAACGCCACCAGCGAGCCAACAGCTCGAACCAGATTCACCACGCGTGATCGCATGTCGTCTGCTACACCATTCCCACGGTTTGGTTTGACATTCTCATCCCCGTGATGAGGAGATTAGCTCCAAACACAAGGGAATGCAATAAAACGTCATTGGATTTGTCGCGTGCTAGTGTCATCCCCGTGTTCTGGCTGTTTGCGATGGCGGCGACGGTGGGCGTGATCATGGCGACGCCGCTCCTTTTTCAAGCCCGTACTGGCGCTCCCCCACAACGGCCGCCCGTTGACGAAGCGACGGGCTTGGCCGCTGACCGCCAGGCCGGCTTGGTGTCGTTTGCGGCGTTTGCGCTGGCCGTTGGCGGCTTGGGCGGGATCTTCGCCCTTGGCTTCAGGCCGACGGACCTGGTTGCGTTCGCAGTGGCCGTCTGCCTTGGCCTCGCCGCCGGCGCGATGCATCCCGAGTTCCTCGGAGCCCTCCACAAGTAGCGTTGCTCTAGCGAGGCTCTAACCTCCACTGCCATGGAGAACCTGATGCCGAAGACTGAGATCGGCGAGCGCAACCTGAGCGACGCCGTGGCCGAGATCGAAGCTGGCCTCGACGGCTACGAACCACCTGCGGCCTACGCCGTCGGCGTGGCCACGATCGGCCCGTCGGGCGGCGTGCTCGACGTGTCCTACCCCCACGTCAACCTGCTCGGCTCCTGGGGAACCGCAGCCGTGCTCGCTCGGGCAACCGGCTACCGCAGCGGCACCGAGACCTTCCACCTGGGCGACGATCTGATCAACTCCGCGATCGCCGACCTCGAGGCGCTCGCCACTGGCCCCGGGCCGCACACCAACCTCGACGCCTGGAAGTCCTGCGCCGGCGCGGCCAAGCACGAAGCCCTCGGTGGCGAGCGTGTCGCCGTGGCCGCGATCATCGACAACCTGTACCAAACGCCGGTTGACGCGATCGACGCCTACCTCCGCCTGCACCTGCTTTCGCACCGTGCGGTCAAGCCTCATGGCGTGAACCTCAACGGCGTCTTCGGCCTGCTCAACAACGTCGTGTGGACCGACCTCGGCCCGTTCGAACCCGAAGGCTGGAACCTCAAGCGCATCGAGCTGCAAGCCGCCGGCCACAACCCGCACGTGCACCTGGTCGACAAGTTCCCCCGCATGCTCGACTACGTCGTGCCCAGCGGTGTGCGCATCGCTGACTCGAACCGGGTCCGCCTCGGCGCTCACCTGGCCGAAGGCACCACCGTGATGCACGAAGGCTTCTGCAACTTCAACGCCGGCACCCTCGGCTCGGCCATGGTCGAAGGCCGCATCTCGGCCGGCGTCGTCGTTGGCGACAACTCCGACGTCGGCGGCGGCGCCTCGATCATGGGCACCCTGTCCGGTGGCGGCACCGAGGTCATCTCGATCGGCGAACGCTGCCTGCTCGGCGCCAACGGTGGCATCGGCATCAGCCTGGGCGACGACTGCATCGTCGAAGCCGGCTGCTACATCACCGGCGGCACCCGCATCACCTTCCCTGACGGCGAAGTCGTCAAGGGCAAGGACATCAGCGGCGCCAACGGCCTGTTGTTCCGCCGCAACTCCGAGACCGGCCAGATCCAGGCCATCCCTCGCGAGAACGCCGGCTGGACCGGCCTCAACGAAGCCCTCCACGCCAACTAGCCAGCAGCTGGCCGAGTTAGCTTGTGGCGCTTGGCAACGCCTCGGCGATCGTGCGAGCGATCCAATCTTCATCGATCGGGTACCCGAGTGCCTGGATGCAGCTCACTAGGGAACCGACGCTGACCTTGGTCAATGGCCGGTTCTCGAGCTGCTGCACGGGTGTGACAGCCATTGCAGGGGAGGCCGCCACTCCACCAGCATCGGGGGCGCGGCGAAACGACCACCGATCGCCACTCCATCACCTCACCCCGTCGCCCGCCCCGATCGATCTAGGGGTCGCCGCGGGGTTCGGTCCAGCGGTCGGATTTGGCTCGGTTGCTTTCGGAGCAGAGCGGGTCGAGGTTGCGGAAGTTCGTTTGCCCGCCTTTGGCGTGGGGTTTGCGGTGGTCCATGTGGAGCC
>CAZEMU010000043.1:0-30846 GCA_964513315.1 uncultured Acidimicrobiaceae bacterium | reverse complement strand
GCATGAACTCGAGTGGGCCGAGGAAGAACGACAGGCCGAACTCGAACGAGAAGCCATCAGGACCGATGTTGATTTCCGCGAAGCCCGAAGCGCTGGCAAAGCCGAGGAAGTTGACTTCGCCTTCGATGCGTACACGTAGGCCCACCTCGACCGTAGTCGTGTCGGCGCCGGTGATGGCATCGGTGACATCGAAGACGACCTCTGCACCGGTCGTGTTGATGGCCAAGAACGCCTGACCCGAGAATCCGATACCGATGTCCCCACCGAAGCCGGCGTTCAGCGAGAGTGCCGCGTAGACCACGAGACCTGAGCCGTCGATGCGGAGCGCACCGGTTGCTCCAAGCTCGCCGATCGGGCCGAGCTTGAGCATGGCCTCGATCGTGACCTCGAACTTCTCAGGCGAGATGATGAAGCTGAACTCGCCGCTCAGCTCAACGACCTCAGCCAGCACGAGCTTGCCCGAAGCCTTGAGCTTGACGCCCGGAGCGATGGTGACGCGTCCGATCTTGAGACTGCCATCGGCGTTGCGCTCGAACTTGCCGTCGTCGCCGATGATGAACGTGTCGACGATCTCGTCCGCGAACACTTGATCGCCGGTGAGGTTGGCGACCGCGTTGACCTCGAGCACGAGGTCACCTTCGAGCTGGAAGAAGCTACCTACTCCAACATTGAGAGCGAGTTGGATACGGCCGACAACGCCAAGCTTCTCGCCCACGAAGACGGTGAGGTTAAGCGTGCCGCTGACGGCACCGAGGAAGCCGAGCTCGCCGCTGACGGCACCGGTGAGGTTGAATTCGGCGCCACCGCTGTCGGCGGCGACGGCGAGCTGGACGAAGCCGACGAGCACGAAGCTGTCGAGAATTCGCAGTTCAGCCTGGATCGTGGCGACGACGTAGACCTCGCCGCCTGGTTCTGCGTTCGGATCGCGTTCGCCGTCGAGGCCCGGCCTGGAGCCGTAGATCACGATCTCGGTCGGATCGCCTTCGTCGAGCAACGGATAGAAGGACTCAGGGATCTCGAAGACTTGGTCTTCGAACGTCGTGTTGAACATGACGCTCACCGAACCCGACACCTCGAAGAGGTCGCCGATGCCCGGTATGCCCAGCCCTGCTGACGAGCCGACGGTGATCATGCCTGCGATACCAGCGTTGCCGGTCGGGTTGCCATCGGCGTCGTTCAGACCGGTCTTGATGATGATGAGGCCGGTTGCCTCGCCGTAGGTGAGCTGTGCGTCACCGACGCCGAATGAAAGCTCAGCGGTAGCGAAGATCTCAAAGCGGGTCGGGTCGATCCGCAGTACGAAGCCACCCTGCAGACGGACAAGGTCAGTGTCGGTACCAGGGGGACGGATGCGGAGCTGACCGACGACCTCGATCGAGAAGCTCGACGGAGGCATAACGAAGGTGCGCTCGATGTCCTCACCGTTGTCGCCAAGACCTCGCAACGTCAGCGTCTCGGTCTTTTCGAGGGCCGTGAGGTTGATCTGCAGCGTGCCCTTGGCGAACAGGAACATGCCGAACTGCTCGAGCTCGCTGAAGTTCGTCTCGAGCGTCATGACGCCCCAGAACTGCGGGCTGTCGCTCAGCTCACCAGAGTTGTCGAGGACGAACTTGCCGGCGGTAGCGCCGACGGTGCCGAGCTTGATGATCGACAGCTCGCCGCTGAACTCGAGCGAGAACACGTTGCGTGCCTGATCGATCTCGATCGTGACCTCGGCCGACAGCTCCAGGAGCGGTTCGTCGAAGAGTCCGGCGCTGTCGAGGATCACGCCACCGGAGATCTCGATGAAGAAGCTCTCAGCCTGGGTGATCAGGAAGACAGCGTCGGTCGTCTCGGCGGCTTCGTTGCCGGCCAAGAGCGCATCGATCTCGGCCTGGGTCAGGCCGGCCCCAAGATCACCTTCGTCGAGAGTACCGAGATCGCCCCAGCTGCCTTCGATGAACGTCACCGTCAGCTGTCCGGTATCGAGCGATCCCGAGAAGGTGTAGCGGAACGTGTCCGTTGTGCCCTCGACAAGCGTCGGCGAGCCGTCGACCACGACGTTCTGAGATTCGGCGCCGCTGAGAATGAACTCGTCGCCTTCATCGAGAATCGAGGCCACGTCGAGTTCTGCGCCCATGACCGGCGTGAACTTGACGTCGATGTAGTCCTGTTCGTTGAGTGCCTCACGATCGACCCGGTCGAACGGCATCGGATCGACGATCGTGGCGGTCGGCACCTCGACGAAGAAGCTCTCGATCTCGGTGACGTTCGCATTCGGAATGGTGGCGACGTCCGCGAAGCTCGCCGAGACGAACTCGACGTCATAGCGGCCGACACTCAGTGGTGTGTCGAATGAATAGCGGTACTTGTCGGTGCCGCCGATACGTGTCGGATCGTTGAGCGCGACCTCGTTGCCGTCGGCATCTCGGAGGATGAGTTCGTCACCATCGATGGTCGAGTGGTCGACCGGGGCGTCTTGTGTGCCTTGGAAGCGAACCTCGATGTAGCCAAGGCGGTTGATCTCTGCGAGACCGATGCTGCCGCCTGAACCTGGCACCACGATGTCGGCGGTCGCACCGTCGACTCGGAAGACCTGAGTGAAGGCACGGTTCGGGTTGGCCGAGTCCATCCAGCGGCCTTCGATGAAGTCGACGGTGACCTCGCCTCGGGTGAATTCGCCCGTGAACGTGTAGCGGAAGGTGTCCGTGGTGCCGGCGACGAGCGTCGCTCCCCCATCGACCACGACGCCTGCGGCGCCAATGCCGGAGATCGTGAACTCTTCGCTTGCGTCGGTAATCGAGGCCGCGTCGAGCGTGGCGCCCGCAGACGGTTCGAATCTGACGTCGATGTAGCCACGGTTGTTCAACGCAGTGACGTCGATACCGGCGTCTACGCCTGGGTCGAGCAATCGTGCGGTCGAGCCTTCGACCGTGAACGTCAGCGTGCTCGCTGCGTTTTGCTCGCCGGGCACGGTGCCGCTCTCGAGTTCCAAGTCGAGGTTCTTGAACGAGCCGGCCGTGAAGTCGACCGTGACGACGCCAAGTGGGAACTCGTAGTCGTCCTCTTCGATCAGATACCGGAACCGACTGGTACCGGTTCTCGCAATCGCCTCGGCCATGGTTTCGCCGCTCTGCGGGACGAGTGCCTCAGTGATGACGGCGCCATCGGCACCGAACGAGGTGAGGACTGGGATCGGAGCACCGTCGACGGCGACGACCTGGCCATTCACGGTCAGCTGGAACTCGCCGGTGGAGTCGAGAATCGACTCGTAGTCAAGTACCGCTCCGCCTTGGGCTCGGAAGTCGATGTCGATGTAGTTCTTGCCGTTGAAGCGGTGGCCTGCATCGTTGAGCTGGCCGACGTCGACCATCCCAGCAGCCGGATCGATAAGCCCGGCGACAGGCATGCGGTCTATTGGTGTCGTCTCTGACTCTTCAAGGTCGAAGACGACCTCTTCTCCCCCAGCATTGCGGAAGCCCATCGAGAACTTGCCGTGGATCGTGAGCAGTCGGAACTGGTCCGGAATGTCGGCCAGGAACAGCACCGTGACATCGCCCTCTGCGACATTCGACAAGTCGGCATAGAGCTTGGCACTCAGGCTGAGGTTGCCGTCGATGAAGTTGAGCTTGCCGGTGATGAGGAACTTGCCGTCAGTCGAGATCTTGAGTTGGATCTCGCCGTTGAAGACGAACTGCGACAGGTAGATCGAGTAGATCTTCGCCCCACCCGTGATGGTCATCGGCGACGTGAACGCCGCTGCAAAGCCGCCTGCGGATGGATTCTCCTGGAGCATGCGGTATTGCTGAGCAACCTGGCCACGAATCTGGTCAAGCCAGCCGTCAACGGTCACGTCACTGGACACGCCGAACTCCGGACGGCGGAGCTCGAACGGATCGTCGATCGACGGCAGCGTCTTGAAGAACTCGACACCGGCAACGAAGTCGTTGATGGCAAGACCGATCTGAGGGACGATCACGATGCCGCCGGGCACGTTCACGTTGATGAGCACGCCGAGGGGGCCGAGCTCGCTGAGGCCGAAGCGGATCTTCAGGCCGCCGATGCCGGCCATCTTGAAGCCGCCCTCGACACCGAAGAACATGACTCGGTCTGCGACCGGGGTCGTCGAGTCGAACAGGTCGATGAGGTTGCCGTTCTCGTCGAGCTTGACGATGCCGCCCAACAGGGTGGCGTCGATCTGGCCGCCGAAGAGGTTGCCCTTGACGCTGACGCCGATGGCGGCGATGTCCACGATCGGGAACTTGCCCTCGAGCAGGAGCTGAGGGTCAATCTTGACGCCGTCGATGACGCCTTCGAACTCGAGCGCACCGCCTGCGGCTGGCAGGCCGGTTACTGCGGCCGACAGTGTGATCAGGAAGCGTCCCGGATCGGTGTTGAAGTCGGGCCACTCGATGCCGAGCGCATTGATCTTGATCGGTAGCCACGACGGCCACTTGAAGCTGTCGCCGTTGGCCGAGCCGACACTCAGGAACACACCGAAGCCCGGATCGGCGATGAAGTTGCCGTCGCCGGTGATGTGGAAGTTGCGAGCCTCACCACCGATGACGAGTGATCCGATCGTGACTTCGGCACCGACCGAGGTGAAGCTGACGAGCGGTGTGCTGCCTTCGGCTGTGGTGTCGAGTTCGAAGTCGACGGCCTTGATCTTGACGAAGTCGGCGATGCTGATCTCGAGCGTGTCAACGTCGAGCTTGAGTCCTTCGAAGTTGCCGTCCTCGTCGAAGACGATCGCGATACGGAACGCTTCGTCGTCGATGCTGCCGTCGGAGCGAAGGTCCTGGGCCGAGTCCCGGTCCGTCAGGCGCATGTTGAACGTTGAATTGCCTGGGAACAGGTCGGCGCCGCCCGAGGCAAGGAAGATCGTGCCTTGGAACGAGAAGCTCTCGCCGAAGGTCACGTCGAGGTTCGTGATGCCGACCCGGATGTCGTCGAGGACCAGGATGCTGCCGAAGCGGATCTCGGTGGTTCCTCCGGTCGGCTGCGCCTGGTTGGTCGGATCGATGCCTTCGCAGCCGTAGCAGAGTTCGAGTTCGCCGAGCGAGAAGCCATTGCCGCGGACGACGAGGCCTGGAATCTCATCGCCGTCAACGTTCGGGTTCGGATCCGACGTGCGGATCGTGCCTCGGATCGATACGGCCGGGATGAAGATGGCTGCTTCGTCGATGCGAACGATCTCTTGGTCGTCGCCCGCATCTTCGTCATAGGTGATCTGGATGCCCTCGGCGACGACCTGGAACACGTCCGGCACATCGATTTCGAGCGAGGCAACGTTGAGGCTCCACTTGTTCGGCACTTCGACTCGGAAGTCGCCGCTCAGGAGGCCGAAGACGTCGACACCGACGGTGAACGTTCCGACGACGCCCGTGAGGTCGGCGGTGATCCCGCTGTTGCTCTGGCCATCGGTCGTCTGGCCGTTGCTGCTACCGAACGCCAGGCTTGCCCGCTGCACGCCGACCGCAATGGTCAGCATGACGAGGCCGTCTTCGAAGCCGAAGTCGGCGATGCCGATGCTTGGACCCTGGAGCGTCAGCGGCCCGAGATTGATGGCGTTACTGGTTGCCTGCTGACCCGGTGGATCGGCCTGGACGGTGATGCGTTCGGTGCGAGCGACCGACTGGCCGCCGCCAAGGGTCGAGAAGGAGCCGGCGATGAATTCGACTTCGAGCGTGCCGGCCTTGAACAGCAGCGGCAGCTCGTCGCCTTCGTCGATCTCACCATCACCGTCGCTGTCCAGGCCATCGTTGCCGGTATGCGTGCCGGACTTGTCCAGCTTCAGGAAGTAGCGGTACGTCGTTGCGCCAACCTGAAGCGGCTGACCGGCAAAGTTCGGAATGCCGCTGGTCCCGACCATGAGTACCCGGTTGAGGGCCGAGCCACGAAGCTTGAACTCGTCGCCATCGATCGTGGCGGTGTTGATTTCTGATCCGTCTCGGCTGATGTAGGTGACGTCGATGTAGAGCTGGCCACTGAGCTCGCCAGCCGAGATCGTGGCGCCGTTCGTCGGGCTTGAGAGCTTGCCAACAGGCGCCGGTGGCGGCAGTTCACCGTTGACCAGGTTCACCAGGCTGACGAACTCGGTTTCAGCAGCGTTGCTGTGGCCCTGGTTGTCCTGGAACGCATTGGTGCGGAAGACGATCTCGAGTTCGCCGATTGCCGGGATCGAACCGGTGAAGGCGTAGTTCCAGGTGTTCGGTTGGCCCAACGCCGGAGTTGGCGTCGAGAACACCAGGCCAGCCGCTTGGCCGTTGATGAAGACGTCGAACTCTGGGGCGGCGTCGGTGATGCTCGAAGCGAGGATGCCGACATTGTTCGGATCGTTGAACTTGACCTTGAGGTTGCCGCCAGCGTTGAACGTGGAGAGCAACGTGGTCGAGCCGTTCGCCGGGTTCGCCAGATCCGCGGTTGGGAAGAAGATCGGCGTCGCGGTGGCGTCGGCTTCTTGGCTGTTGTCATTGTCGTCGGTCTTGAAGATTTCGAAGCCGTTGACCCGGAAGCTCTGGAGACGGAAGCCCTGGCCGCCGCCGAGCGAGAAGGTCGCCGAACCGGTGACCTTGATGATCTTGGACGTGTCGAGGCCCGCGATCGGCGTGCAGTTCGTCTCGCCTGGTTCGCACTCGAAGCCTTCGCCAGCGATGTTCGCAGCGATGCCGCCGTTAGCGATCTGGACGTCGACCGTGCCGCTGGCTTGGCGGCTGAACTGGACGGTCTGGGCGAAGACCTTGAGGTAGCCACCGAACTCCATGCGCAAGCCGCTTGCGGTGAAGGACGACACACCGGCGTTCAGCACGTTGCCATCGAGGGTGACTTGGGTCGTCGTGCCGTTGAACTGGAGCGTGGCCATGCCGACTTCGACGACGAGGCCGTCGATGCCGATAAAGGCGATGGAGCCTGTCGCAAAGGCGGCGTACGCAGCCGAGGCTCCGCTACCCACCTGCTTGACGATGATCTCGTCGGCCGTGAGCAAGATGCCGATGGCATCAGGATTCTCGACGCCATCGATGCGGTACGGGCCCGCACCCATGAACAGCAGAATGTTCTCGCCTCGGAAGACGCCATCGCTCCCGAAGGAGACTTCGCCTTCGATGGTGATGAAGTCGCCAAGGTTGACTTCGAGGGCGACACCGACGGCGAAGGTAAAGCCGCCATCGATGGCGTCGATGTCGAGTTCGATCGTCTCGTTGCCGACGGTGACCTTCTCGGTGACCTGGGCGCCGGTGGTGTTCACGACGAGGTTGACGAAGGCGCCGATCTCGACGGAAGCGTCGTCGCCGCTGGCTTCGCCACCGATGGTTGCGCGAAGTTCGCCGGCCAGGCCGCCTGGGAGAAGGACCAGAGCACCGCCGACGTCGACGAGTTCTTGTCCGTCGAGCACCAGACGAACTCCCGCCAAGCCGATCTTGGAGATCTTGACGGTGCCAGCCGTAGCGTCCAAAGGATCGACTGCCGCATCGGCCTGCTCGAAGCTGAAGCTGCCGACCAGCTCGATGGGCGTGCCATCGATGTCGACGGCCAGTGTCGCGCCGAGCAGCTCGACACGGACGTATGGACCAGGATCGAGGTTGAGCGTGAACTCGTCGTTCTCGCCGAAGGTCTCGTTGACCGCGATACCGAGGTTGTTGAATTCGAGGCGCAGGCTGTCGGCGCTGATCGAGATGTCATCAGTCAGGTCGGCGCTGAAGTCATCTTCGGTCCCGAACGCACCGGCGATACCCGTGGCGGTGATGATGAGCGCACCGCCGAGGTCAGGCGTCTGGAAGAGCAGGTCATTGTCGCCCGTGGTGAGCTTGAGGCCGAGGCCCGTCACACCGACACGGACGATCTTGGCACCGCTGACGGCCGTCTCTTGTTCGAAGGCGAAGGAGTGGGCGTAGAGCGTCTGGCCAGCGATGGTGAAGCCGAACTCATCGGCCACGGTGTCGTCGTCGAGGTCCTCGGTGCCGCTCATCGAGATGCGCAGGAACTGGCCCGCAGGGGTGACGATCTGTTGTTCGTCAACCGTTGCAGCATCGCCGTCGTCTGGCAGGTCGACGGTCTGGTCGACGTTGACGCCGACGTTCGAGAAGGTCACAGCGACTCGGCCGGTCAGGGCGAAGTCATCGATGTTCGTAACGCTGATGTCGGCGGCGATCGAGCCGACCATGCCGCCAGCAACGCCAGCGCCCGGGTCGAAGTCGTCGGCGATGATGAAGGCGCCTCGGCCGTTCTCAACAGTGATGTAGTCGGTGGTGCCGTCGCCGAGGCCGATCTTGACGTCGCTCACCGAGATCTGGACGACCGTCAGGCCTGCAGCCGTAGTCGCTTGCGAGAAGCGGAAGTTGCCGCCGATGGTCTGGCCGAAGGCTTCGATGGCGACGTTGTTGCCGAAGACCTCGAGGAAGGAGCCTGCGGGCAGATTCAGGTCTTGGCCGTCGACGGTGCCGACATAGGTCTGGCCGACTCGGGTGTTGAACCGGACGCCGAAGTCACCGGAGACAGCAACACCTGGGATTGTGATGGCCACGTTGGCGGCGAATTCGCCGGCGACACCATCGCTCAGGATGACCAAAGCACCGTGTCCGCCGGTCACGACGACGTAGTCGGTCGAACCGGCGCCAAGGCGTAGGCGCACGTCGGATGCGGCGACCTTGATCACCGTGTCACCGTTCACGACGGACTTCTCGAAGGAGAAGTCACCCGTCAGGCTCTGACCGGCGATTTCGAGGGTCAGTTCATCGGCCGAGATCTTGAGGAATGGGCCCGCTGGCATGTTGAGGGTGGAGACGTCGTCGCCGAGCACGATGGTTTCGTTGGTGGCGATACCCATCGGCGTCGCTGCCAAATCCGTGCGGTTGTTGATCTCAAGCTTCAGCACGCTGCTGAAGGCGAACGGTCCGGCGTTGACGGCAACGGTGCCTTCGATGCTTGCAGCGAGTCCGGCACTGTCGACGAAGAATGCACCTGAGCCGTTGGTCAGGCTGAGTAGGTCATCGCTGAACTCTGGGGTGGCGTTCGGGATGAGCGAGAGGTTGAGACCGCTGACGGAGATCTTCATGACCTTCTCAACGGTTCCGTCGGCCTTGGTGCGGCTCTGCTGTTCGAACACGAAGTTCGCGCTGAGCGCAACCGTCAAGATCGACAGGGTCAGGTCGAGTGCCTGGACTCGCAGGAACCGGCCTTCGGGGAGGGTGGTGTCCTCGTCGACCTCGAACTCGGAAGCCCGCTGGTTGACCTGAATTGTGACTTCCCCACCGCTGAAGGTGACGGCCTCGCCCAGGTCCAGGTCGAAGGTGCCGATCGTGATCTGGCCAGCAAGGCCTTCGGGGCTGACTTCGAAGAGCAGCGTGCCGTTGCTCAGCGTGAGGAAAGGCTTGGAGTCGGGGCCGAGGATGAGTCCAAGACCTTCGCCTTCGATCCGAACGATCGATGCGTCGTCGGCGGTACCGAGTACGCCGTCGGTGCCGGCCACGGTCTGCTGGCTGAAGAAGAGGCGGGTTGCGGTGAGGGTCTGACCTGCGATTTCCAGCATGACGTGCGTCTCGCCGTCAGCAGGAGTGAGTTCGATGGCGAACAAGCCAGCGTCCATCGCTTCGATGTCGACCGTGTCATCGCCGATCTCGACCGAGCGGGCAACGGTCGCTGCCTCGGTCTGGTTGATCTTGAGGCCGAACGCTCCGGTGAACGTCACGCCTGGGATGTTCAGCTCAACGGTTACGTCGAACTGGCCGAAGAGACCATCAGAGGCGATGACAAAGGCACCCGAGCCGCCGGTGACCTGGACGATGTCGGTGCCGAGGTCAAGGGTCAGGTTGTTGATCGCGATAACCGTCTCGGTGACCGCCGGAGGTCCGGCGGCAAGCGTGCGTTGCTCGAAGGCCACATCGGCGACGAGCACCACGGAGCCGATGGCGATGCTGGCACCGATGGCTTCGACCTTGACGTAGGGGCCCGCTGGCAAATCAAGCGTGAGCGTCGAGCCATCAGCCAGGGTGATCGTCTCGTTGACTGCACGACCGAAGCCTCGGGCGTCTTGCATGTCGTTGACCGCAACGCTGAAGTTGCCGCTGATCGCAACACCCGGAACGTCGATCGAGATATCGGCGCTCAGGCGGCCGGCGATACCACCCGTGGTCGCTGGCGAGAGCTCGGCGCCCGTGTCCGGATCAGTCACCAACGGTTGATCCGGGAAGATGATGAAGATTCCCTCGCCGTTCTCGACCGTCACCGGTCCGAGATCGATCCGGACGTCCGACATGGCGATCCGCACGACCTGAAGGCCGCTGCCGATCGAGGTCTGCTCGAAGATGAACGTGCCCTCGAGCTCAATACCGAAGATCTCGACCGGTGCATCGGCACCGACTGTGAGTTCGACTCGGAGGTATGGGCCCGCTTCGACGTCGATGCTGATCTCCTCGTCGACGCCAGCTGTGGCGGGATCATCTTCGACGAGGGTCTCAGCGATCCGAGCGGTGCCGGTGTTGATGACGAGGCGGGCGTCGACATCGAGTTGGAAGGCGCCAGCATTGACGTCGAGCTCGACGGTGATGTCGGCGGCAACGCCGGACGCTGCAATGACGATGATGCCGGTTGGGATCGTGATGTCCAGTGCTTCGCTGAAGGACAAGCTCACATCGGTCAAACCGATGGTGACGAGACGTTCGCCCGTGTCGAGCGTCTTCTGTTCGAAGACGAAGCTGGCCGCCGAGAGCGTGATGCCGGCGATCGTGAGTTCAGCGTTCGGGTTCGGGGCTGCTCCGCTGACTTCGACCCGCACATACGGCCCGGCGGGGAGCGTGAGCGGGTCGCCGCTCGGGAGCGCTACTGCGGTCCGAGCGATGCCCGTGTTGATCTGGAAGCTGACGGCACCGTCGAGTTCGACGGCACCAGGAATGTTGAAGCTGACGTTGCCGCTCAGCGTTCCTGCGAGTCCGTCGGGGTCGATGATGAATGCACCGTTGCCGCCGGTGACGCTGACGAAGTCGGTGGTGCCGTCGCCGAGCCCGATGATGACGTTCTGCATCTCCAGGATCGTGACGCCGAGCGTGGTGTCTTGCTTGAAGATGAAATCGCCGGCGATGCGCTGGCCCAGCACTCGGATGGAGATGTCTTCGGCTTCGACCTGGAAGAAGGTGCCGGCAGCGACGCTCAACGTCGCCGTGATGCCGTTGAAGTCGAACTGTTCGTTGACCGATTCGCCGGTGGTGTTGACGACCAGGTTGAACGAACCGTCAATGAGGAAGTCGATGTCGTCACCGAGATCGACGGTGACGTCAGCACCGATCTCGCCAGCGAGTCCGTCGTCGTTGACGATGAAGAAGCCGTTGATGTCGTCGATCTTGAGGGCGTCACCGCCGCCGAGGTCAATCGAACCGTCCTGCACCCCGATGCGAAGTGCCGTGGGGGCATCGCCAATTGCATTCGGGGCCTGCGGCAGCGTGACCTGCTGCAAGAAGAAGGTGCCTTCGATCGTCTGATCAAGGACGCTCACGGAACCGGTGACCGTCACCGTGATGTCGGACCCGATCAGGGACTTCTCGACCACGATGTCGCCAGAGATCTGGACGTCATTGTCATCGATGACTTCTGGCGTGGCGTGGTCACCGTCATCGTCGAGGTTGACGCCGAAATCGATGCTCGCTGCCACCTGCATCGTGCCGGCTTCGAAGATCTCTTCGTCGGCGGTACCCGCCCCGATGGTGACCGTGTCGCCTGCTTGCGTGATCGCCAGGTCGTCACCATCGATGGTGACTTCGGTGAGGGTGATCGTGCCGCCGGTGTACACCTTGACGGTTACTTCGCCCGAAAGCAGCAGCCCGTCGATGCCGAGCACCGAAACCGTGCCGGTGGCGAAGAGGAAGTACTGATCCGTGGCTTTGTTGATGATCTCGTAGGCGCCGTCGACACCGGAAAGCAGAAGACCCACTGCGTCGGGATTCTCGATCTGGGCAGCGCCGCCGTCGGGGTCGTCGATCAGGCCCGGGCCCTGGCCAACGAAGATCGAGCCGCCGCTGATCGTTGTGATGTTGCCGTTGTGATCAAGATTGTCGGCGCCGATGTAAATGAAGTCTGCGATGACGAGTTCGGCACTCTCGACAGCGAACTCAACGTAGGGCTCCGTGTCGTCCACCGGGTCGGTCGCTGGCATCTCGAAGACGAACTCGGTGCCAGCGATTTCGATCGTCTCGTTGAGTTCGAGCCCTGAGGTATTGAAGTCAACCTTGACCGTTGCACTGGCTTCGAGACCGGGGAAGCCAGCGGTTGCATCGCCCGAAACCATGCCGGCGAGGCCGCCCGAGTCCGGGACGGTCGGATCTGCTGGCACAACCAGGAATGCGCCGGTGCCGTTCTCGAGGCCCTGGTCGTTCGTGCCGTCATCATCGGTGTCGACTCCGAATGTGAGCTCGTCCACGGCGAAGAAGGTGAACGTTCGGTTGTCGGCGTTCGTGAACTGCTGGAAGTAGATGTCGGTCTCGAAGGTGAGCGAGCCGACGACGAGGGTGACGTCGGTGACGACGATCTCAAGGAACGGGCCGCCTGGCAGCTCAAGTGACGGATCGTCGAGGTTGAACGGCTGCGGTGAGGTGTTAATCCGCAGGCTGCCGGTCGCCGTGAAGTCGTCTGTGCCGGGCAGCGTCGCGCTCACCGCGATGCCGGAGATGTCAGCACCGACGCCCTGATCGGTGATGACGATCGTGGCGAGGCCAACGCTTGCGGTCACGAAGGTGTCGAAGCTGATCGCCAGGTTCTCGACGACGATCGAGAGCACCGGCGCATCGCCGACGGCGTCTTGCTCAATCGTCACCTTGGTGGCGCCGATCGTGATGCCAGCGATTTCGAGCGTCGGACCTGCGACCTCGATGCGGAACCCAGGGTCGACGTCGACACCGTTGACCGACTGCGTCGTGGTCGAGGTGTTGACGGAGATCGTGAAGGTTCCGTCGATCTCGACGGTCGGAATGTCGACGGCGACGTCGCCGGTAAAGGTGCCCCAGAGGTCGTCGCCCTTGGCGACCACGAGGCCAGCGGCGTTGGTGACACGGATGAAGTCGGTGCCGCCACTACCGATGCCGAGTTCGCCGTTGTCGAACTCGACCTGGAGGTAGGCGTCGCCGGAGACGGCGTCGGTGGCGCTCGTGAAGGTGAAGTTGCCGCTGATCTCGATTCCGCCGAGCGTCAGCGCGACGCCTTCGCCCTTGACTCGCACGAACTCACCCGCAGGAAGGTCGAGGGTCGTCGTGGCCCCGGCGATGAAGAAGGTCTCTTCGACCGCGTCGGGCAGCTGGTTGATCTCGACCCGCAAGGTTCCGGCGAGGCTGGCCCCCGGCACGCCGATTCCAACGGTGCCTTCGATGACGCCAGCGAGGCCAGCAGGCACGATCAGCAGGCTGCCCGAGCCGTTGGAGATGGTCAGCAGATCGGTTGTGCCGTCGCTGATGGCGAGCGAGACGTTGGAGGCGGCAACCTTGGTGGCATCGGTGCCGTCGTCGAGCGTGAACTGCTGGATGGAGAAGTCGCCGGTCAATGACTGATCGCCGAAGGCAAGCTGGATGTTCTCGCCACTGATCTGCAGGTACGGGCCAGCTGGGAGCTCGAGCGTGTTCGTTGCGAGGCCGACTTGGATCGACTCGTCGACGGCGACCGACGTCGTGTTGATTTCGACGCCGAACGTGCCCGTAAAGGTGACGCCGAGCGATGGATCGAGCGTGATGGTTGCCGCCAGCGAGCCAGCGAGTCCAGCACTCGTCACAAGGAAGAAGCCGGCGCCGTCGGTGACCGAGATCGCACCGCCCGCCAGCTCGATGCCGGCGTTCGCAATGGCAACGATTGTCTTCTTGGTTCCGTCGGCTTGGGTCTCGTCTTCAATGGTGAAGTCACCCGTCACGACCTGGCCGGCGATGTTGACGCTCAGACCGATGACCGACAGGCGCAGGTACGGACCGGCGGGCAGATCGACGAGGACCGACGTCACGACGCCGGCAGCGTCAGGCACGTCAACCGTTTGGTCGATTGCGGCCATCGTCGTGTTGATCTCGAGCTCGAACGAGCCGCTGAGATCGACGTTTGGCAGCGTCAGCCCGACGGTGGCGGCGAGCACAGCTCCGAGACCATTGTCGGTGACGATGAAGGCACCGGTGACCTCGGTGACCGTGACGAGGTCACCGCCGAGGTTGAGGAAGCCCTCAGTGATGCCGATCGTGAGCAGCGAGGCACCCGTTGCGACATCGGTCGTGCGGGTGATCGAGAAGTTGCCGCCGATGGCCTGGCCAAGCACGGTAAGCGTGGCCGAGCCCGTGACCTCGAGGATTGGGCCTGCGGTCACGTCGAGGTCGACGGGGTCGACACCGACAATGAAGGTTTCGTCGACGGCGAGGGTCGAGGTATTGATCGAGACGCCGAACGTGCCGTCGACGTCGACCCCTGGAATGGAGATGTCGACATCGGCGGCGAGGCGGGCGGCGATCTGCTGGCCGTTGGCATCGGCGAAGAGGAACAGTGCGCCTTCGACATTCGAAACGACGACTGCGCCGCTGCCGAGGTCGATCGAGCCATTGGTGATCGCTGCGCTGATCGCCGTGGTGCCATCAGCCTTGGCGACCTGCGCAAAGGCGAAGTCAGCCGTGAGGGTTTGACCGGCGATTTCGAGGACGACGCCGGTGCCCACGATGCGCAGCGCATCGCTGCGATCCATCTCGAGGGTGACGGCTTCGCCACCGACAACGAACTGCTCGGAGATCGCGAGGTTGGTGGTGTTGATCTCGACAGTGAAGGTGCCCGAGATTTCTGCGGCGTCGCCGGGGATGTCGACAATGACGGCGCCGCCGAGGCGGCCGGCGAGACCAGCGTCGGTGACCAAGAAGAGGCCGAATCCATTGTCCAAGCTGATGATCGTGTCGTCGGCGGATCCGAGTGCGAGTGAGACGTCGCTCAACGCAACGGTGAGGACGGTCGCACCATCGGCGTCGATGCCCTGTTCGACGGCGACGTTGCCCGTCAGCGTCTGGCCAGCGACGTCGATGTCGATGTCGCTGCCTTCGATGCGCAGGTATGGGCCGGCAGGCAGGTCGAGTTCGATGTTGTCTCCGCCCAACACGAACGTTTCGTTGACCGGTGCACCCGTCGAGTTGACGGCGATACCGAAGGTTCCGTCGAGGCTGATGTCGGGCAGGTTGACCGAGAGGGTTCCGTCGAGCTGACCGGCGGTGCCAGCAGGGCCAAGTACGAGGGCGCCTGATGCATCGGTGATGCTGATGCCGTTCGTGCCATCGCCGAGGGTGAGGTCGACATCGCTTGCTGCGATGGTGAGTGTGCCGTCGCCTGCCTCGTCGAAGAGGAAGTTGCCGTGCAGCGCTTGGCCGAGGATGTTGAGGTCGACATCGAGCGCCTCGAAGCGAGTGACACGATCGGCGGTTGCGAACACGACGTCGATGGGTTCGGCAACACCCGGAATCTCGAGCGATTCGTTGATGGCCATGCCCGTTGAGTTCACATCGACAATGGCGGTACCAGCGATCGTGACTCCGTCGATGCCGAGCAGCATGATCGTGCCCTCGGCGTGCAGGGCATGTCCGGTCCCGGCCTCAACCAGGCCGAGCGATACGTCGGTCAGCAGCACGCCAACCGCCAGCGGGTTGAGTTCTCCATCAGCGAGACGGGCAGGGCCCTGGCCGAGGAAGATCTCGAGGTTCTGACCGGCGAAGGTGCCACCAGAGATGGCGATGGAGCCTTCGATGGTGACAAAGTCACCGATGCGCAGCGTCAGCTCGGAGAACGAGACTTCGAACACGTCGCCTTCGTCGGCACCGAAGGAGATCGGCACGCTGCGGCCGCCGACCTCAACGGTCGCGTCGACCCCTGCGAGCGTGTTGTTGATCCGGACGTTGACCGTGCCGCCCGCCGAGATTGCATCGCCGATGCCCGCATCGACGGTGGCGGATACGAAGCCGGCGATGCCAGCGGTGGTGATGACGAAGAAGCCTTCGCCGTCGGTTACGGCAATTGCGTCGGTCCCGATGGTGGCGGAGAAGTTGGAGATGCCAAGTGCGGTGACGGTGTCGCCGCTGGTCGTGGTCGACTGCGAGATGCTGAAGTCGCCGCTGACGTTGACGCCGGAGATCTGAACGTCGAGGTCGTCGATCGAGACTCGGAAGAAGCTGCCAGCTGGCAGGTCAAGCTCAATGCTTGGTGACTGGCCCGATGTGTCTGGGGCACCAGGCAGGGCGAACGTCTCGTTGATTGCGCTCGGCAACCCATTGAACTCAACCGTTACGTTGCCGGCGTTGACCGCAAGGCCATCGACGCCAGGAATCGAGACCGTGACGGCCGCAACGTTGATCGAGCCAGCGACGCCACCCGTCGTGATGATCAGGGCGCCGGAGCCATCGGTGATGTCGACGAAGGTCGTGCCGTCAGCGGCGAGCTGCAGGCGCAGTTCGGTGAAGGCGATGCGGACGACGGCGTCGCCGCCAGCCGTCGTGATGCGCTCGACCGCCAGGTCGACGGTCAGCGTCTGGCCAAGCACGTCGATGCTGATGTCGTCGCCGGTGACCCGCACGTACTCGCCGGCGTCGAGCGTGAGGGTCTCTGTACCGATCGTGCGACTCACTGCGGCACCGGTCGTATTGATCTCGACCGAGAGGTCGACCGAGATGGCAATGCCATCGACGCCGATGCCGACGGCGCCGCTGAATTCGCCTGCGAAGCCGGAGTCAGTTACGACGAACAGGCCCGTGCCGCCGTCGATGGTGAAGAGTCCATCGCCAAGGTTCAGAGCGACATTGGTCGCAGCGACGGCGATGTCGGTGCCGTCCTGCTCGAACACGAAGTCGCCGGTGAGGGTCTGGCCGAAGACCTCAAGCGAAGCCGAGCGGATGGCGATGCGGGTGAACGTTTCGCCAGTGCCAGCGTCGAGGACCAGCGGGATCTCTGTGGTGCCGAGCAAGAAGACCGTGTCGACTGCATCGCCGGTCGTGTTGAACTCGACGCTGACGTCGCCAGTCACGGCGACACCGGTCAGGTCAACGGCGAGGGTTCCGCCGAAGCGGCCAGCCGCACCAGTGCCGATGAGCAGGAGTGCACCTTCGGCGTCGGTCACGCTGATCGATGCGCCGTCGACGCCGAGGGCCACCGTTGCGTCGGCGATGCCGAGCATGAAGGTCGAGGTGCCGTCGGTGAGGGTGGTCCGTTCGAAGCCGAAGTCACCGGAGATCTCTTGGCCTGCAATCGCGATGGCGACGTCGAGTGCTTCGAACTTGACGTACTGGCCAGCGGCGAGGTCGAGCGTGATGTCTTCGCCAGCGATCCGGAAGGTCTCGTTGACGGCGACCGGCAGCGTGTTGACGGCGAAGGTGAAGGTTGCGCCGAGTGGATCGATGCCGTCGATGGCAATGGCGACGGTGCCGCCGAGGCGGCCAGCGATGCCAGCTGGTGTGATCAGGAACGAGCCGCTACCAAGCGTGAGCGAGACCGGGCCGATCGCCGCAGTGACATTGGTTGCGCCGATGCGGGTCAGTGAGGCACCCGTGTCGGTGGTGATCTCCTCAACAGAGAAGTTGCCGGAGAGGACGACGCCATCAATCGTCAGCGTGATGGCGTCGGCGTCGAGTCGGAAGTACGGACCGGCAGGCAGCGCCAGCTCGGGCTCATCGATTGCTGCGCCGGTGGTGTTGATCTGGAGCGTCAGGTCAGCGCCGAAGGACGCACCAGGAATGTCGAGGCCGACGGTTGCGCTGACTTCTGCTGCGAGACCAGCAGCGGTGATGAGGAAGGTTGCGGTGGTGCCATCGGTCTGATCGACCGTGACCGCTCCCCCGCCCAGGCTGAGGGAGACGTTGGTGGCGGTGATGACGATGGTGCCTTCGTCGCCAGCCTGCTTGGTGAAGCTCAGATCGCCACGGAGGCTCTGACCGAAGGCCTCGATGACCAGGTCCGTACCGACGAACTCGGGAGCTTCGTCGGCGTCGATGAGGAGCACAACGTCGTTGTCGGTGCCGCCGATGGTGATGAACTCGTCAACGTCTTCGCCGGTGTCGTTGAAGCGAACCGAAGCGGTGCCGCCGATCGTGACGCCATCGACGCCGATGAGCTGGATCGTGCCGGTGGCGCTGACGGCGTAGGTGCCGGCGGTAGCGCCTTCCTTGACGGCAACCGTTGCGTCGGTGAGAAGCACGCCGGTAGCGAGCGGGTTGAGCTCGCCGCTTTCGAGACGGGCGGGGCCCTGGCCGACGAAGATTTCGAGGTTCGTGCCGGCAAAGAGGCCGTTGCTGAAGGCAATGTCGCCCTCGATGGTTGCGAAGTCACCCAGGCGGATGCTCGCACCCGACACCGAGATTTCGAAGACGTTGCCTTCGCCGGCGCCGAAGTTGATTGGAATGCTGCGTCCGCCGACTTCGACGACTTCGGCAACAGCGCCACCGCTCGTGTTGAGGCGCACCGAGACGGTGCCGCCGGCTGAGACGGGGCCGACATCGGCGCTGAACGAACCGCTGATCAGGCCAGCGATGCCGCCCGGCACGATTGCGAGGGCACCTTCGCCACCAGTGAGCTGACCGTCGTCGACATCGTCGCCGTCAATGTCGATCCCGACCTCAAAGTCGGTGAGGCCGATGATCGTGATCTGTGAACCGTCGTCGCGGGTGCTGCGCTCGAGCGAGAGTGTTCCGCTTGCCGAAAGGTCGAGCATGCCGTCGTCGTCGATATCGATGCCAAGGCCGCCAGGGGCGATGGTGACTTCGACCCGCAGGAACTGACCGGCAGGGAGTTCGAGTGGAAGAACTTCGCCACCACCGAAGGTGAACGTCTCGTCGATCTCGCTCGGCGTGGTGTTGATCTGGACGGTGGCCGTACCCGTAGCGATGAGGCCCGGGATGGCGTTGAGGCTGATCGCCCCAACCGTCAGCTCGCCAGCAGCGCCTTCGCCGTTGATGAGGAGCAGGCCAGTTGCGTCGTCGATGACGAGGCCCGGTACGCCGAAGTCGATCGAAACCTCGGTGGCGCCGACCTTGACGACTTGCTCGCCGCCGGTGGTGTCCTGCTCGAAGAGGAACACACCCGCGATACCGAAGCCAGCGATCTGGATCGTGACGGGCGCAGCGATCGTGCCGGCACGGACTCGGACGTAGGTGCCAGCGTCGAGTTCAAGGTCGTCGCCGTCGACCGTGGTGTCGATCGCATTGCCCGTCGTGTTGATCTCGACTTCGAGGTCAGCAGCGACATCGATGTCGATGCCCGGGATGTCGACGACGACTGCACCGCTGAGCGCTGCCGCCAGACCCGAAGCGTCAATCGTGACGAGCGCATCGCCCGTGACCGTGATGAAGTCCCGTCCGACGATGCCGATGCCGAACTGGGCGTTGGCGATCTTGACGTCGACCGTCGTTGCCGTCAGCTCGACGGTGAAGTCACCGCTGAGATTCTGTCCAGCGACCACGAGCGTGATGCCGGTTCCACCGAAGCGGGTGACCCCGTCGAGAACGGCGAGGGACTTCGACTCGCCATTGATGGTGAAGCTGCGGGCGACGTCGGCACCCGTGTTGTTGAACTGGACACCGAACGTGCCGGAAGCCGTCACGGTCGGGACACCGACCAGGGCGACGGAGCCGCCGACATCGAGGGCGAATCCGCCGTCGGTAAGGAGCATCGCCAAGTTGGCGTCAGTGACCTCGAAGCCGATCGCTCCGACCTTGGCCTCGAGCGAGATGCCGGAACCGGCGATGAAGAGTTCGTCGTTCTCAAGCTCGATCAGGAATGCACCGGTGAGCGAGACGGACGGGGCGGTGAGGGTGAAGGTCAGGGTGCCGCCGATGCTCAGGCTTTCGGCGGCAATGCCGAGAAGCTCGACAGCTGCGGTGTTCTGGCTGACGACGAGGGTGCCGCTGACATCGAGGCCGACGGGCAGGGTTGCGTTGACCGCACCTTCGAGTTTGAGGGCATAGGTGCCGTCGGCCTTGACGAGGAGTTCGAAGTCGGCGGCGTCGATGCCAAAGCCGAGCGTCGGATCGCCAGCGAGGTTTCGGTTGCCTATGAAGTAGCTGATGTTCTCGCCGCTAACCATGACGTCGCCCGAGGCGCCGTCGAGGGTGAAGTTGAGGATGCCCTCGAACTCACCGAGCGGCGTGTTGATCACCAGCGGATCTGCAGCCGACCCGCCGGTCGTCATGATGTCGACGACTCGGGTCGCGCCGGTGCCGGTTGCGGTGATGGTCGTGGTGACCTTGCCGCTGATCGTGATGCCAGGGAGGCCGAACAGTGCGACGTCGCCTTCGACCGCGAGGGTGAAGTCGTCGCCAGCGGCCGGATCGGTCAACGTCAGGTTGAAGCTTGCATCGTCGATGCTGACACCGATTTGGTCCGGCACGCCCAGGAAGATCGAGACGCCTTCGGCCGCGATGGCAAAGGCAGCCGGTGTCGAAGACACCTTGAAGTTGCCCTCGATCGCAAAGGCGCCCGCAATGTCGATTTCGGTTTCGCCCTGGATCTCGAAGAACTCGGTGTCTTCGGTCAGGTCGGAGCGGGAGCCGTCGGGCAGTTCGAGCGATACCTGAGCTGCGTAGTTCTTGAACTGGAGCGACATGATCGCGTCGAGCGTGACGCCTTCGATGCCTTCGAGGGTCACGGCGCCGGCGATGGAACCAGCGATGCCATTGGCGTTGAGCAAGAGTGCACCGCTGCCGTCGGCGAGGACGACGGCGATCGTTGCCGTCCCGAACCGTGCGGTCACGTTGTTGGCGGCAATCAGGACGTTGTCGCCTTCGGCCCGGAAGAGCAGGTCGCCGGTGAGCGACTGATCGACTGCGCTCAGCGTGACGCCGGTAGCGAGCACCTGAACGAACGGTCCGGTCGGAACGCTGAGCACGACAGGATCGACGCCAGCAGCGAACTCGAACATCTCGGTGACGGCCGTCTCGAGCGTGTTGATCTGGATGACTGCCGTGCCAGTGACGGTGACATCAGCGGCTGCGACATCGATGCTTACGGTGATCGTGCCCGCGAGACCGTCAGGGTCGACCACGAAGAGGCCGTCGTCACCGGAGAAGGTGACGAGCGCTGCACCGGTGCCATCGTCGCCGAAGGACAGGCTGGCGCTGTCGACGGCGACGACCAAGCGCTCGGTGCCGTCGGTGTTGGAGCGGGTCTCGAAGCCGAAGTTGCCCTTGAGCGTCACTCCGAGAACGGTCAGGCCCTGACCGGCGCCGGTAGCGAGCAGGCTTGCCCGCACGAACGGGCCAGCCTCGACCGTTTGGTCGCCAGCGAGTGCGATGTTCACGTCAGCGAACTCGGCGTCGCTGGTAGTGAAGCTGATCGAGGCGCCACCATCGAATGCCACGGATGGCAGGTTGACAATGATGCTGGTTGCGGCGAGCGAGCCAGCAAGTTCGGTGCCCGCAGCGCCCGTGCGGATGACGATGCCACCGATGCCGCCGGCGACGGTTACGAGATCGTTGTTGGTGCCGTCTCCGAGCACGAGCGATGCATCGGTGACGCCGATCGAAACGGTCGCCCCTGCCCCATCGCCGATCTTCTCAGCAACGAAGTTGCCCTCGATGCGCTGACCGAGCACCTCGAGCGCCACGTCAGTGCCGCTGACCCGGACGAAGCTGCCGTCGGTGTAGTTCAGTTCGAGCAGTTCTGCGTCGAGAATCGTCGATTCGTTGACGGCAGCACCCGTTGTGTTGAACTCCACAGCGAGGCGCCCATCGAAGGACACGCCTGGAACGTCGATCGCGACGGTGCCTTCGATGACACCGGCGACACCGCTGCCGCTCTCAAAGACCAAGAAGCCGCTGCCGCCGCTGAGCGTCATGAAGTCGTTGGTGTCATCACCGAAGTTCGCTGCGGCGTTCGTGATTGCCAGGCGCACGATGTCGCCACCAGCTGGTTCCTGCGATTCCACGATCTCAAGCGAGAAGCTGCCCGAGATCTCCTGGCCAAGAACAGTGATGAACGGTGACCCAACGACGTCGGTGCTGACGATCGAGATTTGCAGGTAAGGACCTGCAGGGAGTGCGAACGTGCGCGTCGGGTTGTCGGCATCGGGAACCGTGATGGTCTCCTCGACCGCAGCGTCAGTCGAGTTGATGCGGAGTTCGAATGCAGCTTCGAGCGAGAAGTTCGGGTCGGTCAAGCCGGTACCGGCAGACGCATCGAACAGCACGACACCGGCGAGGCCAGCCGAGGTCAGCTGCATAAATCCGGCGCCGCCATTAAGCGTCAGTGCGCCACCGAGATCGAGGACGATGTCGCTGAACTTGACGACGATCGTGCCGTCGGCCGACTTCGTGAACTCGAGGGTTGCGGTGAACATCTGGTCATCAACGTCGATCGTCAGGTTCGTGCCTCGGACCTTGGTGACGCCTGCGTCCAGGGCGATGCTCTGGCCGTCGACTGTTGCGTCGGGGGCGTCGTCGCTGGTGGTGTTGATTGCAACCGTGACGTCGCCGGTGATCATGACGCCCTCGACGCCGACCAATTCGAGCGAGGCCGCCGCGGCGAACACGTAGGTCGGGTTCTCGGTCGTACCGGACTCGGTGAACTCGAAGTCGCCGGTGAGGTGGAGGCCCGTTGCCAGTGGATTGATGTCGTCGCTGCGAGTGCCATCGGCATTCTCGAGGAAGAGGGGGCCTTCGCCAACGTACAAGTCGCCGTTGCCGGAGGCTGCGCCCTCAGAATCGAATTCAATTTCGGCTTCGATGCTGATGAAGTCAGCGATGACGAGGTTGACGCTGGCGCCGAAGACGTCAATGAATGGGCCGTTCACGTCAGCGACTTCGCCGCTACCGACTTGGCCTTCGATCGGATCGGCGAAGATCAGCGTGACCGTCTCTCCTCCGAACGTGACATCGATACCCGGATCAGGGAGGCCCTCAGGGCGGGTGTTGATGCGCAGACCAACGCTGCCGCCGGCGCCAAAGCCGCCCGCTTCGACACTGACCGAACCGGACAGCAAACCAGCGAAGCCGAGGTTGTCGAAGAAGAAGATGCCGGTGCCGTTGCGGATCTCGAGCAGTGCGGTGTCGCCATCGGTGGGATCAGGGTCGACGTCCATCGTGACGTCGGAGAAGCCGACAACTGTCTTGCGAGCGTCCGCAGCGCCCTGCTGTTCGAAGATGAAGTTCCCGCTCAGCTCCAGGAACGGCGGGATCGAAAGAACTGCACCGACAACCTTGACCCGGACGAATGGACCGGCGGGTACGGCGATGGTTGCGGCCACGCCGCCGATGGTGAAGGTCTGGTTGACCGTCGACGGGATCGTGTTGATCTCGACGAGAACCTCGGGCAGCGTCAGGCTGAACCCGGTGACGCCCGAGCCAAGGGTTGCATCGACTTCGAAGGTTCCGGCGACGCCAAGGTTGGTGAGCAGCAAGACGCCATCACCGTCGGCAATCACGAACAGGTCACCCGAGGCGTCGGCCAGGGTGACGGTCAGGTCCTCGACGGCGATACGAACGACTTCTTCGCCGGTGTCTTCGTCTTCGAAGCGTTCAAAGGCGAAGGTGCCGCCGAGCGTTTGGCCAGCAGCGGAGATTCCTGCGTTCGTGACGACGACCTGCACCGATGCGGCCGGACCGGTGGTGTTGATCTTCAGGCTGATGTCACCCGAGTCGACCGAGAAGTCATCGCCAGCGTTCACCGTCAGGCTGATGCCTTCGGCTTCGGCGATGACGCCGGTCGAGAGGATGATCAGCAACGCTTCGTCGACCGTTGCGGTGACCTGCGAGCCGATGTTGAGGCTGAGGTCGTGCACGGTGACCTTGACCCGAGGCAGGGTCAGGTCGAGACCCGATGGGCCTTCGTCTGGGTTGGTAAGGATCGTGCCGTCGGCGGAGGTCCGGTTGAAGCGAAGATCAGGATCGCCATCGAGGAGCGTCAGATCACCGGCGGCGTATTCGAAGTCGACACTGCTCGCCGCGATCGAAACGCCAGCGATCTCAAGTACCGGAGACGAAACGGTCACCTTGACGGCGCCGGGATCGATGATGACGACCTCGTCGCCCGCAGCGGCAGGGACCGTAACGGTCTTCTGGGTTGGGCTCGTGTTGAATTCGGCGGTCACGTCGCCGCTAATGCGGAAGTCGTCGCCCAGGTCGGGGCCGACGACCGTGGCGTCGCGGAGGGCACCAGCGATGCCGTCGTCTTCGATGATCAGCGCAAAGCTGGCGTCGAGGATCGCCAGGACTCGTGTCTCACCGGCATTGATGTTGAGGTCGACGTTTTCGCCACTCACGTTCACGGCGGTCGATGCACCAGCGGTGGCCAGCGAGAAGGACAGACGATCAGCAGTCAGGGTGTTGTCACCGACCGTGAGCGTCGCATCGACGATGTCGACTCCGGCGTAGAGGTCGCCGCCGAGCAGATCGACGGTCTCGGTGACTCGGGTGCCGTCGTCGAGGACGTCGACAACAACGTTGATCTGAGCGACGGTGCCTGTGGTGTTGAGCGCAACGCCGACGACACCTTCGATCGAGAAGGGTTCGCCGGTGTCATCGTTGATGCCGTTGGCAGGGTTCACACCGACGATGTCGTCGGCGCCGTCCCAGAGGTCAGTGGATGGGCCTTCGAAGGTTCCGTTCACGGTGGCCGCAACCACGCCAGCCTCGGTGAAGCGGGCAGCGAAGTCAGCGCCAGTAATCGAAACGACCTGGACGCCACTGGCCGCAAGCACGACGTCGAGGTCGGTTGCGCCGACGGTGATGACCTCGTCGGAGGTCTGCTCGAAGGTCAACAGATCTGAGGTCAGCGTCGTGGTGAAGACGGTGAACTCGGCGTCGGCGACCTCGACCCGAACGAATGGACCAGCGTCGAGGTCGACGTCGATGCCACCGACTTCGATGGTGGTTGCCTCGTCTGCGGTGTTGACCAAGACCGTCGCGGAGCCGCTGAGCGAGAGATCGGCGATGTCGGGGCCGGTGAACGCTGCGTCCTTGACGGCGGCGGCAACGCCATCGGGCGTGAAGAGCAGTGCGAGGTCCGCATCTTCGATCTTGAGCACCTCGGTGGCGCCTGCCTTGAGCACCAGGCCGAGCCCATCGCCGGCGACCGCAACGTTGTTGCCGTTCTTTTCAAAGCTGAAGAGGTCAGCGGTGAACGTTGCTCCGAGAATTTCGAGCGTCGCTGGGGTCAGAGCGCCTGTGCCGACGACTTCGGCACGCACGAAGGCGGAACCGACTGGAGCGCCGGGGAGGGTGAAGATCTCGCCGTCAAGCTCGAACGTCTGTGACGTCGAGAAGGTGCTGATGGCGATCGAGCCGGCGATGTTCTCGAGCGTGACGCCGTCGATGTCGGGGCCTTCGATGCTGCCCGTTGCAGGGTCGACGACTGCGACACCAGCGAGGCCTTCGTCGTTGACCATGAACCCAAAGTCGGCGTCAACGATCTTGATGATCTGGGTGCCACCCGCGTCGAGCACGAAGCCGAGGTCCTCGCCGCGGATGGCGAGCTCTTCGTAGGCCCCGTCGACGAGTGTGCCTTCGAACGTCAATGTGCTCGCCGTCAACGTGCTTCCGGCAATGGTGAGTACGGCATCTTCGACTGCCACTCGGCGAATGCCAAGCGTGAGGTCTGCCGTCTCGGTCATCTCGACGCCAGCAGCGTCGGTCCACGTGATGTCGAGCATCTCGGCGGCACCCGAGGTGTTGATGTCGAACTCGACAACGCCGTCGATCTCGAAGTCGCCGCCGAAGTCCGGGCCGACGATGTCGCCACCGCGAAGACCGCCGTAGGCGCCCGTTGCGTTGAAGACGAACGCAAAGCCAGCCTCTTCGAGGCCAATGATGTGCTTGCCGTTTGCGGCGACGGAGAACCCGGCGCCTTCGCCGCTGACTTCGATGGTGTCATCAGCGTTGCGCTTGAACAGGAGCTTGCGGGCCGTGACGTCGGCACCTGCGAGGCTGATGACGGCACCGAGCGCAAGGACCTGGATCAGTGCGCCAGCCTCGAGGTCGATGGTCTTGGTCTCACCGCCGACTTCGAACTCGTGGTTCTGGGCGGTCGTAGCGGTGTTGATCGCGACGCCGTACGTGCCAGCGACCGTCACGCCTGGAGCGGTGACATTGACGGTCGCTGAGCCTTCGGCGGCGACACCGGCCGAGGTCACGACCAGGAGGAGTTCGCCTTCGGTGACTTCGACAAGTGTGCCGAAGTCGAGGGCAAGGTTGTTGACCGCAGCGACCACGAAGTCGTCGCCGCGTTGCTCGAAAGCGAAGTCGCCCGTGAGGGCGTAGACATCGCCGCCAACGTTGAGGGAAGCAGCAAGGCCGGTACCGCTCACCTGGATGAACGGGCCCGCGGCCACATCGAGCGCAACGAGCTCGCCGCCAACGGTGAGCGTCTTGTTGACCGCTGTGCTGGTCGTGTTGAAGATCAGTTCGAAGTTGGTTGGGCCCAGGGTGAGAACGCCGCCTGGAGCCGTCACCTCGACGGTCGCTGCCGCCTGACCGGCGACGCCGTCGCTATCGACGAAGAAGATGCCGTCGACGGCGGTGATGTCAACGATCTTGGCTGCGCCGATTGAGAAGGCGGCCGTGCCGCCAGCAATGCCGACTGCAACCGAACGATTGCCGTCGGCATCGGTCGCGCTCTGAATCGTGTAGTCACCCGTGATCGAGAGACCGGCGATGTCGAGCGCGACGCCCGTCAGCCCAAGCTCGAAGACTGGACCAGCATCGACCTCGATCTCGATCGGTGTTCCGTCGAGCGTGACGTCGACGTCGACGTCTTCGTCAATGGTGTTGATCCGAAGTACGACGGCATCGAGTGTCTGGGTGGTACCGACGCCGAGGTCGAGGCTGATGGCCACGTCGTCAGCGTCACTGGCCGCGGTGGCCGTGCCGGCGATGCCGTCCTGAGTGATCAAGAAGGTGCCGGCGGCGTTGTTGACCGACACGATGTCACTGGCGCCGTCGCCGAGCGCAAACGAGACGTCGCTGAACGAGACGGTCACCTTGCGGTCGCCAGCAGGGTCATCGATGTCGAAACCGAAGTCGCCGCGCAGCCGCTGGCCGAGGACGTCGAGGTTGACGTTGATCGCTTCGAACGATCGAGCGCCATCGAGCTCGTTGACGGTCACCGTGTCGGTAGAGCCATCGAGACCAGTGAAGGTGATGGTGCGAGTGATGTCGTTTCCGGTGTTGTTGAACGACACCGAAGCGGCGCCAGCGACGGACACGCCGTCGACGCCGACGAGTTCGAGCTCGCCAGTTGCCGTCAGTGCGTAGGTCGTCGCACCCGTGGGATCGAACTCGACCAGCGCGATGCGTGCGTTGCGAAGCACGGCGCCGACGGCACTCGGGTTCTCCACGTCGGAGGTCTTGTCGAGGCGGAGCGGGCCACGGCCGAGGAAGATCACGCCGTTATTGATGCCGAGTTCACGGGGGCCGTCGACGGCGTCGCCCTGGAGCGAAACGTCTCCTTCGATCGTGATGAAGTCGCCGACGTTGATGCTGAGGTCGGAGCCGAAGAAGGCGAAGAAGCTTCCCTCGGTTACATCGAAGATGACGGCGAGCGTGCGCCCGTCGACCTCGACGGACTCATTGACCGCTCCCCCGGTGCTGTTGAACCGGAAACCGAGATCACCAGAGAGCGATCCAGCGGTTGCCCGCCCGTTCACGAAGCCAGCGACGCCGTCTTCGGTGATGATGATTGCGCCCGTGCCATCGCTCAGCGTCGAGCCGCCGGTGATGGTTGCGTCGATGACGCCGACCACGGTGACACCCGTGGCTTCGTTCTGCTCGAACGTGAAGCTGGCGGTCATGGCCGGGGCTACCGCCCCGAGATTATTGAGGGTCACTGCGGCGCCGACGACCGAGATCTGGAAGTACGGGCCGGCGGGGAGCGAAAGCGCAACCGGTGGGCCGACCTCGTCGATTCGGGTGTCGAAGGTGTTGATCCGGACGGTGACTGCCTCGGAGCCGATCTCGAAGCCAAGGCTTGCATCGCCGAAGCTCGTACCGGTGGCTGCGAACTCGGCGGCGATCCCGTCGGGAGTCGCCAGTAGGTCGCCGCTCGCGCCCGTGACGTCGACGACAACGGTGTCGTTCGGCAGCTTCATTTGCAGCGTGCCGCCGGTGAACGACAAAGCGAGGTCATCGCCTGACTTCTCGATGTCAAACGTGGCTGCGAGCGTTTGGCCGAGGACCGTCAGCGAAGCGGCGCCGTTGACCCGGAACTCGTCGGCTGCGGTATTGATGGCGAGCGCCAGTGGACCGCCAGTGAGCGAGAAGCCGCCGCGGACTACGGCGAAGGACTCGATGCTGAGTGGCGTTACCGCAGTTGCTCCGGTGTCGGTGATCTCGACGGCTCCGTCGATGCCGCGGAGTTCGATGATCGCCGTGTCGCCTTGACCGAGGTCGAGCGCTCCGTCGGTGACGGTGACGACGACGGTGCCGGCGTTGTCGACGAAGGAGATCTCAGCTGCGCTGACCGTCTGGTCAAGGACCGTGATGCTGACGTCTTCGCCAAGCACGCTGACTTCGTCGCCGGCAGCAGCGGTGCGATCCACCGTGACGGTGAACGTTCCGGTGAGATCGACGGTTGGAAGGGTCGCAGTGACCGTGCCGCTCATCGACCCTGATGCACCAGCCGCCGTGACGTTGAGTACGCCAATACCGTCGATGAGTGTGAGTACCGGTGCTGCGCCGAGTCCGCCGAACTCCATCTCAACGTTGCTGGCAGCGATGCGAAGGTCGCTTCCCAGCTTGGTGACCTCGAACGATCCGGCTACTCGTTGCCCGAAGAGCGTGAGATCGATGATGGTCGCGCCACTGAGCTCGCCGAGTGTGACCTCAACGAATGGACCGACTGGAAGCTCAAGCGTCTGGGTTGCGGTCGATTCGTTGACGGCAGGTCCCGAGTTGAACTCGATCGTGACGTCGTTGACCGCAGCGGCGATTTCGATGTTCGGAGCAACCACGCCAGCAGCGATGTCACCGCTAAAGACGCCAGCGACACCGTCGCTGTTGATGATCGCTGCGCCAGAACCATTGTTCACGGTGATCTGGGCACCGACCGGACCGAGCGTGACCGCAACATCAGTTGCGTCAAGGATCAGCTGGGCGCCACCGTCGGAGCCGACTTCGCGCTCGATCGTGAACGTACCGAAGACGGATTGTTCGTTGATGACGAACTCAAGCGGTGCTCCATCGGTGCTGACCTTGCGGTCGCCGTCGGCGACGTCTTCGCCTCCGACGTTGCGGAGCGTGCCCGAGTTGTTGAAGAAGATCTCCACAGAACCGGAGATGGTCGCGCCGTCGATGCCGATCAGCGAGATCGTTCCGGCGGCGTAGAGGGCGAAGAGTCCGTCGCCGTGCTGCTGCAGCTCGCCGCTCAGCCCGGTGAGCAGGACGCCAGCTGCGGCTGGATTCACCGTGGCCGGGTCAGTTGGCAGTAGGTAGGGGCCGTCGCCGACGAAGATCGTCAGGCCGGCCAGGGACATCGAGCCGCCCGTCGTGACGGTGATGGCACCTTGGATGAACAGGAAGCCGCCGATGTCGATGCCATCGGTTAGCTCGACATCAACGCTGCCGAAGAAGTCGAGCTCACCTGCGTCGAGCGCAACGGTAACGGCTGCGCCGTTCACGGTCGTGGTGACGTCGACGGCGTCTTCGCGGTCGGTGTTGAACTGCAGCGTGAGCGAGCCACCAATGGCGACGCCCGAGGTCTCGACCGAAGCGGAACCAGACACGAAACCAGCGAGGTGGTACTCGTCGGTTTCATCGTCGGGGGTAATGACCAGGCTGCCACTGCCGCCTTGGAGGCCTTCGCCGGCGAAGCTCACAAACAGGTCTTCGACCTGCATCACGATCGTGCCGTCGTCGGCGGCTTCGAAGAAGAAGTCACCACCGACGTCGAGGGTGCGAATTGGTGTGTCGGGTGCGGGGAGGTTCGGGTCGAAGCTGCCCGGCACGAGGGCCTCGGCGACCGCGATCGTGGCAACCGTGTCGTTCGCTTCGATGCGCACGTAGGGTCCGCCCCGGACGGCGAAGTCGATGCCGCCAGCGGACACGTCGACAGCTGCGCCGGTGTTGAAGGCCAGGTCGACCTGGCCAGCAAGCGAGATTGCGTCGGTGGCCAGGTTCAGGTTGCCCGCAACCGTGCCGGCGAGGCCCGCCGTTGAGAGAAGCAGGGTGCCCTCGACGCTGGAGACGCCGACGACTTCGACCGATTCGTCGACGTCATCGGTCAAAGGATCGTCGGGCTTCGTCGGGTCCTTGAGTGAGAACTCGATGTCGGTTGCGGCAACGAGAACGGCCTTTGCACCATCACTGACCGTCGCTTCTTCGAGTTGCACGCGGCCTTCGATCGTCTGGCCATCGACAGCTACGGAGAAGTCATCGGCGCTGAGGCGCACGAACGAATCATCGGCGATGGTGTCGATCTCGAGGTCGAAGGTGCCGTCGACCGTGACGCCGGGTGCGTTAACTGCGACGTCAACTCGCAACGCCGCCTCGATGCCCTCGCGGCTCAGAATGATCGACGCTGGCGTGTCGGGAACTGGATCGCCGCCTTCGGGCACAACATCGCCGGCCGGAAGGTCGTCGGTGCCGACGGCATCTGGGCTGTTGAGCGCCGGCATGTCTTCGATCACTGCGGAGATCAAGCCGTCGGCGATCGACACGGTGGTGCCCGTCAGGCCGGTGATCTCGACGGTTCCGTCGTCGAGGCCGGAGAGGTCAAGATCGGCGACGGTGAACGTTTGGCCAAGGATCTCGATGACGATGTTCGAACCTTCGAACACGATCGGAGCCTGATCGGAAGCGATCGTGATCGTGCGAGCATCGATATCGAAGTTCAGATCATCGTCCGTCCCCAGCACGCCGTCGTCGCCGAGCTCAGGATTGACGTCGGGCCCGGCGACGGTGACGTCATCGGCGTTGCCGA
>CAZEMU010000042.1:27328-31309 GCA_964513315.1 uncultured Acidimicrobiaceae bacterium | reverse complement strand
CAGCAACGTGACATTGCCGGACGCTGGCTGCCCGACCACGAGATCGTTGCCACCGGCGAGGTGCTCGATCGAGTGCGGGCGACCAAAGACGAAGCCGAGCTCGCTCGCATCCGTGCCGCCGCTGATCTCGTCGATGATGCGCTGCGCACCGTCACGCCGCTGTTGCGGGAACAGCCCACCGAGCGAGCCTTCGCAGCGGCGCTCGAAGCCCAGATCCGTACTAATGGAGGTGCGGCCCATTCGGTCGAGACCGACCTGGGATTCGACACGATCGTGGCATCAGGCCCGAACGGAGCGATACCGCACCATGCGCCCGTCGATCGGGTGATCGAGACAGGCGACCTGGTCATCGTCGACGTCGGCGGACGGGTCGACGGCTATCGCAGCGATATGACCCGCACCTTCTGCGTTGGGTCGCTGACGGCCGACCAGTCGCGCCACTACGACACGGTGATTGCTGCGCAGCAGGCTGGTGTCGAGGCCATGGTCGTCGGCGCCGAGACGAATGCCGTCGACCGAGCCGCCCGCTCCGTTATCGCTGACGCCGGCTGGGCCGACAGCTTTACCCACGGCACGGGCCATGGTGTGGGGCTCGACATTCACGAACTGCCACGTGTTGCCTCGACCAGTGGCGCCGCCGACGTCTACGAGGCCGGCACCGTCGCCACGGTCGAGCCGGGCGTCTACTTGCGAGGTCTGGCTGGGGTGCGCATCGAAGACACCTGCGTCGCCACGATGAACGGCGCCGAGCGCCTTACGAGCTTCCCCAAGGACCCCGAGATCTAGTTCGCGAACTCGGCCAGTGCGTCGGCGTTCTGGGCCATGAACTCGTTCTCGTACTCCAGGCGAATCTCGCCCAGGAAGTACTGCTCGTTCAGTTCGCCACCGCCGCAGCCAACGACGATCGTGGCGAGCTCGATCTCTTCGGCCTGCACCGCCGCCAACTTGGTGCGGTCTTCGTCGGAGAGCTTGTTCAGCTCGGCGAAGAACTCGTCGAGCTCACGATCAGACATCTCCTCGGGGTTGACGTCTGCATCCGCAAATGGGTCGCCCATGAAGCCCTGGTTGCCGATGCCGCTCAGCTTCGGTTCGAAGTACTCCCACGGGTCCTCTTCGCCGGTCCACACGAAGCCCTTGTCGGACACGCAGGCGGCGACGTCGGCTCGGTACTCGACGACTCGAGGGTCGGCCTCGGCTCGTTCTTCCATTGCTTCGAGCTCGTCGCCGAAGGCTTCGAAGAACTCCATGCCGCCGCCGGGGCCTTCGTTGTAGACCTGCTCAAAGGCTTCGCCCTGGCAGCCCTCGGGCTCGAAGACCATGGATTCCATATCGTCCGGGTCCATGTTGTCGAAGTCGGGTGGTGTGCCCCAGAGCGCTTCTTCGTAGGCCTGGCGTTCACCCTCGGTCAACGACTCGAGGTAGGCCTGGTTGGGGTCCTGAGGGCCTTCATCGAATTCAGGCATCGCCGAGTCGTCGAAACCGATGAGATCGGAGCCAACTTGGCTCTGCGGGAACCGCTGCGTGCTCACGCCGAACCCGTACTTGGCCACCCACTCGTCGCTGTAATAGGCCAGTCCATCGCCGCCGGCGAATGGGCCGCCGACGAAGATGCTCTGATCCATAATCTGAGGCGTGTAGTCGAAGCCCTGATCGATCATGCAGGCGGCGATGACCTCTTCTGCCTCGCGCTGCATGTTGGCGAACTCTTGCTCCATGGCGTCGTTGTCGCCGAAGTCGAAGCCCAACAGTTCCGCGATCGGTGACTCGAACTCGAGGTCCTCGAACGAGGTAGGTCGGTTTGGGTCGTCCAACAGCGCGTTCGCGACCGAGTCGCTCTCGCCGCTGCCGCATGCGGAGGCGAAGAGGGCGAGGACAAGCGCGAGGATCACGGGCAGAGATCGCATCGGGGTGGCTCCTTTGGGATTCTTGTCCCCGACGGTAGTCGCGGCGACATGTCGGATGGCGTCGGGTTATCGGCCAGCGTTGGCGTGGCGGCGAACCCAGAGTTCGTAGCCTTCACCGTCGCTGTGGGCGTGGCTGAAGCCGGCACGTTGTGCCACTGCTTGGGAGGCAAGGTTGGCGCTGTTGCAGCGAGCGACGACCACCGAGAGCTCGAGTTCGCCGAGGGCCCAGTCGGCGAGTGCCCACGTGGCGTTCGTGGCGAGACCCTTGCCTCGTCCCGCGGGCAGGAGCCAGTAGCCGATGAGCGCGGCACGCCGTTCCCAGTCGAACCCGGACAGGCCGACTTCGCCCACGACCTCGTCGGTCTCGGCCGCAACGATGCACAGATCGAGTGATCGGCCGTCACCGAGCCGTTGGTCACAGCCCGCGATCCAGTGCGCAGCGCGTTCGTCGGACGGGTCCGGCGGGACGGGGTTCCATCGTGCGATCTCGCGATCATGCCAGGCGGCAGTAAGCGCTGGTGCGTCGTCTTCGTGCCAAGGGCGCAGCGCCCCGCCGTCCCAGCTGAGTGGGGGAGTCGGGACCGTCAGCCGCACGGCGTTGGCTCAGTCGCGGACGTTGGCAGCGACAGTGTCAAGCACACCGTTGATGAAGGCTGGCGAACGCTCGGTGGAGTAGTCCTTGGCCAGCTCGACCGCTTCGTTAAGAACCACCGCAGTCGGCACATCGGGCCGGTCGAGGAGTTCCCAGACGGCGAGACGCAGGATCGCACGGTCGACGAGCGGCATGCGGTGGACGGACCAGCCGGTGCTGAACTCTTCGATCACCTCGTCGATGCGAATCTGTGCTTCGGATACGCCGGTGAAGGCGGCAGCGGCATAGGGATCGGGGTCGAGCGGGAGCGATTCGAGGATTTCGTCTGGCTTCGCAGAGCGCGTGTCGGCTTCGTAGAGCAGCTCGATGGCGCGTTCCCGAGCTTCGTGCCTTCCCGGTCCGACGGGGGCGTCGTTCACTTAGGCGCGACCGAGGTAGTCGCCGCTGCGCGTGTCGACCTTGATCGTCTCGCCCTGCTCGATGAACAGTGGCACCTGGACGACGAGACCGGTCACGAGCGTGGCTGGCTTGGATGCACCGGAGACGCGGTCGCCTTGGACCCCGGGCTCGGTGACCTCGATCGTCAACTCGACCGATGCGGGCAGGTCGACGCCGATGATCTCGCTACCGAACATGAGCAGGGTCGCGTTGTTCGTCTCGATGAGGTAGTTGGCAGCGTCGCCGAGCATCGCTGGCTCGACGTTGAGCTGGTCGTAGCTCTCGTTGTCCATGAAGACGTAGTTGTCGCCATCGCGGTACAGGTACTGCATCTCGCGCTTGTCGATCATGGCTCGCTCGACCTTTTCGCCGGCGCGGAAGGTCTTGTCGACGGTCGAGCCGGTGCGGGAGTTGCGGAGCGTGGTGCGCACGAAGGCATGGCCCTTGCCGGGCTTGACGTGCTGGAAGTCGACAACCTGCATGAGGTTGCCGTCGATCTCCAGGGTCATACCGGTCTTCAGGTCGTTCGTCGAGACGATAGGCATGGCGTGCAGGCTAACGGGGCCTGCGACGTCTCAGAAGAACTGTAGATCCGGATCCCAGCGTGGGGCACCGTCAGGTCCTTTGCGCAGGCTTATGCCGAGGATGCCGCCGTCAACCCAGTTGAGGCCGACCTTGGGTTCGCTGGCGATCTGGAAGACGAACGGTCGGTCGGCTTCGCTGAACGCAGGCCCCTGGGTAGTGGTGTGCCAACCGCCGATCTTGCTGCTCGCGATCGCAGTGAGTTCCTCGGTCAGTTGGTCGATCTCGTCGCGATCGTCTTCACCGTGACGAGGTCGACCCGTGCGCTGGGCCCTCGTCCCGTCGGATCTAGGGCGCAAAAGACGGTGATAAAGGCGAACGGCTTCAGCCGAGGTGGGACGAATGGAGTGCCGGTGAGATTGATCTGGCATACCGCCGCCGAGGGGATGTCTCGGCCCTTGTCGTGATGGTGTCGTGATGGTAAGGCCACGGCTCGGCGGCTGCACCGAGTGGGATGCCGCCGAA
>CAZEMU010000042.1:0-27228 GCA_964513315.1 uncultured Acidimicrobiaceae bacterium | reverse complement strand
TGTCGTGATGGTAAGGCCACGGCTCGGCGGCTGCACCGAGTGGGATGCCGCCGAAGCGTGTCGCTGCTAGATCGCCCGTGGGCCGGAACCCGCCAGGCGTAAAGATCGCGCACGTTCGCCGGTTGTGCTCGCGATACGCATCGAGGGGCGGACTCATGCAGCACGCCCGTAGTGCAGCGGGTCGATGGGGTGAACTGCCACACTGCTCGCCATGGAGTTCACGTTTCTCGGCACGTCGTCGGGAGCCCCGACGAATGCGCGCAACGTGACGGGCTTGGCGCGCTCGCTGGGCGGCCGGTGGGACCTCTTCGACTGTGGCGAAGCGACCCAGCATCAGCTCTTGCGCACACCGCTCTCGGTGGCGCGCCTCAACCGGGTCTTCATCAGCCATTTACATGGCGACCACTGCTTCGGGTTGTTCGGTCTGCTCGGGTCTCGCTCGATGGCGAATACCACGCGCCCGCTCACGGTCTACGGCCCTGTCGGGATCGAAGAGATGGTGATGACCGTGCTGCGGTTGTCCTCGACGTATCTCCAGTTCCCGATCGAGTTCGTCGAAGTCGGCGAAGCCGGGGGAGTGGTCGTCGAGTCCGAGAGCGAGACCATCACCGCCGTGCCGCTCACGCACCGGGTGATGAGCGTCGGCTGGCACATCGTCGAAGCCGAGCGCCCGGGCAAGTTCGACCCCGATGCGGCCGCGGCTGCGGGAGTCCCCGCCGGGCCTCTGTTCGCTCAGCTCCAGCGAGGCGAGCCGGTTGTCCTCGACGACGGAAGCACCGTCAACCCCAGCACCGTCATCGGTCCTGATCGGCCAGGGCGGCGCATCTTCGTCGCCGGCGACAATGCCGATCCAGCCGCGCTTGTCAGCCAGACGGGACCTCTCGACTTGCTCATCCACGAGGCGACCTACACCGAGGCGGTCCTCGCCAACATGGAACACGACTACGGCCACAGCACCGCGGCCCGAGTCGCACGCGCCTGCGAGGGCAATGTCGCGAACTTGGCGCTTACGCACTTCAGCCCGCGATTCGGGCCGTCCGGCGCGAGCGGGTCAACCGTCGACGACGTCCGGGCCGAAGCCTGCGAACACTTCACCGGCAACCTCGTGCTCGCCGCGGACTTCGATCGTTATGCGCTGTCTATTGACGGCGACGCCTTCACGCTCGTCTGACAGTCATACGAGAAGCGCCAGCACCGCCAAGTTTGGCTCGGGCGCGGTGTGAGAGACGCGAAGCCTCAGGCGGCGATGGCGTCGGTCAGCTTCTCGACGATTGCTTCGATGCTGTCGTTGTCGTGATCGACGAGCAACGGTGGACGCACATCGACCGTCAACTTGACGCCCTTCTGCATCCGCTTCAGGCCCGTCTTGTCGAACGCATCGCGGAACCCGTCGACCCGAATCGGAACGACGATCGGCTTGAACTGCTTGATGATGTGCGCCGTTCCCTTGCGAACCGGTGCGTCAGGACGCGTCGTGCCCTGCGGGAACGTCACGACCCAGCCATCATCGATCGCAGTCCCGATGGCGTCGACGTCGTCCTGCTTCATCGAACGGTCGACCATCTCGTCGCCATGGCGCCACGTGCGCTCGGTGAGCACCGCGCCACCCAAGGCCATGATCCGAGGAAGCACGCCCGACTGCATCGTCTCTTTGGCGGCCACGAAGTACAGATTGTGGCGAGGGTTCCGCACGTACCGCTTGGGTTGCGTCGGCTGCTCGTGGCCATACGACGTGGCCAAGAATGTGTGGTACATCGCAATGACGTCGGTGAAAATCGTCTGGTGGTTCGCCACAAACAACACACCGCGTTGCGGGAGATCGACCAGATGCTCGGTCCCGGTCGCCCACAGATCGTTCGCCGTGAACATCCACTTGCGCGTCGGGACCTCGAGCGCTTCAAAGATCCTCTTCTTCAGCCACACGGGTTGACCGAAGACATTGCGTTCAGGCACCGCAGCACTATGGCACGAATGGGCGCTCGTTTCCGCCTTCGGACGCCATCGGATCCGCCATGTCTTCAATGATGGCCACAGCACCCTCGCGATTTCCACAGGCGAATACCAGCGCGCGCGGAGAAGCGTCGCGCTAGGTTCAACGCCTGACCGTGAAGTGAGTCCTGCGAGGCTCGAACGGACAGGAGGTATCGGCTGATGGCCGAACGCGAACGGAAAGGCGCGCCACCCTTCGGTGGCAGCTTTGTCGCCAAAGCGACCGTGATGGATGCCGAACAGATTCGGCGTGCGGTCAAGCGAATGGCGCACGAAATCCTTGAACGCAACGGGGGCCTCGACGATGTCGTCATCGTCGGCCTGCAGACGGGTGGCATCGAGCCAGCGCTGCATCTCGTCGAGGCGCTCGAAACGATCGAAGGCACCCGGCCGCCGCTCGGCAGCGTCGACGTCGCCTTCCACCGTGACGACATCGGCCTGCGCCCGGTGCTTCCCGAGGCGCCAACCGACATCCCGACCGAGCTGACTGGCTCGACCGTGATCCTCGTCGACGACGTGCTGTTCACCGGCCGCACCGTGCGGGCCGCCCTCGACGCGCTCAACGACTTCGGCCGCCCCCGCAGCGTGCAGCTCGCCGTCATGGTCGACCGTGGCCACCGCGAGCTGCCGATCCGTGCCGACTATGTCGGCAAGAACCTCCCGTCGGCTCGTACCGAAGTCGTCAATGTGACCATGTCCGGCGTCGAGATCGGCGAGATGCAGAAGTGAAACACCTCCTGTCGATCGACGAGCTCACCACCGATGAGCTCCAGGAGCTGTTGCGCATCACCCCGTCGTTTGCCGAAGTGGCCAGTCGACGCATCGCCAAAGTTCCTGCACTCCGCGGCCTGACGGTCGCCACGCTGTTCTACGAAGACTCGACCCGCACCCGCCTCTCGTTCGAAGTGGCGGCCAAGCGCCTGTCTGCCGACACGCTCAACGTGTCGGTCGCCAGCAGTTCCGTCAACAAAGGCGAAAGCCTGCGTGACACCGCCGAAACGATCGAGGCCATGGGCATCGACGCCGTCGTGGTCCGCCACGCCAGCTCCGGGGCTCCCTGGCAGCTCACCAAGTGGCTCGACGCCTCGGTGATCAATGCCGGCGACGGATGGCACCAGCACCCGACCCAGGCGCTGCTCGACTGCTTCACGCTCCAACAAGAACTCGGCTCGCTCGAAGGTCGCCACATCGCCATCGTCGGCGACATCAAGCACAGTCGCGTCGCTCGCAGCGACGTCAGCGCCTTCACCCGCCTCGGCGCCACGGTCACGCTGGTGGCCCCGCCGACGCTGCTTCCTCCTGCCACCGAGACCTGGCCGGTCACCGTGTCGCACGATCTCGACTCGGTGCTAACCGACGTCGACGCCGTGTACCTGCTGCGGATGCAGAAGGAACGCATGCGCGAATCACTCGTGCCGGACCTGCGCGAATACACCGCGCTCTACGGCCTCACCGCGGCCCGGGCATCGAAGCTCGGCCCCAAGATTCCGATCCTGCATCCCGGTCCCATGAACCGGGGCGTCGAGATCGCCGCCGACGTACCTGACCTCGATCAGGTCGTCGTCGTCGACCAAGTCCGCAACGGTGTCGCCGTCCGCATGGCGGTCCTGTTCATGCTGCTCGGAAGCGGGAACTCCGGCCTGCCCGCCGACTCCCTTCCCATGGCTGCAGCCGAAGAGGTGCCTGCATGAGCGCCTACCTGATCCGCGGCGGCACCGTCGCGGACGCCATCGAAACGCGAACAGGCGACCTCGGCATCGCCGACGGCGTGATCGTCCCCGTTGACGACCTGCCGAGCGACGCAACCGAGATCGACGCCACCGGCTGCATCGTCTCAACCGGTCTCGTCGACCTCAACGCCCACCTGGGCGAACCGGGCGACGAAGCAGCCGAAACCATGGTCAGCGCGGGCGAAGCTGCCGTGCTGGGCGGCTTCACCACTGTCCTCGCCATGCCCGACACGCACCCGTGCGTCGACACGGCAGCCGTCGTTGAACACGTGCGCCTGCTCGGCGAACACACCCTCTGCAACATCGAAGTCGCCGGGGCCGTCACCGTTGGCAACAAGGGCGAGAACCTTGCACCGCTCGCTGAGCTCGCTGCCGCTGGCGTTCGCTTCATCACCGACTGCGGCTCGGGCGTGCAAGACCCGCTCTTGCTGCGCCGGGCACTCGAGTACGCCAAGCCGCTCGGCCTCACCATCGCCCAGCCCGCCGACTGCGTCGCACTGAGCCGGGGCGCCCACATGCACGAGGGGGAGTGGTCGAGCCGTCTCGGCCTCGCTGGCTCGCCCGCCGAAGCCGAAGAGATCAACGTGATGCGTGACATCTCGCTGGTCCGGCTCACCGGTGGCCGCCTCCACTTCCAGACCCTGTCGACCGCAGGCTCGTTCGCGATCGTCAGCGCGGCTGCGCAATCGGGGCTGCCGATCAGCTCCGAAGTCACCACGCATCACCTGCGCCTGTGCGACGCCGACCTCGCTGGCTACGACACGAACCTCAAGGTCACGCCGCCGCTGCGAGCTGCGGGCGACGCCCGGGCCGCAATGAGTGCCGTCGCTGCGGGCCGAGTTGACTGCATCGTCACCGACCACACGCCCCACACCACCGATCGCAAAGAGCGCCCCTTCGACCACGCCGCCACCGGCACGGTCGGACTCGAAACGGCGCTCGCTGCTGCCCTGTGCAGCGGCGTGCCCCACGAGGTCGTCCTGCGATCGATGAGCTGGCGCCCCGCCGAACTGCTCGGCCTGGGCACGCCACAAGAACGTTCACTGCAACCCGGCGCACCTGCCGACGTTGTGGTGATCGACCCCAATGAAACTTGGACCGTGCGTGTTGGCTCTCTGGCCACGCTCGGTACGAACTCTGCGTTTGAAGGAACTGAACTCACCGGCCGCGTCCGCTCCACGATCGTGGGCGGACAGCTGGTGGTCGACCAAGGAAAGGTGGCGGCATGAACGCCGCAGCGTCAGGCCCGATCGAGGCCGCACTGGTGCTCGCCGACGGTGAAGTGTTCGAGGGCGAAGCCTTCGGTGCCACTCCCGACGGTGGGATCTCAAGTGGCGAGGTCGTGTTCAACACGGTCCTCGCTGGTTACCAAGAGGTCATCACCGATCCCAGCTATGCCGGGCAGATCGTGACCTTCACGTATCCGCACCTCGGTAACTACGGGATCAACTCAGGTGATCACGAGAGCCGATCCACCTTCCTGCGCGGTGTTATCTGCCGCGACCTTCCTCGCCGTCACAGCAACTACCGCGCCGAGACCGACCTGAATAGCTTCCTGGTCGCCCAGGGAGTGGCCGGTATCGCCGGCGTCGACACCCGTCGCCTCACCCGCCACATCCGCGACGTCGGCGCCATGCCCGGCGCCTTCGGCACCGCCGACCAGGCCGCGCTGCTCGCTGCTGCGACAACCGAACCTGGTACCGATGGCATCGACATGGTCGCCACCGTGACCTGCGACGTGCCCTACGAGCGAGCCACCACTCGCAGCGACGGCAACCGTGTCTGGAACATCGTCGCCATCGACTACGGCATCAAGACCACGATCGTCGATCAGCTCAGCCAGATCGCCAACGTGACTGTCGTCCCGGCCTCGACCAGCGCCGCCGACATCCTCGCCCAGAACCCCGACGGCGTGTTCCTCTCGAATGGCCCCGGTGACCCCGAAGCGGTTGCGGGCGCCACTGACACCATCGGCGGGCTCCTCGGCCAAGTCCCGATCTTTGGCATCTGCCTAGGCCACCAGCTCCTGGCGCTCACGCTCGGACTCGAAACCTTCAAGCTGCCGTTCGGCCACCACGGCGGTAACCACCCGATCCGCAATCTCAGGACCGGGATCATCGAGATCACGAGCCAGAACCACAACTTCAACGTGGCCGACTGGCGCGTCGGCGGCGGAAGCGCCGATGGCGTCGAAGTCACCCACGTCAACATCAACGACCACACCGTCGCCGGTATCGCCTGCACGAACGTGCCCGCCTTCAGCGTGCAGTACCACCCCGAGGCCGGGCCCGGCCCTCACGACTCCCGCTACCTCTTCGGGGACTTCGACACCATGCTTGCCAACCACCACGGACCTGCCGACGCAACCACGGCGAGTGCAGCCTGATGCCTCGCAGAGACGACATCGAATCCATCCTGCTCATCGGCGCCGGCCCGATCGTCATCGGCCAAGCCTGTGAGTTCGACTACTCGGGCACCCAAGCGTGTCGCGTCCTTCGCGAAGAGGGCTACCGCGTCATCCTGTTGAACTCGAACCCGGCCACGATCATGACCGACCCCGAGTTCGCCGACGCCACCTACGTCGAGCCACTCACGCTCGAGGTCCTCACCGAGATCATCAAGGTCGAGAAGCCCGATGCACTCCTGCCAACGCTCGGCGGTCAGACGGCCCTCAACCTGGCGATGGAAGCTGTCGAAGCTGGCGTGCTCGTCGAACACAACGTCGAGCTGATCGGCGCCGACGAAGAAGCCATCGCCACCGCCGAGGACCGCGAGCAGTTCAAGGTCGCCATGCAAGAGGTCGGCCTCGACGTGCTCCGCTCGGGCGTTGCGCACAACATGGAAGAAGCCCGCGAGGTCATCGCCGAGATCGGCCTTCCGGTCATCATCCGCCCTGCCTACATCTTGGGCGGACGCGGTACCGGCATGGCCTACACCGACGAAGACTTCGAGCGGGTGGCCAGCTTCGGGATCGAGTCGAGCCCGATCAACGAGATCCTCATCGAAGAGTCGATCGTTGGCTGGAAGGAATACGAGCTCGAGGTCATGCGCGACCACGCCGACAACTGCGTGATCGTCTGCTCGATTGAGAACCTCGACCCGATGGGCGTCCACACCGGCGACTCCATCACCGTCGCTCCCAGCCAGACGCTGACCGACGTCGAGTACCAGCAGATGCGCGACGACGCCTTCAAATGCATGCGTCGCGTCGGCGTCGAAACCGGCGGCTCCAACGTGCAGTTCGCCGTCGAGCCATCGACCGGCCGTCAGGTCGTCATCGAGATGAACCCGCGCGTGAGCCGCTCATCGGCGCTCGCGTCCAAGGCCACCGGCTTCCCGATCGCGAAGATCGCCGCCCGCCTGGCTGTTGGCTACACGCTCGACGAGATCCCGAACGACATCACCGAGAAGACCCCGGCCAGCTTCGAGCCGACCATCGACTATGTCGTCACCAAGGTTCCCCGCTGGGCGTTCGAGAAGTTCCCCGGCACCAAGCCGGTCCTCGGCAGCCAGATGCAGTCCGTCGGCGAGGTCATGGCCATCGGCCGTACCTTCACCGAGTCGGTGCAAAAGGCGCTCCGGTCGCTCGAACTCGGTCGCAACGGTCTGAACTGCGACCCGGGCGAGGCCGCCTACGACGACGTCGATCTCGACGAGCTGCTCGCCGCAGCCTCGATCGGCACACCCGAACGCATCTGGCAACTCGAAGCCTGTCTACGCCGCGGCAAGACCGTCGACGAGGTCTACGAAGCCACCAAGGTCGACCCGTGGTTCCTCGACCAGATGCTCGTCATCAGCGAAGAGCGTGCCCGCCTGGGCGAGCTTGGCCTGGCCTCGATGTCTCGCCTCGACTGGCGTCGCGCCAAGCGTCACGGCTTCAGCGACACCCAGCTGTCGTACCTGTGGGGCGTCGATGTCACCGCCGTCGCCGATGCACGACGCGCCGCCGGCGTGTTCCCGACCTACAAGACCGTCGACACGTGTGGCGCCGAGTTCGAAGCGGACACGCCGTATCACTACTCGACCTGGGAAGACACCAGCGAAGTCGCCGCCAGCGATCGCCCCAAGGTGATCATCCTCGGTTCAGGCCCGAACCGCATCGGGCAGGGCATCGAGTTCGACTACTGCTGTGTCCACGCCAGCTTCGCCCTGCGCGACGCCGGCTTCGAGACGATCATGGTCAACTGCAACCCCGAGACCGTGTCGACCGACTACGACACGAGTGACCGTCTCTACTTCGAGCCGCTGACCCACGACGATGTCATGAACATCATCGAGGCTGAACAAGCGTCGGCCGAAGCAGGCGGCGGCCCCGGCATCGCTGGGATCATCGTCAGCCTCGGCGGCCAGACCCCGCTCAAGCTCGCGGGTGACCTTCCCGATGGACTGGTTGCCGGTACGAGCCCCGAATCGATCGACCTTGCCGAAGATCGCGAGCGCTGGAACGCACTCTGCGATCGCCTCGGCATCGCCCAGCCGCCTGGTGGCACGGCAACGACGCTCGAAGACGCCCTCGGCGTCGTCAACGAGGTCGGCTACCCAGCACTCATGCGCCCGTCCTACGTGCTCGGCGGTCGTGCAATGACCATCGTCCACGACGAAGAGGGCCTGCGCGAAGCCATGGCCGAGTTGGCCGCATTCGGCTCGCTCGGCAAAGAAGGCGGCCTGTCCGCCGAGCGCCCCGTGCTCGTCGACCGGTTCCTCGAAGACGCCATCGAAGTCGATGTCGACGCCATCCGTGACCACACGGGCGAAGTCCTCATTGGCGGCATCATGGAGCACGTCGAAGAAGCCGGTGTCCACTCCGGCGACTCGGCCTGCATGATCCCGCCACAGTCGCTGCCCGCAGACACGCTGGCAGAACTCGAATCGACCACGGCAGCGCTCGCCACCGAGCTCGAAGTCCAAGGTCTACTCAACGTCCAGTACGCCGTCACGACCGAAGCCGACGGCTCTCGGAACATCTACGTGCTCGAGGCCAACCCTCGTGCGTCACGCACCGTTCCGTTCGTCGCCAAGGCGACCGGGCGTCCGCTCGTCAAGATCGCAACCCGGGTCATGCTCGGCGCGACCCTGGGCGAACTGCGCGACGAAGGCATGCTCGGCGAGATCGCCGAAGGTGATCACATTGCGGTCAAGGAAGCTGTGCTTCCGTTCAACCGTTTCCCCGAAACCGATCAACTGCTCGGTCCAGAAATGCGCTCGACGGGCGAAGTCATGGGCATCGACCTCGAGGTCGGCCTGGCGTTCGCCAAGGCCCAGATTGCTGCAGGCGATCTGCTGCCAACCGAAGGCAGCGTGTTCTTCTCGGTTGCCGACCGTGACAAGCAGTCGGGCCTCGCCGCCGCCAAGGCGTACCGCGAGCTCGGCTTCGGAATCGTTGCAACCGCAGGTACGGCCGCGATGCTGAGCGAAGCCGGTGTCGAGATCGAAGGCGTCGCGGCCAAGATCGGCGCACCCGCTGAGTCCGACGAGGGCTCGGTGTCGCTTCCCGACGCCGTGGAACTCATCGAATCCGGGCGCATCCAGATCGTGGTCAACACGCCGCGCGGTCGCGGTGGACGTGCCGATGGCGCATACATCCGCAACGCGGCGAGTCGCGCTGGTCTGCCACTGTTCACGACCGTTGCCGCCGCCGCGGCAGCAGCACACGGCATCGCCGACATGGCGGCCCACCCGCTCAAGGTCCGGCCACTCCAGGCCTACCACCAGGGCGTCCACAAATGAGAGAGCGACGTGTTTAAGGCGTTGCGGCGGCCCAAGGTGGGCGCGCCGGTGGACATGACGGTGGCGGTGGGTTCGGTAGAGCTCGCCGCGCCCGTTATGTGTGCATCGGGCACGGCCGGACACGGCGCCGAACTCGGCGCGTACTTCGACCTGCAAGATGCTGGCGCGGTTGTCGTCAAGTCACTGCTGCATGAGCCATGGGCCGGAAACCCGGCGCCTCGGGTCCACTCGACCGATGCCGGCATGATCAACAGCGTCGGCCTGCAAGGCCCTGGCGTGCAGGGGTGGATCGACCATGACTTGCAACCGCTCGTTGATGCCGGTGCCACCATCGTGGCCAGCATCTGGGGCCGCTCAATCGCCGAATACGCCACCGCAGCCGAGCTGCTTGCACCGGTCGCACACCAGCTCACGGCGCTCGAAGTCAACGTGTCGTGCCCCAACGTCGAAGACCGCAACAACATGTTTGCCCACTCGCCGCAAGCAACGCGTGACGCCATCGCGGCCACGGCGCCAGTCGGCATCCCACGCTGGGCCAAGCTGAGCCCGAACATCATGGACCTGGTTCCCATCGCCGAATCGGCCGCCGAGGGCGGCGCCGAAGCGGTCACCGTGGCCAACACGCTCATCGGGCTGGCCATCGATGTCGAGTCTCGAAAGCCCCGCCTGGGCAAAGGACGCGGCGGCCTCTCCGGCCCCGCCATTCGACCCGTCGCCGTGCGCGCCGTCAACGACGTCGCGTCGGCACTTCCTGAACTTCCCGTCATCGGATGCGGTGGCGTACATCACGGCACCGATGCCATCGAATTCCTGCTCGCCGGCGCCGCGGCCGTGCAGGTCGGCACCGCAACATTTGCGGATCCTCGCTCTGTGGTGCGGATTCGTGATGAGATAGAGGGCTGGTGCCGGGACCACCGCGTTGGATCTGTCCGAACGCTCACCGGCGCGCTCGAAACCTGAGAGGACCTCAATGACCGACGACATTTCCGAGCTGCGGCCCAAACTTGCCATTGCGCTCGACGTCGACGACCTGATCATGGCCAACCGTTTGGCCCGTGCCGTGAGCCCCTACTTCGGTGTCGCCAAGATCGGCCTTGAGCTCTTCAGCGCCGCTGGCCCCGAGGCCATTGGTGTCATGAAGGATCTCGGCATGGACGTCTTCCTCGACGTCAAGCTGCACGACATCCCGACCACGGTCGGCAAGTCCGCCCGTGTCCTTGGCGCACTTGGCGTTCGCTACCTGACCATGCACGCGCGTGGCGGTCCTGACATGTTGACCGCTGGCGTCCAAGGTCTGCACGAGGGTGCCGACGCTGCCGGCGAAGAACCCCCGACTGCGCTTGCCGTCACTGTGCTTACCAGCGACGACGACGCTCCCGACCACATCGCGCCCCGCCGTATGCGTATGGCGATCGAGACTGGTTGTGGCGGCATCGTGTGTGCCGCTCGTGACCTGGCCGACGCGCGTGCGATCGGTCCCCGGCTGGTCAAGGTCGTGCCGGGTATCCGTCCCGCCGGAAGCCCAACCGACGATCAGGCCCGTTCCGCGACGCCCCAAGAGGCCATCGACGGCGGCGCCGACCTGCTCGTCATCGGTCGCGCTGTCACTCGCTCCGACAACCCAGAGGCCGCGGCAGAACAGCTCGCCATGAGCCTCACGCTGCCGGGCTGAACCAGCACATGCATCCGGATTGGCCAAGGGCGTTCGCTCTGGCCGCAAACATTCGAGACGCAGGCGAGGCCATCGTTGCCGCCGTGCGTGCCGGCGAGATCGACCTCGATGCTGCGCACGCACAAGCGGACGCCGACCCGCATACGGGTCGGGTCTTCGCCGTCAAGGTGTACGAAGCGGTTGCCGGGATCGGCAAGGTCAAGGCCCGTCGCACGATGGCCGATATCGGTCTCGACGACGACGTCACCCTCGGCGGCGTTCCCGTGGACAAGCGAGACGAGATCTCGGCCCGCTTCGACGAGATCATCGCCGCCGCCGGCTAGTCCGGCGGGCCGTTACTCGCGGCAGCTTGAGAGGTGGGGCCTTTCGCACTGGCAGCTCAGGGCTTCACCATTGATGCGTTGAGCTGCCAGTTGTGCTGGCGCGGCCTTACTGGCAGCTGAGGGCTTCAGACGTGAGGCATTGAACTGCCAGTTGCGGCATCCCACTCTGCGGGGAATGATTCTGGGGTGTAGTGAATCGCAAGCCCGCCCTCACCGAGGAAGTCGTGAACGTTGAACTCGTTGTTGTCGACCAACAGCGTGGTCGACAGGGCAGGGGAGAGGCCGAGCAGGTGACGAGCACGGCGCGCCATCACCGGCTTCGACAACGACACCGCATCGGCGCTCGTGACGATGACGTCGACCAGCGGGTCGAGGCCGCACGCAACGGCCATCGCCGCGAACTCGTGCGGGTTGACGGTGACGATCGCCTGCAGCACGCGCCCGTTCAGCTCGGTTACGAGCTCGCGCATGCCCGGAAGCCACTCGATCCGAGTGAAGACCGAACGCAAGTGTCGAGCGATCTCGGCTCGACTCATGGGGACGAGCCCGGCGAGCGGATCGAGGAGATCATGCAGCGATGCCTCGCCGAGATTGAGGCGGTCGACGAAGTCAGGGTCGGCCTTGAACGCGGTCCGATACGCCTCGGGCCACTCCGGCACGCCGTCGGGGGCGTACTGCATGAAGGTCTCGTCGACGAGGGTGTCGCCGAAGTCCCAGCACACCAGGTCGATCTCTTCGCCGATCATGCGGCTGTCCGCCGTGGGCCCGCCGTGGGCAGAACCAATCTCATCGAGCAAGGTCGCCGTCGATGGCTTCGCGGATCAGGTCCGCGTGACCACAGTGACGGGCGTACTCCTCGATCATGTGGATGAGGATCCACCGAAGATTCCAGTGCTCGCCGCTTCCGTCGGCGCCGGCTGATTGCTGGTCGAGCGACGATGCGGCGACGGTTGTGCGTCGTGCGAATGCGACGGCCGCGTCGAACTCGGTGATGAGCCGATCGAGGCCCCAGGTGCTGCTGAGCGTCATCTCGGCGTCAGGGTCGGCGTCCCAGTCGAGCGAGGCGAACGTGCCCGGCATGTCCTGGCCGGCGAAGCGCACCCGAAACCAGATGTGCTCCACATAGGCCATGTGGCTGATCAACCGACCGATCGAAAGCGACGACGGCGGCAACGTTTGTTGAAGCTGGGCCTCGTCGAGGCCCCATGCCCGGTCAATGAGCGCGGCCCGGTAGAAGTCGAGGAACTGCGTCAGCAGCGTCCGCTCGTCTCCCTCGTTCGCGATGTAGGGCGGGTCCGGTCGATCCATGCCGCGACAGTAGGGGCAACGGCCCCGTGGCGCGCACGAACCGACCAGACGAGCAGTCCCTGAGCCGCTGGTTAGCCAGCGACGACTGCGCCGAGTAGGCGATGGCTCAGTCCTCGCCACACCCGGAACGGGAACCGGATCTGCAGCCGAGGACGGCGAGGCAGCTTCGGTTTCCGCAGCGGTACCGGACGGGCGAAGGTGGGTTGGCTGCCGGTGAGCGCCGGCTGCTCCCGATAGGTGGCGACTTGGTAGCCGGGCCCCATTGCTTCCCGAAACTGGGTGGCCGAGAAAGGGGTCCTGCGAAGCCCGAGGTGGTCTCCTGGGTGGGTCGTTGGTTGGTTCGACCACTCCGGGAACCTCATCAATTGGGTCGACTCGGGCGAGGTGGGATCGAGCACGACGTGGTCTTCTCCGCCGCATCGTCGCTCGACGTGTGCTCCGCCGTCCGCGCCGGCATCGGCGTTGCGGTGCTGAGCGACCGGTACATCAACGACGGGATCGCCCGGTGGAAGCCGCCCGTCGAGCTCGAACCGTTGCCGATGGTCAGCCAAGTGATCCGCACCGTGCCAGGGGAGCGGCCCGACGCAGTGGCTGCATTGGTCGAGACCATCCAGAACGAGCTGACCCAAGGTCGCATTCCCGTCGGCTAGCCGCCGCTCCCACAGCCCGGCTCCCCACCTGGGGCACACGGACTACTGGCGCTGGGCTTCGGTTTCGATTCGGGACCGGCGCTACCCTGACGCCGATGTCGAGCGAGGCGCCATCTGCAGATCAACCCGTCGACTTCCCGGTGACCTTCGTCATTTCGGGCCCCGGTGGTGTCGGCAAGGGCACCGTCGTCGAGCGCCTGCTCGAAACGACCGACGGGCTCTGGCTCAGCCGGTCCTGGACCACACGGGATCCGCGCCCGGGCGAAGCGCCCGACGCGTACAACTTCGTCACTCGAGAAGAGTTCTTGGCCCACGTCGAGAACGGTGGCTTCCTCGAATGGGTCGAGTTCCTCGACTACCTGCAGGGCACACCGATGCCGACGCCGCCCGAGGGTGATGTCGTGATTCTCGAGATCGACATCCAAGGCGCGGCCCAAATCGAAGCGATGAACCCAGCCGCCCATCTGATCTTCATCGACACGCCGTCGATCGAGGAACAAGAACGCCGGTTGCGGGGCCGAGGCGACACCGACGAACGAGTTCTCATGCGCCTGGACAAGGCGGTTGTCGAGCGCAGCGCTGCCGCCGAACTCGGATGCGTCGTGCTTGTCAACGACGATCTCGACACAACCGTCGGTGAACTGCGAGAGCTGATTGACGCAGCCCGCGTCACCAACTAGGCGACCCGCCCAGCCACGCGCACCGGGGCGTCAGCTCAAGCTGGTATCGTTGTGCCGCTTCCCCGCCGAGAAATCAGGTATTGACATGGCGTACGACAACGACTCGATGATGGCAACCAAGGTCGAGGATCTCCTCGATGCAACCGGTTCCAAGTTCTCGCTCGTGACGCTCGCGTCCAAGCGAGCTCGTCAGATCAACGCCTACTTCGGTCAGCTCGGTGGCGGCATTGGTTCGTCGGTTCCGCCCCAGGTCACCTCGGTGGCGCACAAGCCACTGACCATCGCGTTCGAAGAAATCGGCGCTGGCAAGATCATCATGGGTGATCCCGAGGCCGTCGCAGCTGCTGAAGCTGCCGCCGAAGAAGCCCGTCTCGCCGCCGAAGCCGACATGGCTGCCCTGGCAGCCGCCGAAGACGACGCTGATGACAAGGACGACAAGAAGTCCGACTGACCTTCGGTCGTCACAACACATACACCGGTCAGGTCATGAGGGGTACTGAGTCACGATGCAGTCGATGAACGGCAAGCGCATCGTCCTGGGTGTGAGCGGCGGCATCTCCGCCTACAAGGCCATCGAGGTCTGTCGCCGACTCGTCGACGCAGGCGCGCACGTCGTGCCGATCATGACCGAGAACGCCAAGAACTTCGTCGGCGCCACCACGTTCTCTGCGCTCGCCAGCGAGCCCGTGCACGACAGCCTGTTCAACGACTGGCAAGGGCCGATCCCGCACACCCGCCTCGGCCAAGAAGCCGACCTCATCCTCGTGTGCCCCGCGACCGCCCGAGTCATCGGGAGCTACGTCGCCGGCATCAGCGACGACATCTTGACCAACACGCTGATCGCCACTCGTGCACCGGTGGTTGTCTGCCCAGCGATGCATACCGAGATGTGGGAGCACCCGGCAATCGAGGCGAACATCGCCACGCTCATCGAGCGTGGCGTGCACATCGTCGCCCCCGAAGAAGGCCGTCTGGCCGGTGGCGACATCGGCAAGGGACGCCTGGCCGCACCGGCCACGATCGTGTCCCACGTCGCCGAAGTCCTCGACCCGTGGAGCCTCGACATGTCGGGCCTGCGCGTCATGGTCACCGCTGGTGGGACCCGCGAGTCGCTCGACCCGGTGCGGTTCATTGGAAACCGCTCGACCGGCAAGCAGGGCTACGCGTTCGCCGAAGCCGCCGCCCGCGCTGGCGCGAGCGTTGAACTCATCACGACCGTCAACCGCCCCGAGCCTCCGGGCATCGAGATCACGCCGGTCACGACCGCCGCCCAGATGCACGAAGCCGCCGTCGCCAGCGCAGCAACCGCCGACATCGTGATCATGGCTGCAGCGGTCGCCGACTTCCGGCCCGCCGAAACCAGCGACGTCAAGATCAAGAAGGGCGACGGCGTCCCCACGATCACGCTCGAGCGGACCGTCGACATCCTCGCCGACCTCGGCCAGCGCAAGCGCCCCGGGCAACAACTCGTCGGCTTCGCCGCCGAAACCAACGACCTGATCGCGAACGCAGAACGCAAGCTCACCAAGAAGAACGCTGACTTCATCGTCGCCAACGATGTCAGCGCACCTGGGACAGGCTTCGCGCACGACACCAATGCGGTCACCATCCTCGCACCGGGAGGTGTGCGCGATAGTCTCGCTCTGGCCTCAAAGTTCGAGATTGCCCGGGCTGTCCTTCGCACGGTTGTTGCTGCGCGAACGCCCTCCGAATAATCACACTTCCACTTCGGAGATTCCCGATGTCCAACAACTACACCTTCACGTCCGAATCCGTGACCGAAGGCCATCCCGACAAGATGGCCGACCAGATTTCGGACACCATCCTCGACGCAATGCTCGAACAGGATCCGCACAGCCGTGTGGCCTGTGAAACCTTCGTCACCACCGGCCTGGCCGTGGTCGGCGGCGAGATCACCACCGCCGCCAAAGACGTCGATGTCGCCAAACTCGTTCGTCAGACGATCAACGAGATCGGCTACGACAACGGCGACGTTGGCTACGACGGCAACCACGTCGGCGTCATGGTCTCGCTCGACGAACAATCGCCAGACATCAGCCAGGGCGTCACTGACTCCGAGGAAGTCCGCAGCGGCGAGTCCGCAGGCGACGAGCTCGACAAGCAGGGCGCTGGCGACCAGGGCATGATGTTCGGCTACGCATGCGACGAAACCGACGTCCTCATGCCACTGCCGATCCACGTTGCTCACCGCATGGCCGAGCAGCTCGCCAAGGTCCGCAAGGACGGCTCGATCGGCTACCTGCGCCCTGACGGCAAGACCCAGGTCACCTTCCGCTACGAAGACGGCAAGCCCGTTGAGCTGACCACGGTTGTCGTGTCGACCCAGCACGATCCAAACATCGACCGTGACACGCAGATCCGCCCCGAGCTCATCGAGCAGGTCATCAAGCCCGTCATCCCGGCCCAGTTCGCCGACGACGACTACACGACCTGGGTGAACCCAACCGGCAACTTCGTCATCGGCGGTCCTGTCGGTGACGCTGGCCTCACGGGCCGCAAGATCATCGTCGACACCTACGGCGGCATGGCTCGCCACGGTGGCGGTGCGTTCTCCGGCAAGGACCCATCCAAGGTCGACCGCTCGGCTGCGTACGCAACCCGCTGGGTCGCCAAGAACGTCGTCGCTGCAGGCGCTGCTGCCAAGTGCGAAATCCAGGTCGCCTACGCGATCGGTGTCGCTCAGCCCATGTCGATCATGGTCGAAACCTTCGGCACCGAGACGGTCGATCCGGCCGCTATCGAAGCCGCAATCGGCCAGGTCTTCGATCTGCGTCCGGGTGCGATCCTGCGGGACCTCGACCTCAAGCGCCCCATGTACAAGCAGACCGCTGCCTACGGCCACTTCGGTCGTTCGAGCGACGACGGCTTCACCTGGGAGCGCACCGACCGAGTCGACGATCTCAAGTCGGCACTCGGCCTCTAGACGGAAACGGTCATTCGCGGTTCGCTACCGACGGTCGTTCGGGTTCGCCCTGACGTCGCGGCGGTCAATCGCACTTTTGACTATCTCGTCCCCGAGCTCTGGACGAACGCACCCGACCAGTACGACCTGCGGGTCGGCGGTCGGGTGCGCGTCGAGCTCCATGGTCGACGAGTTGGCGGCTGGATCACCGAGCTTGATCCGGATACGCCCGAGGGCATTGAGCTTCGGCCGCTGAAGAAGTGGTCGGGTCATGGCCCGACTGTCGACGTCATGGATCTGGCGGACTGGACGGCCCGATGGTGGGCCGGAGCGCCTGCAAAGCTGCTCCGTACCGCTTCGCCGGCTCGCAACGTGTACCGGCTCCGTGCGCCGAAGGTGGCGCAGTGGTCAGGCGACGTCGACCAGTGGGCACTCGATGCATTCGATGGCGCCGGTTCGACCCAGCTGGTTGCCCCGGCATCGGATCGCTGGCAGCTGGTGCTCGCCGCGGCGACCTATGGCAATCCGTTGTTGCTCGTCCCGACGATCGAGGCTGCAGCGCAGCTCGCCGGTCGGGTTCGCCGTGCGGGTATGCACGTCGCCCTACTGCCAGACGATTGGGATCGGGCTGCGTCAGGCGCGGTTGTTATCGGCACGCGAGCTGCGGCGTTCGGGCCGGTCCACGAACTCGGCGCGATCGTCGTATTCGATGAGCACGACGAGGCGTGGCGAGAAGAACGCACGCCGACCTGGCACGCCCGCGACGTCGCCATCGAACGCGCGCGGCGCCGTGGCGTTCCATGTGTCCTGGTGTCGCCAGCGCCATCGGTCGACGCTGCCGGAGCGTTGCCGCTGCAGGAGCCAGCGCGAGCCGAGCAACACGCCGGATGGGCGCCCGTGTCGATCATCGATCGACGCGACGAACCACCTGGCCGACTCGGCTTGTTCGGCGAGGGGCTCGCCAAGTCACTCAAGCGCGAAGGCCGCGCCGCCTGCATCCTGAACCGCACCGGTCGAGTGCGGTTGCTCGCCTGCTCGAACTGTGGCGAGCTCGGTGCCTGCGATGTGTGCAGCGGTGCGGTCCGCCAGATCGACGACAACTCGCTGACGTGCATCCGATGCGCGGCGACGAGGCCGCCGGTGTGCGCCAACTGCGGTGGTGCTCGCCTGAAGAATCTGGTGCTTGGCGTTTCCAAAGCACGCGAAGAGCTCGCTGCGCTGCTCGGCGAGCCAGTGGGCGAGAAGACCGCGTCGGGGGTCGACGGCGAGAGCGCACGGGTCATGATCGGCACCGAAGCACTGTTGCGTGACGTGCAAGAACGCGGTCGCCGATTCGCGACCGTGGCGTTCCTCGACTTCGATCAGCACCTGTCAGCTGCCCGCCAGACCGGCGAGTCCGACGCAATGGCGCTCCTCGTGCTGGCTGCCCGCCAGGTCGGTAACCGGCGCGGTGGGGGACAGGTGCTGGTGCAGACTCGCATGCCCGAGCACCGTGTGCTGCAGGCGGCTGTCCGAGGCGACACCGCCTCGCTCACCATGGCGCTCACTGAGCAGGCCGCCGTCATGCAGTGGCCGCCCGTCGTTGCCCAAGCCGAAGTGAGCGGGGCTGGCGCCCCGGCATTCATCGAGGCGCTTGGTCGCCCGCTTGGTCTGACAGTTCTCGGTCCGAACGACGACCGGTGGCTGATCCGAGCGACCGACCGCGATGTGCTGCTCGACGAGCTCGAGCAAGTCGAGCGTGGCGAAGAGCGCCTCCGCATCGCCCTGCACTAGTTCGCTGCGCTACCAGCTACCCGCGAGGGTGCAGGGGTCAGCGGCGTGGCGTTCGCTATCGCTTCCGTATACCCCTCGTCGGGCCGTGAGACCCACCGACCCAATCGGTGGCTAACGCCCGGCGAACGCGACCTCGATCAGGTGGAGCCACTCGTCCGAGCGCGCGGCATCGCCGTCGATCGAGACGCGATCCAGATTGCGCCCCCAGAGTGCGTTGACAACATCGGTCGGCTCGCCGCGCAGCACGGTCGTCGGCATGCCTGCGCCAATGCTCGCTTCGGTGGTGAGGCACGGCGACTCGACGATGAGCTGGCCGGTCGGGGCCTTGGTGAGCGTCGCCGCGAACGGGAAGGCGAACGAGAGCGTCTCAAGGATCGCATCTTCGGCGCGATCGTTGGCCAAAGGGGAAGCGGCATCGAGCGCATCTTCGACGTCCAGGCGATGCAGCGCGGTCTCGATGGCGGCACGGCGGAACCAGAACGCAGCAACGCCGGGTCCGGCATAGGTCCAGCACGGTTTCGCCGGGTCGGTCTCTCGGAACAGCTCGGCACAGGAGCGCATGTTCTCGCCAAAGATCCGCACGGCGTCAGCGCCGACCGGTCGAGCAGATGGCCAGGCCACGTCGGCGAAGACCCGTTCGTCAGCCGTGGTCGGTCCCGCGACCACCGCAGCGGGGTAGGCCAGACCGAGGCCGAAGGACAGATGATTGAGCACGTCGACGACGGCCCAGCCAGGACAGTTCGGTACCGCCCGGTCGAGTGTCGAGCGGTCGAGCGAGTCGAACCACGCAATGTTGTCTTCGAACCAGACGATGTGTTCCTGAGGTGCCACGACCCCAGTGTCGCGTGCGCACGGAGTCCCCGCCGCTCGGACCGGGATCGCGGGATCGCACAGCAGTGCGTTGAAGATGTTCGGCGTCCGTTAGAAGCGGCCGTCCTGAGGAGGAGTCGGCGCTGGCGCTGCCTGCGGGGCAGGCGGAGCTTGGGGGACCGGCGGCTGGTGCGCCGGGGCTTGGTGCACGGGCGCCTGGTGAACTGGTGCCTGGTGAACCGGTGCTGCTGGAGCCGCAGGCGTGTGTGGCGCCGGCGCTGCGTACGGAGCCGCTTGAGGCGCCGGTGTCGGAGCGGCATAGGGAGCTGCTTGTGGTGCAGCGGGAGCGGAGCTCGAGCGCAGGGCCGCCACCGTGTCGGCATTTGGCATGGCGATGCCCTTCTCCTTCATCGTGATCACGACACCGGCTGTGACGGCAGCGGCCGCACCCGCGGCGACGAACAGGCCGAAGCCACGGCCCATCGTGTTGAAGAACAGAGCAGGCACTTGCACGATGCGGATCGCCCACAGCAGCGCACCAAGTGCAGCTGCGGCAATGGCGATCTGCTCGCCCGCAACCTTGTCGTTGCCGAGGTCCTTGCCGAACGCCGGTGCGAGGGTCAGGGCTGCAGCGCCGACGAGCAAGACCATCCCCAACCAGCCGAACGTGAATTCGGTGCCGCGGAACGACACGTTGTCGATGAACTGGTCCTTGAGCACGTACCACGGAAGGAAGCTGGCAATGAGTGTCGTCACTCCGCCTGCCGCCGTGATCTGTTGGCCCTTGCTCAAGTTCTGCCAGATGCTCTTGATGTCCATGGTTGTCTCCAGTCCGCCGCGCCGAAGCGCATAGTTGGTCGCCGCGCCGATGCGCATGTCTGTGAGGCCATCATCGCGATCTGGCGCGATCGGTTCTGTCGGCCACCACACAGACCGCGCGTGGTGTCGGTCACGGGTGGTCGACGGCTGATTGATGGCGTCGCGCCCCGTCGGCCGAGCGGCCTACCGCGCAACAGGTGCCCTCATCAACCTGGAACCTTGGCCGATGGGTGTGACACCTGACACTCAACCCGGTTCGGATTGGCCCGCACTTCTATGCTCGCAGCTGGTCGTTGACGCCCCTTTGGCCATCTGCAGCGCTTCTTGGCGCCGACCTCATATCTCATCTCCCCCCATCTGAGAGCCCCATGACTGCTACTTCGACGGGTGCGCCGCGCACCCGCATTGACTCGCTGCGCGCTGAATGGCTCAGCAACCCCAAAGCCGACCTGCTGTCCGGCATGGTCGTCGCGCTCGCCCTGATCCCCGAGGCGATCTCGTTCTCGATCATCGCCGGCGTCGACCCCAAGGTCGGCCTCTACGCGTCATTCTCGATCGCCATCATCATTGCGTTCGCAGGCGGACGCTCGGGCATGATCTCGGCGGCAACCGGCGCGATGGCGCTGGTCCTCGTCGACCTTGTCGCCGACCACGGCGTGGAATACCTGTTTGTCGCAACTGTGCTGGCTGGCATCTTGCAGGTCGGCCTCGGCTACCTCGGCGTCGGCGAACTCATGCGGTTCGTGCCCCGAAGCGTGATGATCGGCTTCGTCAACGCACTCGCGATCCTCATCTTCTTGGCCCAGGTGCCACACATCTTCCTGAGCGACGACGCAGACTCCAGCCGACTGCCGCTGAACCTGCTGTTCATCGCGATCGGGCTGGCGATCATCTACGGCCTGCCCCGCATCACCACCGCCATCCCGTCGCCACTCGTCGCCATCGTCATCCTGGCAGGTGTCGCCATCGGTATGGGCCTCGACCTGCCGACCGTCGGTGACATGGGCGAGCTGCCCTCGGCGCTGCCGGGCCTGTCGCTCCCTGACGTCCCGTTCGACCTTGAGACGCTCCGTATCGTGCTGCCGTTCTCGATCACGCTCGCACTCGTCGGCCTGCTCGAATCGCTGCTCACTGCGCAGCTGCTCGACGACATGACCGACACCGGCTCCGACAAGAACCGCGAATCCCGCGGTCAGGGCGTCGCCAACATCATCACCGGCTTCTTCGGCGGCATGGCCGGTTGCGCCATGATCGGCCAGTCGATGATCAACCACCGCAGCGGCGGCCGCACCCGGCTCTCGACGCTCGCATCGGGTGTGTTCCTGCTGATCCTGATCCTGGCGCTCGGCGACCTCGTGGCCAAGATCCCCATGGCCGCCCTCGTTGCCGTGATGATCATGGTTTCGATCGGCACGTTCAACTGGAAGAGCATCACGACCGCATCGCTCAAGACGGTGCCCAAGGTCGAGTCGCTCATCATGGCGGCCACGGTCCTCATCGTCGTGCTGACCCACAACCTGGCCTACGGCGTCGGCGCTGGCGTCGTGCTCTCCGCCGTCTTCTTCGCCCGCCACGTCTCCTCGGTCGTCAAGGTCACCAGCGTGACCGACCCCGAGAACACCGAACGCCTCTACGCCGTCACCGGTGAGCTGTTCTTCGCCTCGACCAACAACCTGGTCACCCTGTTCGACTACGACGCCGTCCAGGTGCCACGGGTCGAGATCGACCTGAGCGAAGCCCGAGTCTGGGACACCTCCGCGGTCGCCGCACTCGACGCGGTTGTCGCCAAGTTCGCCCAGCGAGGTATCGAAGCCGAGCTCGTCGGTATGAACCGCCACGCCGACGCACTCCACAGCAAGACCACCGGCAACGTCTCGGCGCACTAATTCTCCTCGCAATCGCAGCTTCGCTTCGCTCGGGCTGCTCTGCGGAGCTTCTTCGCAATCGCAGCTTCGCTTCGCTCGGGCTGCTCTGCGGAGCTTCTTCGCAATCGCACCGTATGCACTAGTGCATACGCAGTGCTAGCTTGCCACCATGGCAAAGGCACGGGTGACTGTTTCGATCGATGAGGAACTCGCGGCGCGCGTCCAGGAACTCGTTGAGTCAGGCGAGGGCGAGTCGCTGAGCAGTTGGGTCGGCGAGGCAATCCGACAACGCCAAGACCGCGAGAACCGTCTCCGAGCACTGCAGGATGTCGTCGCCGACTACGAGGCGGAGTTTGGCGAGATCACCGAGGAAGACATGATCGCTCAGCAGAGAGCCGACGCCGCAAGTTTGCCCGCGCAGCCGGCAGCTGATGCTGCGTTGCTTCGGCAGCAAGCTACGCGAGATGGCGCTCCCTCTCGATGACTCGGCATGTCCTTGATGCCGGCGCGCTGATTGCGCTGGATGAAAACGACAGGACGGCATGGGTTCGGCTCAAGAACCAACTTCGAGCAGGGACGCTTCCTGCCACCCACGGTGGGGTTGTCGCGCAAGTTTGGCGAGATCCCCGCGGTCGACAGGCAAGGCTGGCTGCGGCCTTGAAGGAGCTCGACGTCGAGCCGCTCGATGCTTCGCTTGGCCGGGCAGCAGGCGAACTGCTTGCGAGGACAGGGAGCAGCGATGTCGTTGATGCAGCGGTCGTTGCAATGGCTCGGCCAGGAGACGTCATCATCACGTCGGATCGAGGCCATATCGAATCGTTGCTCGCAGCCTCAGGGCGCGTGGCCACGGTGGTCGACTGCTGATCCGGCCAACGGCCTAGCTCCAGGAGTGGCGGCGGGCTTCCCAGATGGCAATCGAGGTCGCAGTTGCGACGTTGAGCGAGCCGATGCGGCCGAGCTGGGGCAAGAAGACGACATCGTCGCAATCGGCCAACGCGGTCTTGGACAACCCTCGGTCCTCGTGGCCGATCACCAAACAGATCGGCTCGTCGAACTCCGCGAGATGCATCGGTACGGCCTGATCGGCCAGCTCGAGCCCCACGAGGCGGAAGCCCTTGTCACGAGCAGCCGCGGCACCGGAAGCCCAGTCCTCGTGCTCGGTCCAGGGCACGTAGCGGTCGGCGCCGAGCGCCGTCTTGCCGACGTTGGTCGACGTCGGATTGATCTGCATCGCGGCCAAGAACAGATGCTCGACCCGGTAGGCCGCTGCTGTCCGCAAGATGGCGCCAAGGTTGAATGGCCCGCCAAGGCCTTCGAGCATGATCGACAGCCGCGGAGGCTCGTTTTTGCGCCATTGGCGATGCAGCCGCTTGAGTTCGGTGCCGGACAGCTGCTTCATGCCTGATCTCCTGCTGGCGTATCGGGCCGCGCCTGCGCGTGGAGGATGCGGTAGCCGCCACGGCTCATCTGTCGCTCGGTCGGCCAGCCTTGGGCGTTGAGCCACTTGGCCAGCGAGTCGCTGCCGAGGTGCTTCAGCACGACCAACTCCGCGAAGCCCTCGGGCGACAGGCGATCAAGCCAGTGCGTCAACAAGGCGTGCAATGCGGGCTTGCCGATGCGGATCGGCGGATTCGACACGATGTGGTCGAACCGCACGTCGGCAGGCACATCGTCAGGCGCAGCGACCGTGATGTTGAGGCCAAGACGCTCCGCATTCGCGGCCGTGAGTGAGCGAGCCCGCTCGTTCACGTCGACCGCCCACACGGCCGCCTCGGGCGAACGGAGCGCAGCCACACACGCGATCGGGCCATACCCACAGCCGATGTCCAGCACTGTCGAGTCGGGGGAGGGCTGCACCGCTTCGAGCATGAGCAGCCGCGAACCCGCATCGATCTGCTCCGACGAGAACACGCCACGGTCCGCATCGAGCTCGATCGACAGATCAGGAAGATGCAGCGCAAGGCGCCGCACGTCGCTGGCGACGCTGGGTTGCTCACTGAAGTAATGGCCAGCCACCGAGTCACGGTAGCTGCGCCAACGAACGCCCCGCCGCCCCTCCGGTGCGAAACGGGTGCCGCCCCGGCGGTCGAGCCACCTAGCCTGTCGTGGTGATTCTCTCTGAGCTCGAGGACGTGCTGCGCGAACGGCGCACCGCCGATCCCGAGGAGTCCTATACGGCGAAGCTGCTCGGCGATCCCGAGCTCACGCAACGCAAGATCATGGAAGAAGCGTTCGAGGTGTGCCTCGAGCTGCAACGTGGCGACGCAACGCGTCTTCCGGAAGAAGCCGCCGACCTGATCTACCACCTGCTCGTCGGACTCGTCGGAGCCGACGTGTCGCTCGACGACGTGTTCGCCGTACTCGAAGGACGCCGCCAATGACCAGCATCGCGGTGCCTTCCAAGGGCCGCCTCCGTGAATCCGTACTCGATGTGTTGAGCCGCGCCGGTTACCGAACCAGCGCCTTCCGGGGCTCCAACGCATCGGCCGTCATCGAGGACATCGAGTTCATCGAAATGCGCCCACGCGACGCCGCCGCCTGGCTCAAGGCCGGTCGCCTCGACGCTGCGTTCATTTCGACCGACACGGCGCTCGAGAACGGCGTCGAAGATTGGCCGACGATCGAGCTCGGGTTCTCTCGCTCGGACATGGTCGTCGCGTGCCGCCAGGCTGCGCCGTTCACCTCGGCCGCTGACCTCGCCGGCAAGACCGTCGCCACCCACCTGCCCAACTGGACCGCACGATGGTTCGCAGCCGAAGGCATCGACGTTGAAGTCGTCGCCATGGGCGGCTCGCTCGAAGGCATCTGTGCCCGCGGCATGGCCGACGCGATCGTCGACCTGCGCGAAACCGGCGGCAGCCTGGCCCGCAACTCGCTCCACGCCATCCACGAAATTGTCGCTTGCCAGGCCGTCTTCACGATGGCACCCAGCGCCGAGGGCGCGGCCGCCGACGCACTCGCTGGCATGCAGCTGCGCATCGAAGCCGCGCATCTGGCCACCAAGCGTCAGTACCTCGTGCTGCACATCGACCCGGCCAAGGTCAGCGAGCTCGGCACGGTGTTCCCGGGCCTCGCATCGCCGACCTTGCTTCCGCTTGCGGGCCGTGACGATCTGGTCGCCGCGCACATGGTCGTCCAAAAGGAAAACCTGTGGGCACGGCTCGCAGACCTGCGGGCACTCGGTGCAACGGGCATCGTTGCGCTGCCCACCGACGCCATCGTCGAATAACTACTAGCTGGCTGGAGAGGTGCGGGTGTCAGACGCCGCAGCAGGAGAAGCGCACTTTGGGAACAGCACCGCATCAACCGGCGTTAACCTGAACACGATGCCTAAGCGGATCCGCACCTACGGCGACCCCGTACTGAACACCAAAGCAGCCGACGTCACCGATATCGACGGCAAGTTCGTCGACCTCTGCGACGACATGTTCGTGTCGATGTACGACGCCCCCGGCATTGGTTTGGCTGCGCCGCAGGTTGGCGTGCAGAAGCGGTTCTTCGTCTACGACTACGACGACAACCCCGGCGTGCTGATCAACCCAACCATCACCGAGATGGACGGCGAGTGGCTCTACGAAGAGGGCTGCCTGTCGATCCCCGGCATGTCGTTCGAGATCGTGCGACCCAAGAAGATCCTGGTCACCGGCGTCGACCTCGATGGCAACGATGTCGAGCTCGAAGCCGACGAACTGTTCTCTCGCCTGATCCAGCACGAGATCGACCATCTCGATGGCGTGCTCATGACCGAACGCCTCGAATCCGACGTGCGCAAGGCCGCGATCGCTGAACTCAACGACCGTCGCTTGCGGGCCGAAGCCGAGCGTGCCGAACGCATCAAGGCCGGCGGCGGCGGACTCCAGCTTCCGTAGCGCCAACGAAACGGACTCCATGACGATCCATGACGGCGGGCCGACACGGCTCGTCTACCTCGGTACTCCCGAGATCGCAGTCCGGCCGCTCGAAGCGCTCGTCGAGGCCGGCCACGACGTCGCCCTCGTGGTAACGAATCCCGACCGCCGACGCGGCCGCGGCAAAGACTTGATGCCGACGCCGGTCAAGGCTGCGGCCGAACGCCTCGGCTTGCCCGTCAGCCACGACCTCGACGACGTGCTCGACGTCGGGGCCACACTCGGGGTCGTCGTCGCCTATGGCCACATCATCGGCAACCACGTGCTCGACGCGGTGCCCATGGTGAATATCCACTTCTCATTGCTGCCTCGGTGGCGAGGCGCCGCGCCGCTCGAACGGGCGATCCTGGCGGGCGACGAGAACACCGGCGTCTGCCTGATGCAGATCGTCGAGGCGCTCGACGAAGGCGCCGTCTACTCCCGCCGCACCGTCCCCGTCGGCGACTCGACCCTTGACGAGCTGCGAGACGCCCTCGTCGACGCGTCCTGTGAGCTGCTCGTCGATTCGCTCGCCGAAGGGCTGGGCGAGCCCGAGCCGCAGCAGGGCGAGCCGGTCTACGCCCGCAAGATCAAGCCCGAGGAACACCAGCTCAACTTTGCTCGGAACGCGGTGGAACTGGCTCGGGTGATCCGACTCGGTCGGGCCTGGACAACCCTCGACGGCAAGCGCCTGCGCATCAATGCGGCTTCGGTCAGCGACGACCCGCTCGGCGACGCGCAGCCCGGAGCGATCCACGACGATCGAATCGCCACCGCCGATGGATGGCTCGTCCTCGACACCGTCCAGCCCGAAGGCAAGAAGGCTGTCGCCGCAAGCGACTGGTTGCGGGGCGCACGCCACGAACCTGGCACGGTGCTTGGGGTAAGCGCTGGGTCGGGAAGCGGCGCCAGTGGCTAACTCGAACAAGCCGGACATGAGCGCCGATGCCCGCCACGTGGCCTGGAAGGCACTCCAGCGCATCGACCACAAGGGCGCGTTCGCGAACCTCGTGCTCGACGGCGAACTGCGCAAGTCGAACCTGAGCGAACAAGACCGCCGCTTCTGCACCCA
>CAZEMU010000041.1:15787-31330 GCA_964513315.1 uncultured Acidimicrobiaceae bacterium | reverse complement strand
GAAGGCATCGCGAGCTTCGTCGAGAAGCGTTCACCCAACTGGACCGGCAGCTGACGTAGGGTCCGCCGGTGCCCCAAAGCCCGGTCGCTCAAACTCCGGTCGTGCAGACCCGGATCTTGCTTGGCGTCGTCTGGCGCGACAGCGAGCCGTATGTCCGTCTGCGTGAGGATGAGTCGCCCGCGTCGACGCTCGTTCCCGCGGCGGGGCTGCGGCTCAACTACCGGCTGACCGGTGAGCCGAGCCGCCAGTGCGTCGGACACGTGCCCTTTCGCTCGGCGAACGCGGACGGTCAACGCAGCGACTATCACGACTGCACTCGGCGTCCGCAACAGGGCAGCCGCACCTGCGAGCGGTGCGGGATCGTTGACGCAACGTTCGCGTCGAACCTGCACCACGCACACACCCGAGGAACTGCCGAACTCGACCCAGCCATCGTGGAACACCTGCAACAGCCGAACAGGCTCTACCTCGCTGGCTTCCGCGACGGGTCAATCAAGGTCGGCACCTCGACGCGGTCACGGACCCAGAAGCGGCTCGAGGAGCAAGGGGCGTGGATGGCTCGCCTGGTCGCCGAGACGACCAACGGCATCGCCGTGCGCAGCCTCGAAGATCTCGTCACCGAAGTGTGGTCACTTCCTCAGGCAGTCAATGCTCGTCGCAAGATCAAGGGCCTGGTTGACCCGCTACCGGATGCTGAACTCGACCGGCTGCTGGGAGCAGCGGCCCGCGACGTGGGACGGCTGATGGATCGAGCGCCCGACGAGCGGGTGCATCCGCTGGCCATGGGCGAGGACCCGGGGGAGCGGTGGCGCCATCCGATGGCTGAGCATCCGGCACTTGGCAAGGTGCTGGCGTACCCACTCACGCTGCAGTCCGGCAACCACGACCTCGAGGTCATCACCGCCGTCGGGCGAGCCTTGCTCGTGCGACGAGCATCAGGCGACGACGTGTTCGCCATAGACCCGGCCCCGCTCTTCGGGCTACGCCTCGACATGGGCGACTACGGCTCCGACGAGATCGCAATCCAAGACTCGCTCTTCTAGGTTGCGGGTGTCGGAGTAGCGCAACCGCTTGCCTCGCCAGACAGGTTCTGCTCGCTAGATCTTCCCGAGTGCGGTCTTGTAGGCGGTGAGGACACGGTCACGAGCGAAGGCGTGATCCACGATCGGGTGCGGATAGGTGTCACCCAACGTGACACCACCGGCGGCGAGGTCGAGTGGGGCGGCCTTGGCCGGTTCGTGCACGGCATCGCCGGTGAGCTCGGCGAGTTCGGGAACCCAGCGACGGATGTACTCGCCCTGCGGGTCGAACTTGCGGCTCTGCGTCCACGGGTTGAACACCCGGAAGTACGGGGCCGCGTCGGTGCCGCAGCCTGCAACCCACTGCCAGTTGCCGACGTTCTGGGAAACGTCGGCGTCGACGAGCAGGTGACGGAACCATCGCTCGCCCCAACGCCAGTCGATCAGCAGATCCTTGACCAGGAACGAGCCGACGATCATGCGCACCCGGTTGTGCATGAACCCGGTCTTCCACAGCTGGCGCATGCCTGCGTCGACGATCGGGTAGCCGGTGCGGCCGCGCTTCCAGGCCTCGTACTCGTCGGGGTCGTTGCGCCACAGGACCTTGTCGTAATCGGGCTTGATGGCGGCCCGAACCATGCCAGGGTTCTGCCACAGCAGGTGGGCGTACCAGTCGCGCCAGGCGAGCTGGCGCACAAACCCGCGGCGTCCCTCGGTCGAGTCGCCAGCGACGTGCATGAGCTCTCGGGGTGACAGCGTGCCGAAACGCAGATCACCCGACAGGAGCGAAGTGCCGTCGATGGCGGGCAGGTCTCGCTGATCGAGGTAGTCGTCGATGCGGTCGAGGAAGTCGCCGACTCGGGCGCGGGCTGCAACCTCGCCGCCGGGGAAGTCCACAGAGCCAGCTACTTGGGGCCGCGGTTGACCGGGCTCGTTAGCGACCTCGGCGGGGCCGATGCCCTCGGCCCATGGGCGAAGGTCGGTGCGATCCCACACCTTGGCGAAGGGCGTGAAGACCTTGCTGAGCGTGCCCTTGCCGGTCAGCACGCGGCCAGGTTCGTGCACGAGCGTGCCCCAATGCGTCACTGGCTCGGCGGCGCCGGCCGCCGCAAGCGCCGACGTGACCGCCTCGTCTCTGCGAGTTGCGTATGGCGTGGTGTCGATGTTCCAGTGCACGGTCGCGTTGAGCTCAGTCGCGACCCGAGGCACAACCTGCACCGGGTCGCCGTGTTCGATGCGAAGTCGGCCGCCGTATTCGCGCATCATCTGATCGAGCCCATCGAGATGGGCGACGAGTGCCTGCTGGCGGAAGTGCCCTGCGGCCTCGAAGAGCGCTGGGTCAAGAACGAACAGCGCCGTGACTGTGTTGGCCGTCGACGTCGCCGCCGACCAGGTCGGGTTCTCTCGCAACCGCAGGTCTCGACGGAACCAGACGAGTGCGTGGTCAACGTGGTCGTCGGAGTGCGAGGTCGTTGTCCGTGCCGGGTCCGGTGCTGTCACGGCGATGACCCTAGGGCCCGTGCCGGTGCGATGCGGAGCCCAACTGCCCGGGGCCAAGCGATCGCCGTGAAACGGCGGAACCCCAAGATTGACCGCCTGCTTCGGGCTTCGGTCGGTAACCTCTGCAACCGTGAGCGTTGCCGTCTCGACACCCGTCTATGACGGGCCGTTTGACCTCCTTCTGCACCTGATTCTCAAGGACGAGGTCGACCTCTACGAGGTCTCGCTCAGCACCATCGTCGACGAGTACATCGCCGTGCTCGAACAGATGGAAGAGCTCGAACTCGAGCTCGCAACCGAGTTCCTGCTCATCGCCGCAACGCTCGTCGAGCTCAAGAGCCGCCGTCTGCTTCCGGAGCCTCCAGGGTCCGATCTCGACGAAGAACTCGCGTTGTGGGAAGAGCGCGATCTGCTGCTCGCCCGCCTGCTGGAGTGCAAGACGTTCAAGGATGCCGCTCATTCGCTGCAGGTCTTGAGTGCCGATGCGAGCCGCTCGTATCCACGCCGCGCTGGCATCGAAGAGCCGTTCATCGGGCTGCTGCCAGATCTGTTCGAAGGCGTCGATGCGATCGATCTGCGCGACGCATTCATGAAGGCGACGGCTCCGAAGCCGGTCATCAAGGTCTCGACCGATCACATTGCGCCGATCACCTTCAGCGTGAGCGATGCGTTCAACGAACTGTCGATCGATCTTCCGGACCGAGGTCGGGTCAGCTTCCGGGCAATCACCTCGCAGCTTGTCGACCGCATCGAGGTCGTCGTGTACTTCCTCGCCGTGCTCGAGCTCTACAAGCAGGACCTGGTCGACATCACCCAGTTCTCGTCGTTTGGCGAGATCGAGGTCGAATGGGTCGGTGACGATCCCGATGCATCCACGCTCGACCTGATCGACGCCTATGACGGATGAGCCCAATCCAGATGAGCCCAGCCCCGATGAGCCCAGCCCAGATCAGACTGAGGACGCTGTGATCCCTTCATCGCCGAGCGACATCACCCGAGCGATCGAAGCGATCCTGATGATCGCCGACGAGCCGATCTCGCCGAAGCAGCTTGCGGGCATCATCGGCTGCTCGAACGATGATGTCGAGGTTGCGGCAGCTGCGCTCATCCAGAGCTATGCCGACGACCAGCGTGGTTTCGTGCTGCAGCGCGTTGCCGGCGGCTTCCGTTTCCAGAGCCATCCTGATCTTGCGCCAGTTGTCGAGCGGTTCGTGCTCGACGGGCAGGCCTCGCGTCTTTCCGCTGCTGCGCTCGAGACGATGGCGATCATCGCCTATAAGCAGCCGATCAGCCGCAACCAGATCTCCGCGATCCGTGGCGTCAATGCCGAGGGCGTTGTCCGCACGCTCGAAGCCCGTGGCTACGTCGAAGAGATCGCCCGCGATCCCGGCCCCGGTCGCGCGGCGCTGTACGGCACGACGCACCAGTTCCTGGAACGCCTCGGCCTGAACAGTGTCGATGAGCTGCCGCCACTCGGCCAGTTCGTGCCTGGTGCCGACGTTGTCGAGGCACTCGAAACAACGTTGCTCGTGAACCCCGACCCTGTCGCTGCAATCGATGTCAGCGAAGACGTCAGCACGCTCGACCCATCGGCGCTCGAAGCGGCGATGGCCAACGCCGCGGCCGACGAGTACGCCGAAGATCGCGCTGAAGAAAATCGCGCCGACGAAGCTGGCGACGCGCTGACGACCGACGACGCGGAATAGACGCCCGTGAGCGATCCGGGTCCTGACGGAATCCGCCTCCAGAAAGCACTCGCGGCTCGAGGGATCGGCAGCCGTCGTGTCGTTGAAGACATGATCGCCGAAGGGCGCATCACCGTGAACGGCGAAGTTGCCGTACTCGGCCGTCGGATCGATCCCGAGACCGACATCGTCGAAGTCGACGGTGCCCTCGTCGGGGTTGCGCCTGACCTCGTGCACTACCTGCTGCACAAGCCGGCTGGTGTCGTGTCGACTGCAGCCGATACGCACGACCGTCCGATCGTCACCGACATCGTTCCCGCAGAACCTCGTGTGTGGCCGGTCGGGCGCCTTGACCTCGAGACCGAAGGCTTGTTGCTCATCAGCAACGACGGCGAGCTCACCCACCGACTGACGCACCCGTCGTTCAGCGTCGACAAGGAATACCTCGCCGAGCTCAACGGCGAGCCGAAACCGGGTGACCTGCGCGCCTGGCGCCAAGGCATCGAGCTCGAAGACGGCATGACCGCACCGGCCAAAGCTTCGCTCGTCGCACCCCGGGTGTTACGCCTGGTAATCCACGAGGGCCGCAACCGTCAAGTGCGCCGAATGTGCGATGCCCGAGGCTTCCGGGTGACCCGTCTGGTGCGTACTCGCATCGGCCCACTTACCGATACGACGCTGAAACCGGGGGAGTGGCGCCAGCTCGAACCCGAAGAAGTGCGCAAACTCGAAGAATCGACCGGAAGAGCCGGGTAGCGGACCCGGTAGCATCTGGGGCCGTGGAGCCACGCATGCGGGCCTTTCGAGGGGCCACAACGGTTGAAGCCGACGATCCGACCTTGATTCGTGCCGCCGTGCGCGATCTCATGAACGAGATGCTCGGGGCCAACGAGCTGGTTGACGACGACTTGGTCGACGTGATCCTGACCGTTACGCCGGACCTGACCTCGATGTATGCGGGCAAAGCGTTGCGCGAAGAGTGCGGCTTTTCTGACGTGCCGCTGCTCGGTGCCGTCGAGGCTGACGTCGCTGCCGGTATCGATCGCTGCATCCGCATCATGTTGCACGCGTACTCGCCGAAGAAGCGTTCGGAGATCCAGCCGATCTATCACGGCGAAACCAAACAGCTTCGCCCCGACCTGCACCCGTCATGAGCGAGCAGACGTCAGCGCCGCGCCGGGCCAACGTCATCGGCGTCGGCCTGATCGGCGGCAGTATCGCGCTTGGATTGCGAAGCGTGGGTTGGCACGTCACCGGCGACGACCACGACCCAGCCACGCTCGACAAGGCACTCGAACTCGAGGTGATCGACGCGGTCGGCCTCGACCCGGCTGCCGAGATCACCTTCATCGCCACCCCAGTCGGCGGCGTGCCCGCCGCAGCGGCGCGGGCGCTCGCTACGACCGACGGCATCGTGACCGATGTTGGCAGCGTCAAGACCGAAGTCGCAACGGCCGTCACCGACCCGCGGTTCGTGGCCGGGCACCCGATGGCCGGTTCCGAACAAGACGGCGTGACCGGTGCCCGTCCTGGCTTGTTCCGCAACGCCACGTGGGTGCTCACGCCGACCGAAGAGACGAGCGAAGCGGCCTACACCGGCGTCCGCGAGATCATCCGCATCTTGGGCGCCGAAGTCGTCTCGATGGACCCGGGCCTGCACGACGAAGCTGTCGCCCGCATCTCGCACGTGCCCCACCTGACCGCCGCAACCCTGATGGTGATGGCGGCTGGTGCTGGGTTCGACAACGAGGCCGTGCTGCGACTCGCCGCTGGCGGCTTCCGTGACATGACACGCATCGCCGCCGGTAGCCCCGCGATCTGGCTCGACATCTGCCAGCAGAATCGAAGCGCAATCCTCGGCGGCATCGATGATCTGATCGAGGCGCTGCAGAGTGCCCGAAAGGTCGTTGACGACACGGATCGTGCCGGCCTCGAGAACTTGTTGAGCGGTGCCCGCTCGGCCCGTGTGAACCTCCCGAGCGGAATCCCCGTCGATCTTGAGCTGTGCGAAGTGCGGGTCACCATGCTCGATGAGCCGGGCCAGATCGCCCGCATCACGACGGTTGCTCCCGAGGTCAATATCTATGACTTCGAGATCGCGCACTCGGTCGAAGGTGGTCGTGGTGTTGCCATCATGGTGATCGCCCTCGACGACCACCCCAGCTTCGCCGAGACGTTGCGAGGCGCTGGTTACCGCCCGTCGATGCGGAAGCTCCAATGACCGCCGAACTCACCGAGGACGGACAAGCACGGGTCGTTGCGATCGACGGTCCTGCCGGATCGGGCAAGTCGACGGTCGCTCGACGGGTGGCCGAGGCCTCGGGCCTGGCCTACCTCGACACCGGCGCGATGTACCGGGCCATCACCCTGGGCGTACTGAATCGTGAACTGGACCCCTCAGATCGAGACGCCGTCGCGGCAGCCCTACCGGACATCGAGATCGAAGTCGGGCGCACGACCGTCGTCGTCGATGGCGCAGCCGCTACCGATGCGATCCGGTCCGCATCGGTGACCCAGAACGTCTCTGCAGTCGCCGCAAACCCGGCCGTTCGCACGGCGCTCGTCGGACTGCAACAACAGTGGATCGCCCAACAAGGCGGCGGCGTACTCGAAGGCCGAGACATCGGCACAGTCGTTGCCCCGCTCGCTGGCATCAAGGTGTTCCTCACCGCATCGACCCGAGAGCGGGCACGACGCCGTGCCCTCGAAACGGGCGGAGACATCGACGATGTCGAAGCCGACATCATCCGCCGAGATCAGCTCGACAGTGAACGGGCCGAGTCGCCGCTGCGCAAGGCCGACGATGCCGAGGCGGTCGACACGACCGAGTACACGATTGACGAAGTCGTCCAGCTCATCACCACGATGATCGACGAAGCTGGCATCGGGAACGAGACCCCAGAATCAGCAACGAAAAGCGAAGTGAACTGATGGCTGTCTCTGATGATCCACGCCACGGCGGCGCTGATTTCTCCGCTCCTCGCACCTTGGGCCAACGCACCTTCAAGGGCACGAGCAAGTTCGTCGTCGGCGGCATCTTCAAGTCACTCGTTCGGCTCGAAACGGTCAACCACGAGAGCATCCCGACCAGCGGTCCGGTCGTGATCGCGCCGAGCCACCGGTCGAACATCGACACCCCGATCATCGGTTCGGCACTCGATCGTGACAGCCGGTTCATGGCCAAAGAGTCGATCTTCAAGAACCCGTTCTGGACCAAGTTCCTCGTCGGCCTCGGCGGTTTCCCCGTCAAGCGCGGAACCCTCGATCGCAGCTCGCTGAATACCGCGACCGAGATCCTGAAGCGGGGCGAGATGCTCGTCGTCTACCCCGAAGGCGCCCGCCAAGAGGGTCCACGGATCAAGCCGGTGTTCGAAGGTGCGGTTTGGCTGGCCGCCCGCGCTGGTGCAGTCGTGATTCCTGCCGGTATTGGCGGCTCCCACGAGGTCATGCCCATCGGCGTGAAGATTCCTCGGCCCAAGAAGGTCGTCGTCGTCTTCGGCGATCCGATCACCGTCGAGAACCCTGACAAGCCAGGAAAGCTGCTGGGTTCCCGGGAGGATCGGGCCAACGAGCTCCGCGAGGCGCTTCAGGTCGCCTTTGACGAGGCGCAGATTCGGGCTGGTACCCCGAACCGGGCGTGGTCACCTGACGAGCCCGGCATCAACGACCGCATCGAGCCCTGGACCGACTGAGTTTCCTCGCAATCGCAGCTTCGTCGCTGCGCTCCTCGGGCTGCTCTGCGGACTGAGTAGCTGCGCAGTCGATCTACAGGCGAGCGAGCACCTGGCTGGCGTCGACGTGGCGATCGGCGCCGATGCCGTCGACCGTCGAGCCGCCCAAGGTCACCGAGGCCGCCGAGGCGAGCGCCGTGAGCAGATCTCGGATCGGCGGGGGCGGCGGGAAGTACTCGTCTTCGTCGACCACCCGCAGCTCGGTCACGCCGTCGGCCGGAGCCAGCTTGGCGATGACTTCTTCGACCAGTTCTTCGGGAGCTGACGCCCCGGCGGTTACGCCGACGACACCGGTGATGTCATCGGGAAGCTCATCTGCGCCATTGACTCGCAAGACTCGCTCGCAGCCGCTCTCGGTCGCCAGCTTGGCCAGCGCAAGGGTGTTCGACGAGTTCGGCGAGCCGATGACCACCATCGTGTCGCACCGCTCAACAAACGAGAGCAGCGCCGACTGACGGTTCGTCGTCGCGAAACACAGGTCGCTGCGTCCGGGAAACCACATGTCGGGAAAGCGCTCGCGAGCGGCGTCGGCCACATCGCTCCAGTCGCGATGCGACAAGGTCGTCTGGGCAAGCAGCGCCAGCGGTTCTTCGAAGTCGGGGAGCGCGGCGACTTCTTCGACGGACTCGACTCGATGAATCGAATTCGGTGCGACGGCCATCGTGCCGACGGCTTCTTCGTGGCCCTCGTGGCCGACGTAGATGACCCGGTAGCCCTTCTTCGTGCGCACCCGGACCTCGTGGTGGACCTTGGTCACCAGCGGGCACACGGAGTTGACCATGAAGCTGCCGGTCGCTTCGGCGTCGGCAACAACCTCGGGCGCAGAGCCGTGCGCGCTCAACATGATCGGCGAGCCTTCGGGGACCTCGTCGATCGAGTCGACGAAGACGACGCCTTGCTCTTCGAACCGGCGCACGACCTCTTGGTTGTGCACGATCTCGTGATAGCAGTACACGGGCGCAGGGAAGGTCCGCACCATCGTCGCCAGCGCCTTGATCGCCATCTCGACACCCGCGCAGAATCCACGGGGAGCGGCGAGCAAGACCTGATCTGCAGTCACGCAGTTCATGGTAGAAGCCGCCCGGTAGTTGCGCGGGTTCGAACGGGGTGATCTGATCGAGGGATGGACACCACTGCGCCGCTGCTTGAGCTGATCACCGCACTCGAGACGAACTCGGTTGGGGCGCTTGAGCTGCTCGACGCGCATCTGGAGCGCATCGAACGCCTGGATCCGCAGGTCAATGCGGTCGTGACGTTAGAAACCGAGTGGGCACGAACCGAGGCCCAAGCGATCGATGACGCACGGGCCCACGGCAACCCGCTTGGCCCGCTCGCCGGCGTGCCGATCACCATCAAGGACGCATTGGCGACCAAAGGCATCCGCTCGACCGGGGGTGCGACAGAACTGGCCGACTTCGTGCCCGAGGAAGACGCCACGGCGGTAGCTGCGGTTCGAGAAGCGGGCGCGGTCGTATTCGGCAAGACGAACGTGCCTCGCTGGTCCGGCGACTACCAGAGCTACAACGAGATGTTCGGGACAACGAACAACCCGTGGGACCTTGCCCGAACGCCCGGTGGCTCGTCGGGTGGTCCCGCCGCCTCGGTGGCTATGGGATTTTCGGCATTTGAGATCGGTACGGACATCGGTGGCTCGGTCCGGGTGCCTTCGTCGTTCTGCGGGATCTATGGGCACAAGCCGAGCTTCGGCGTGATCCCGACCTACGGCTATCTCGACAGCGTGCGGTTCCATCGCAACCAAGCCGACGTCAACGTGTTCGGCCCAATGGCACGATCCGTCGAAGACCTCATGCTGCTGTTCGATCTGCTTGCCGCGCCGAACCCCGACGATGCGGTCGGTTGGCGACTTGAACTGCCGGCACCGAGGGCGACCAAGCTGGGCGACTTCCGGGTTGCCGCCTGGCTCGACGATCCGTTCTGCCCCGTCGATCCGTCGGTCGCCGCATCGCTCACCTCGGCAGTCGAGGCGCTCGAAGCGGCCGGCGCACGCATCGATCACGACCGTCGTCCGGACCTGGACCCGGCGACCGCGTCGATTGACGGCGCGAACCTGATCGGGCTCGCGACCGACATCTCGGACTCTGACCAGCTCGATGCGGCCGAGCTCGACGCCTCGCTGGGCGTCACCCACCGCCAGTGGGATGTCATGCACCGCCAACGCGGCGAGCTGCGTCAGAAGTGGACCGAGTTCTTCGGCGACATCGACGTCTTGCTGTGCCCCGTCACGCCGGTCCCAGCGTTCACCCACGTCCACGCAGACAAGGGCTCGAACTGGGCCCACTCCGTGCTCGCCGACTACGGCGACATGCCCTATCGCCATCTCCTTCGCTGGAACACGCTCATCGGCAGCGCCTATCTGCCGGTCACGACGCCGCCCATCGGTCGGACCGCCGGTACACCGGGCGAGGGAGGCGGGCTGCCCGTCGGGATCCAAGTCGTCGCGCCGTTCCTCCACGACCGCACCGCACTCGAGTTCGCTCGCTGCATCAGCGAGGTGCTTGGTGGCTATGAGGCACCGCCGCTCGCGCTGAGCTAGCCCGTTGCTGGGCCGCGACCGTGTGACGCCCTTCATCTCATCCGAAGGCTGATCCCGGCTCCCGGACAAAGAACCCGCGTACGCTTGTCGTCATGTCCGCGCCGGTGATCGTCGAACTCGACGACGGGTCGCCTGCCGCCGAGGCAGGCCTCGTGATTGGTGACACCGTCGTGTCGCTGAACGGTCAATACCCGCGCGACGTCATCGAATGGCAGCGCCTGGTCGACGAACCCGACCTCGAACTCGAGATCGAGCGAGGCGGGCTCCAACTCACCGTCGACGTCGAGAAGCGCGCCGGCGAGCCGCTCGGTATCCAGGTCGACGCCGCTCTGTTTGACCGGGTCCGCACCTGCGACAACCACTGCGACTTCTGCTTCATTTACCAGCTGCCCAAGGGCATGCGCCGCACGCTGTACCTCAAGGACGACGACTACCGACTCTCGTTCCTGTACGGCAACTTCACGACGCTCACTCGCTTCACCGAGGCCGACCTCGAACGAGTCATCACCGAGCGACTGTCGCCGCTCTACGTGAGCATCCACGCAACCGACCCCGACGTCCGCACGCACATGCTGCGCAACCGTCGCGGCGCGATGAGCCTGCGCTGGCTCGAAGCAATGCTCGATGAAGACATCGAGATCCACGGCCAGATCGTGTGCTGCCCAGGCGTCAACGACGGCCTCGTGCTGGACCAGACACTCGCCGGAGTCCTCGATCGCTACAGCCGCCTGGCCAGCATCGCTGTTGTGCCCCTTGGCGTTAGCCGGTTCAGCCCCAATGACAACATGCGGCCACACACCCGTGACGAAGCGCGAGCCGTCGTCGAGATCGTCGAGCGGTGGCAAGAGACCTATCGAGAGCTCCTCGGCCACGGCATGGTCTACGCCGCCGATGAGTACTACCTGAACGCCGAACTGCCGTTCCCCGGCTCCGCCGCGTACGAGGGCGCCGACATGCACGAAGACGGCATCGGCATGGCCACCACCTTCGCCGCAGAATTCCGAGGCGAAGTCGACACGGCCACCAGCACAGCATCGGGCTTCTTCGCCTGGGTCGAAGGCGCCCGCGGCGAGGGCTACCGAGCGCCCCGAACCGGCGAATCCGATGGCGTCGAAGCGCCCGTCACGTTGTCGCCGCGCCGCTCGGCGGGCCGAGCTGAGTCACCCCCGATCGCCATCCTCAGCGGCACGCTGGGTGCGCGCATCATTTCACCGCTCGTGGCCGAGGCCGAGGCCGCCGGAACACTGGCGGCGCCGACTCGGGTTGTCCCGGTCGACAACGACTTCTTCGGCGGCAACGTCGGCGTGACCGGCCTGATGGTCGGCGCCGATCTGCAACGGGTCCTGGCCGCCGAACCCGAGGGCCACCGCTATCTGCTGCCCGATGTCTGCCTTTCGAATGGCACCTTCCTCGACGGCTTGGGTGTTGAAGACCTACCGCGCCCGGTAGAAGTGATCGCCACCGACGGGATTTCGCTGCGCCGCGCCCTCGGCATCAGGAACGCAGCACCGACGGAAATGCAAGGAATCGCACCATGAGCCGGGACAACAGCACCGACGACAGCAGCACCGAGCAGGATCCGACCTTCGGGGACTATGAGAGCCTTGGCGAAGACGAGCAACAGCTCATCCCAACCGATCAGCTTCCCACCGTCGCCATCGTTGGTCGCCCCAACGTCGGCAAGTCGACGCTGCTGAACCGCATTGTTGGCCGACGCATCGCAATCGTCGAAGAACGCCCCGGCGTCACCCGCGACCGCAAAGAGGTCGTTGCTGATTGGCGCGGCCGCTTCTTCTTGATGATCGACACCGGCGGCTGGATGTCAGCTGCCGATGGCGAGCTCGATGCCAAGGTCTCGGACCAGTCCGAAGTCGCGATCAGCGAAGCCGACATCGTGCTGCTCGTCGTCGACGTCACCGCAGGCGTGACGGGCGAAGACGCGCAGGTCGCTGACGTCGTGCGCCGCCGCACCGGTCCAACGATCGTGGTTGCCAACAAGGTCGACCACGACGGCCTGAAGAATCAGATCTGGGAACTCATGTCGCTCGGGCTCGGCGAGCCGATGCCGGTCACGGCGATCCACGGCGATGGCTGTGGCGATCTGCTCGACGCGATCGTTGACCTACTGCCCGAGATGACCGACGAGGAGATCGACTCAGCGCCGCCGGTCGTGACGAACCCCGACGACACGTACCTGTCCATTTCGATCGTGGGCCGACCAAACGTCGGCAAATCCACGCTGTTCAACCGCTTAGTTGGCGAGGACCGCGCCGTCGTGCACGATATGCCCGGCACGACTCGCGACTCGATCGACACGGTGATCGAGACCGACATGGGCGACGTTCGCTTTGTCGACACGGCTGGCATGCGACGCAAGGCCCGGATCGACGAAGACACTGAGTACTACTCGATGGTCCGTGCGCTGAACTCGATCGACAAGAGCGATATCGCACTTCTCGTGATCGACTCGACGATCGGGATCACCCACCAGGACCAGCGGCTCGCCGAACGCATCGACGGCGCCGGTTGTCCAATCGTGGTCGTGCTCAACAAGTGGGAGCTGCTCGACTCGGAGCAGCGCAGCGACATCGATGATGCGGTCGAACGCAAGCTGCACTTCATCGGTGATGTGCCGGTACTGAAGATGAGTGCCTTGACCGGCAAGGGCGTTCATCGCCTGTTGCCCGTGCTCGAAAACACGGTTTCGGATTATCACCGCCGTGTCCCGACCCGCGAGGTCAACAAGGTCATTCGTGCCGCCCAGCAGGCCACGCCCGCACCGCATGGCGCCCGAGTTCTCTACGCGACCCAGGGTGCGACCGATCCGCCGACGTTCACGATGTTCACGAATCGCACGCTTCACCCGACCTACCTGCGTTATCTCGAACGTTCGCTTCGCGACGCCTTCGACATGGGCAGCGTGCCGATCAAGATCCGGGTACGTCGCCGTACGGATTGACGTCATGCGCAAGCTGGTTGATTTCTTGTCGACGTAGGCCAGTTCTGCCGCGTTGCGTGAGATCGGCGACCACGGCATGCGGTCGAGTGTTTACGGTCTGTTCGCGTCTGAACCGTCCGAGAGCGGACCCGATGCGCCGATCAGGAGTACGCTGATACTCGATGCAAATCATCCTGGGGATCGCCGCTGTTGCGTGCGCCGTGGCCGCGCTGGTGTGGGCTCGTTCCGCGCGCATGCGCTCGGGGTTGATTGCGACGATCGAAGAAGACGTCAAGGCGGCAGCAAACAGCCAGGACAGCTTCGTGGCGTTGCAGCTGGCCCGCATGGGCTACCGCAAAGAGCTTCACAACGTCGTCCTCTATGTCGTTCTGACGATCGGGTTCGCCGTCTGGGCGCTGAGTAACCCGACCGCGAACACGAGCGTGCTGGCGCTCCTCGTACTGCTTCCTGCCGTTGTTGCCATGTCCTGGTACCGCACGACTGGCAACGAAATCGCCATGACCCGCCAGCGTCTCAGCATCGAGAAGCGGGCCGAAGAGGTCATCGAACAAGAACATCTCGCACCCAAGGCGTGGGCCGGCCGCCTGGCTCCTGACGAGCTTCCTGACATCACCGACTTCGAAGTCGGCCGCGTTTACCAGGCCGGTTCTGGTCTGATGGCTGGCGACTTCTTCGACGTGTTCCGCATCGACAAGCACCGCGTTGCCGGTGTGATCGGCGACGTCGCAGGCAAAGGCATCGAGTCGTCGATTACGGCCTTCCAGGCCAAGTATTTGCTGCGCGTGTTCTTGCGCCAGTTCCGCGATCCAGCCCAGGCACTCGAAGAGCTCAACCAACAGATGAGCCAGACCGGCCGCAGCGAAGAGTTCATCTCGCTCGTGGTCGTCGTGTTCGATACCGCTGCGGGCACGCTTCGCTTCTCCTCCGCCGGTCACCCGCCTGGTCTGCTGTGGCACGACCGCGAGGTCCAGCCGCTGCGCGCCACCGGTGCGCTGCTCATGCTCGACCCCAAGGGCACCTACTTCAGCCGTGAGTTCGAACTCGAACTCGGCGACATGGTCGTGCTCTACACCGACGGCCTGGTCGAAGCCCGCCGGGGCAGTGAGTTGTTCGGCGAGGACCGCATCGCCGCCCACGTGCGTCGCGACCCCACGGTGGCTCCCGACGTGCTCGCCAAGTCACTGCTCGAAGCGGCCCGAAACTTTGCCGAAGGTCCCGTCGACGACGACGTGGCGATCCTGGTGATCAAGCGCAGCTGAGTGGTGCGAGCGATGTCAGTTGAGCGCCGCATGTGGTGTCTACGATCGATGTTCCGGGTGCGCCGGGTGAGCCATGCCGTGGTGTGAACCGTGCGACAAGTGGCGCTCGCCCGATGCACTCATGCCCGACGGCACGTGCCCACGTTGCCGTAGCCAGGTCGACCAAGGCCAGCTCGCGGTCGAAGCCCAGGAGCGGGCTGCGGCTCGGCAAGATGCCGCCAAGATCCCGTGGCACTTCTGGGTCATGGTCGCCGCTGCAGCGATCTATCTGCTGTGGCGTGTCATCCAAGGCGTCGGCACCCTGTTCTAGACCCAGATTACTGGCGCTGCTGCCGGGCGAATCCACCAAATTCCGTGCCGATCGGGGACCGACACCGTGTAGTCTGTGGGCTCCACGGGCTGTGGCTCAGCTTGGTAGAGCGTCCGGCTGGGGGTCGGAAGGTCGAAGGTTCAAATCCTTTCAGCCCGACAAATACAGGTAGTTCGAACCACGATCCTTTGCGGGTCGTGGTTCTCTCGTTTTGCCGTGACCTCAGGCGTGACGATGGCGTGGGGAAGCCGTGCCGTAGCCACCGTTCCCCACGCCGCATCACCGATCGTTCGGCTTCAGTGCGTGCACTGTTTCAGCTCAGGTGCCGGGAGGATCGTCGGTCCAAGCGGCCATGTAGTCAGCGTGGAGGCTCATGCCCTGTTCCATGCCGTCGTGGTCCGATGACAGGCGCCAGTCCGAGTCGATGTCGAGGTCAAACTCGAGCTCGATCTGCAGGCGAGGGATCCGGTGCGGGTGCGAGTCGGGGCAGTCGCCGCCGTCGCTGAATGCCGTGTGGCTGATGTTG
>CAZEMU010000041.1:4513-15687 GCA_964513315.1 uncultured Acidimicrobiaceae bacterium | reverse complement strand
GTTGCCGTCGCGGCGGCCGTCACAGGTCGAGTCTTCGTTGGCGAGCAACGAGTCGGTGGTGCTGAAGGCATCGGTCGTGGTGTTGCCCCAGAACATGTGGTCATGCGCTGCGCCGACCTCACCGGGGAACACGATCGGGTCGTCGAGGTTGAAGTGCGACACTTCGCAGTCGAAGCGGAAGCCGCCCCCACCGCTGCCTCGTCCGTCGTTGTTGTTGTTCTGGTTGTTGTTGTTCAGTACGTGGGCGTTGTTGCCCCGGCCATTGCGGCGGCCGCCGTTGTCGTCGTTGCCATCGCGCATCTGGGCGCCCACGGCGGTCGTCATGCCAAGCAGGCTGAGGAGCAACGCTGCGATCACAGCGAGGGGAAGGGCGACTCGCAGCGCCATAGCACTGCGGGCTGGGCTTGCGGGAGCAACCGTGACGGGTTCGGAAGATCTCTTGGTTTCCGACGACCCTGGGGTTTCAGCAGACATGGTCTGGTCTCTTTCTGCGCCTCGGTAGGGGGAGAGCCGGGCTGGCTCGAGGGGCGCAAAACCGACCATAAACAGGGTTTCGGGTGGTGTCCCTTCAGCTTTCGGAATCCTGTGAGCCTCTTGTGAATCTCTTGTCAACTCGCTGCGAGATCTTGCCGGACCGGCCATTTTTCAGGCTTTTGGCCTGAGGTTCGGCGACGATTAGAAGGCCACTCGTTTGGTGAAGCCGCCGTCGACGAGGACGTTCTGACCTGTTACCCACGACGCCATCGGACTTGCGAGGAATGCCACCACATTGGCGACTTCCTCGGGCCTACCCATGCGGCCGCTCGGGTGCATGTCGACGTTGGTCTGGTAGTACTCGGGCGCCCGCTTCTCGATGTAGCCCCAGCTGCCATCGGCGATGTAGATGGGGCCCGGCGCCACGGCATTCGCCCGGATGCCGTCAGCTGCGTATTCGATTGCCAGCTGCTTGATCCAGTTCACGAGCGCGGCCTTGACGGCGCCGTAGCTCAGCCCGCCTCCGGGGTACCCGTGATACTCGACTGCAGTGATCGTCGTGAGCTGGACGAGGGATCCGATGTCGCTCGCTTGCAAGAAGGGGAGTGCGGCGTCGAAGAACGTGGTCGCTGACAGCACGTCGATTTCGAAGCTCTTGCGCCAGCCGTCGTTGTCTCGCGAGATGCCGCCGAGTGCGCTGGCGTTCGAGACGATCACGTCGATGCCGCCGTCAGCTCCGATTGAGCCCACCCATTCGGCGAGTGCATCGTGGTCGGCAACGTCGACCGAGGCGCCCGTGATCGGTCCGAGGGGAGACAGCATCGCGACCGTCTCATCGATCGAGTCCTGGTTGCGAGCACAGAACCAGACCGACGCGCCTTCTTGGAGCAACCGCTCGGCGACGGAACGTCCGATGCCGCGGCTTCCGCCGGTGATGACTACCCGTGCGCCTTCGAGACCAAGATCCATGCGCTTGACGCTAGTTGCCTGCTGGATGCTGCATGTTGCCCGTCGGTCGGGCTGGAGCGACGCCGGAGTGTCGCAAGGTGGGCCTAGTCTCGCTGTATGAGCCAACAGCACATCGATATTTGGAACGTAACCGCAGACGCCTTCTCAGCTCGCTGGGAAGCAATGAACGACGATCAGCTCGCCGCCGACACGCCTTGTGAAGGCTGGTGCGTGCAGGATCTGGTCGACCACGCCGTCTCGACCCAGATCAACTTCGCCGGCGGCCTCGTTGGCGCTGACATCCCTGAGGGCGCCGACTGGCCAGCAGCTCGCGACGCAATTCGCTCTGCGCTCGGCAACGAGGGCGTGCTCGAGGGCATGACCGAGATGCCCGGCATGGGCCAGGTGCCAAAGATGGTGCCGTTCGGCATTGCTGCGAGCGATCTGCTGATTCACACCTGGGACCTCGCCCGGGCCATCGGCGCGGATGAAACGCTGCCTGCCGAAGCAGTAGCTGCGACCCACGCTGGCCTCCAGCGTTTCCCTGAGCAGGCCATGCGCAGCTCGGGCATGTTCTCCGGCGCAGTCGAAAGCGCCGCCGATGCCGATGCCCAGACCCAGATGCTGAACTTCGCCGGTCGCACCGTCTAGCGAAGACGCTCCAACACGTCTACACGCAACGGAGCCACCTCGGTATCGAGGTGGCTCCTTCGCGTCTGGTATGTCTCGCTGACCCCGGCCCGTCTCGCGAGACCTCGGCACCGAGAAATCGTGCTCGGCGCGGCTGGCGAGAAGTGTCGCCGAGGACAACTTTCCTACCCCAGGCGGGCGATCTCGCGTCCCTCAGGTGAGCGAAAACATGACTCAATCGTGACATGTCCTTAACCCATGGGTGCGGTGACCGATGACACAGACGTTGCAGTGGTCGGATTCGACGTTCCGCTCCTGAACTGGAGTCCGGAGTGACAGCTCAGCCACGCTTTCTGGTTCGGCCGCTGCAAGCACACGCATCCAACAGCAACGATGGCACTTTCGACGGGGAGAGTAGAGATGATTGCGACCACGAACGCACCACGAGCAGAGTGGGCTCAACCTGTTGCCGATGCACCAGTTGCGGGGAGCATCGAGGACCTGGGCCGCCAGCTGCTCGCGGAAACGAACGCCGCTCGTTGCGTCGCCTATCGCCGCAGCCGCTCTGGTCAGCTCATATGGCAGCGCGAACTCGAAGCCGCCGAGGTCGGTCTTCCCGCCGCAGCCACGCCCGCCGAAGAGGCTGCGGCCGCAGGGCGAGCGTCGGTCCAGATCACCCGTCCGGTGCGCGATGCGTTTGGACAGATCATTGGTGTGATCCAGACTCGCGAGACGTCGGACCCGACCTTCTAGCCACACCCTCTCATCCAGAGCCACCACAGGCTTGCTTCGGGCGGTCAGTAGTGGTTGCGATGCCCATAACGATGGACGTCGTTATGGCTTGTGATCAATGATTGTGATCATGTTCATGGCTGTGGTCATGCCCATGATCGTGGCCTGGTGCACGGTTCGCGAACTCGACTGATCGATCGCTCCAGGTCGCCGAGTCGACGCTTCCGGCGTTGGCCGCCACGTCGCCGAGTGCCTCGAGCCAGCAACGCCAGTAGCCATCGGGCGTACCCGTGGTCGGCGCCGCGTCGGCGACATCTGCTGCGCTCACTCGCCGTATGAGAGCGGCTTGGAAGTCGGGCCAATCAAGTCGGCCCTCGTCGGCCAGAGCGGCCGTGATGCCGAAGACGCGGCTTTGCCACGGAGCGTCGAAGACCAGTTCGCCGTTGAGTCGTAGGGGAGCGGCCGGACCATCGGTTGCGAGTTCGGGGCTCATGCGCGCTCGTTTGCGCCGGCAAGGCGGACGCCGATCATCGAATCACGAGAGACCAGCGGCACGAGCTGCTCCTCGGCAAGTGTCTCGGTTCCCGCGGGCCGCTCGGGTAACACGAGATACCGGATCTCGGCGGACGAATCCCACACTCGAATCTCGACGTCGTCGCTGAGCTCGGTACCGAATTCTTGCAGCACGGCTCGTGGCTCGCGAACGGCGCGAGCCCGGTACTCGGGCGACTTGTACCACGATGGCGGCAACCCCAGCACCGGCCACGGATAGCAGGAGCAAAGTGTGCACACGACCAGGTTGTGGACGTCGACCGAGTTCTCGACGACGACCATGTGCTCGCCTTGGGAACCGCTGAAGCCAAGCTCAGCGATCGCCGCCGTGCCGTCCTCGAGTAGTCGAGCCCGGTAGTCGTCGTCGGTCCACGCTCGCGCCACGACCTGAGCACCGTTCAGCGGGCCGAGGTCATGCTCGTAGCGTTCGATGAGTGCATCGACCCGTGCCGAGTCGAGTAGCCCTGCTTCGACCAGCAGCGATTCGATCGCTTCGACGCGAATGGCGGGGTCGGCAGGGTCGGGCGTGTGGGTGTGGTCACCAGTCATGGGTCTCCATCGGGCAATCAGATTTGCGGGTTGTGCGATGAGGCATCGAGGTAGGGCTCAAAGAGGTCGACGTAGACAACGTGGGTTGCGTCGTCGTCGGGCCACAGGTCCGATGCGTTGAATGCGATTGCGTACACCCACGTTGGCTGTTCGCCCCGGCCGTGTGCGTGGGTGTCGGGGAAGATCCATCCGCCGTTCACGAATGCGACCGTGCCCGTGCGGCCGGCGACGTAGTCGGGAAGCCGTGTGTGTCCCGCGCTGGCTGCATCGGTTGCGACGGTCACGCTGTCGCCGACCGAGAAGCGCGGGGCAGCCTTGATCTCTCGGATGGTGCCACGCCCTTCGCTTGGGCGCGCGTCGGTCGTCCGCCTCGGCGTCTCGGCGGGGGCATCGCCACGGAGCGCTGCTGGAACGGCGTCGGGGGCGAGCACGCCGCCTTCGACGAGCATGCGCTCGGCATTGCGGATCCACTTGTCGAAGTACGTGGCCGATCGGTACGTCTCGGGATCTTCGCGTTCGATGCCGTGACGAAACGCGTCGGTGTTGAAGCCTGCGGCGCCCTGCGCGAACTGGGTCACCGCAAAGGCGCGGCGCTCCCAGTCGTCATGGAACAGCACGTCGTCGTCGACGGGAACTGCCCCAAAGCCAGGCTTGCCTCCGATGTCATGCACGCCAGCCATGAGGCCGACGCTAGTTGACGGGTCGGTGTGTCAGTGCCAGACGCTCAGGTCGGCGGACGTGGTGCGCTTCGGGTCAGGCTCGGTGAAGGCGAACACCATCGACTCGAAGATCACGGCGGCCGAGGTCCAGGTCTGGGTTGCGCCATCGGGGCCGGTTGGGCGTTCGATCGCCATAAGTGCAGGGTCGATGACGTGGCGCAGGGCGACACCATCGACGGCGCTCGTTACGACGCGAGCGAAGCCTTCCCAGTCGAGACCCGAGCGCAAACGCAGGCCGACCATGTCGGCAACCGACTTGTAGACCGGGATGATCGTCTTGAGCAGATGGCCTTCGCCATCTTGCAGCAGTTCGAGGTCGGCGCGGGAGTCAGTGCCGGGGCTCGATGCGGCAACCATGGTCGAGGCGACAACGTAGAAACCGATCGATTCGATCCAGTCCTGGATGTTCGAGGCAACCCCAACCCGAATGACCTCGCGCAGTGCGCTGGCCATGCGAACGGGATCGTCGCTGTCGAGGTCTTCGGCGTGGGTGTCAACGACGCCGTTGACGGAACCCCACGTGTTGTCACGGGCGAGGTGATCGGCGCTCAGGGACTCGAGGAGGGCGACACGGAAGGACTCAAGTGGTCCGGGGCCGCCGCTGTAGAGGCGATATGCGCTGGAGCGGGGGATGCCCGAGCGTTCGATGGCATCGTTCAGCGTGACACGGCTCAAGCCGGGGGCAAGGCCCCGCTCTGCCAAGAGTTCTCGACCCGCAGCGATGAGCTGGGCCTTGGAATCCGCCGCCTTCCGGTACTTACGTTCTGGGGGCGCTGGGTAGGCCCAGACGTCTTCGATCGACATGCAATCTATTGTGACCGGCCATTGACCTTCGCGTGCAATATTGCAAATATCCGATATGGGAAATGTGTCTCAGACACGGAGTTTCAACCCAGATGGGTGACGTGTTGGCGACGCTCGCGCACGCTTTGTGGGATTTCCCGCCACGGACGGCGAATCGGCCTACGGCGTTGGACCTGGCGGCTCGGTCAGCCGAAGGCGACCGAAACCGAGGCCAAATCGATTCGGCCAGGCTGGTTGAAGATCTGGTTCCCGTCGCCATCAAAGCCGACGGACCAAGGCTGCGTGGAAACGCCGAACGTCCGCCACGAGCGGAAGCTGACGTCGTAGAGCATCCGCATGTTCGGAAGTGTGGCGCCGTGGGCCTGTACAAAGTTGAGGGCGCCATCGAGCGAGTCGCCGTTGATGGCGGTGCCGGCGCCAATGCCGACGATGGTGATTTCGGGATGATCTCGTGCGAACTGCACGATGCCGGGTGCTTCGGCGTTGCAGGTACTTCAATGTGGGGCCCAGAACCACAACAAGGTGGGTCCGGACGGATTGAGTTGGGCGATCGACTGGGTTGACCCGGTGACGAGGTTCACGACCTCGAAGTCGCCGAGCGAGATCGTTGCGCCCGTGCCGCCAGCCGGTACGGGAGCGGTCGAGGGAGGGATGCCCGAGTCGTCGGTGTCTTGGACAGCCGTCGGGATCGGCGTGGGTACTGCGGTTGGTGCGGCAGTCGGTGCCGCAGTCGGGATCGCGGTCGGCGCTGCCGTCGGTTGCGCAGCGGGGGCTGTCGTCGGGGCGGCGGTTGGAACGGCCGTAGGTTCTGCAGCGGCGGATGCTTCGGGAGCTGGTGCTTCGGTCGGAACTGGCGTCGGCTCGTCTTGCGGCGTTTCGGTCGGCGCCGGTGTTGGGGCTTCGGCCACGGCTGGCTCTGGTACTTCGGTCGGCACGCTGAGCGGGGGAGTCGTCGGCACGCTCGTCGGTGCGAGCGTCGCCGAAACGGATTCAGTGGCCGTCCCACCGCTGCAGGCAGACGCCACGAGTGCGAGCGCTGCAACGACGGCGAGAAGCGCACGCGGTACTCGGCGCACGGCGCGAGCTCGACCAGGTGACATGGCGCAAGGGTAGGACGCCGCTCCACTCAGCTGAAGTCACCTGCCGATCTACAGTGTCGCCGTGCGACTTATCGATGCCCTCACGTCTCGGCTTCCCGAGGACTGTCTGCAGTTCGACAACGACGTCGTCGAGGCCTACAGCCATGACCGCGCCATCTTCGAAGGCCACGGCACCGCCTCGGTTCTGGTCATGCCTCGCACCACCGAACAGGTCGTCGCCGCGGTCGAGGCAGCCCGTGAAGCCGACGTGCCGATCGTGCCTCGCGGAGCAGGTACCGGACTGACCGGCGCAGCGAACGCGGTCGATGGGTGCATGGTGCTGTCGCTGCACCGCATGGACGAGATCCTCGAAATCGACGAGACCAACCGGACCTGTCGAGTCCAACCAGGTGTGATCAATTCGGATCTCAAAGCCGCCGTCGCCGAGCGGGGCCTCTTCTACCCACCCGACCCAGCCTCGTTCGAGATGTCGAGCATCGGCGGCAACGTCGCCACCAATGCCGGTGGCCTGTGCTGCGTGAAGTACGGCGTGACCCGGGACTACGTGATGGGCCTCACCGTCGTCATGGCGAACGGCGAGGTCATGCGGACCGGACGCAAGACCATCAAGTCGACGACCGGTTTCGACCTGACCGGCCTGTTCGTCGGCAGCGAAGGGGTCCTCGGAATCATCACCGAGATCACCCTCAAGCTTGTGACCGCACCACCGCCTCCGGCGACGGCGGTTGCGTACTTCCCCGAGCTCGAGCCAGCCGGCACGGCCATCGTGGAGATCTTCCGCCAAGGCCACGAACCGTCACTGATGGAGATCGTCGACCAAGCGTCGCTGCGTCAGGTCGAGGCGGTGTTCCCGATGGACCTCGACGTCGACGCCGCGTGCCTGCTGCTGATGCAGACGTCGGGCGAATCGGCCCCAGAACGGATCGCTGCCATCTCGGCGATCTGCGAGGAACACGGCGCGTCGTTCGTCTACCACGTCGACGATCCGCACGAAGGCGACATGTTGATTGAGGTCCGGCGCAAGGTCTGGCCCGCCTTCGAGCATCTTGGCAAGGCCCTGTTGCCCGAAGACGTTGCGGTGCCACGTCAGCATCTGCCGGAGCTGCTCGCCGGGATCACCGAGATCGCGGAGCGGCACCAGGTGCAGCTGCCGACGATCGGCCACGCTGGCGACGGGAACATGCATCCGCTGCTCGTGTTCGACGGAAACGATCCCGAGGAAACCGCGCGAGCCAAGGCCGCGTTCGAGGACATCATCTCGCTCGCCTTGCGCCTCGATGGCACGATCGCAGGCGAGCATGGCGTCGGCACGCTCAAGAAGCCCTACGTCGAACGCGAGCTCGACCCGGTGCAGCTCGCGGTGCAGCGCAGCATGCGAACCCTGTTGGATCCTGAGGGCCGCCTGAATCCCGGCAAGGCCCTCTGAGATCCGATCAGGACGAGACGTTGATGACGGTCGTGCCGACGGTGCGGCCAGCCAACAGGTCGACGAATGCGTGCGGTGCAGCGTCGAGGCCGTCGAACTCGGTGGTGCGGGCGATCAGTTCGCCCGAGGCGAGCCAGCCGCTGATCTCGGCTCGCGCCTCAGCGAACCGGTCGGCATAGTCAAAGACCAAGAACCCCTGCATGCGGACCCGGTTGTTCACAAGCAGCCCGGGCACGCCACGTGGGCCCGGTCCCGGTGTTGAGGTGTCGTATTGGCTGACCACGCCACAGCAGACGATGCGTCCGTGTGCGTTCATCCGAAACAGTGCGCTGCCGAGGATGTCGCCGCCGGTGTTGTCGAAGTAGACGTCGATGCGGTCAGGCGTGGCGGCCTTGAAGGCAGCCCGGAAATCGTCGGCCTTGTAGTTCACGGCCCGGTCGAACCCGAGGTCGTCGATCAGCGACGCGCACTTCTCGTCAGAGCCAGCGACGCCGACCACGGTGGCGCCTCGCAGCTTGGCGATCTGGCCCACGAGGTGCCCGACCGAGCCACCGGCCGCAGACACGACGACTGTCTCGCCTGGCTGTGGCTCGCCCACGTCGAGCAAGCCGAAGTAGGCCGTCAGCCCGTTCGTGCCGAGCGCCCCGAGCAACGTCGCAGGTGCGACGGCGCCATTGACCACCGTCGCTCGCTTGCCCTTCAGCACTGCGTGTTCGGTCCATCCAGTCAGGCCCATCACGACCGCGCCGGCCTCGATGGAGTCATGGTTCGAGAGAAGGACTCGGCCCACGCCAGTGCCCGTCATGACCGCGTCGGCTTCGGCCGGACCTGCGTAGCCAGCCGAGCCTTGGAGGCCAGCGCGTTGGCCAGCTCCGATCGTGATGGCGAGCGTCTCAACCAAGAGCTCGCCCTCGGCGAGCGCTGGCACCGGCACCTCTTGGAGCTCGAAATGGGTCGCCTCGAGCGGGCCTTGTGGGACCTCTTGAATCACGATCTGGCGTGTCGTCTCCGGCGCGCCCGCAGTGCTCCGTATCGGCTGATTCGGTGGAGTCGTGATCGAGCTGTCAGACATGGTGTTCTCCTCGGTTCGAGACGTATGGAACCTGCATCGGGCGTTTGTGATGCACGCATTCGCTGGGCGCACTAGGTTTGCGGCGCCTCGCCCAGGGGACCAAATGGGTGAGGTTTTCGCACCATTCCACGAGGGACAGACATGACTGATTCTGGCGACGAACTCCATCCGTTCGGCGCAGGCTCGCACGCTCCGCTTGCTGACGAGCGTGAGATGCCGGCTTGTTATCCAATTAAGGGCAATGCAGATTCGATGCTGTATCACCGGCCCGATAGCCGGAACTACGGAGCGACGATTGCTGAGGTGTGGTTCGTGTCGCCGTCGGCGGCCGAGGCTGCTGGCTTTTCGTTGTCGAGCACGCATCCCAAGGATTCGAGTTCGGCTGATTTCGAACCGGGCACCGACGGACACCCCTGCACGGCTGCCGAGGTGCGGTCGAGCGTGTACGGCGGCAACGAGGTGCACCCGTACGGACGCGGCTCGCACGCTCCGCTTGCTGACGAGCGTGAGATGCCGGCTTGTTATCCAATTAAGGGCAATGCAGATTCGATGCTGTATCACCGGCCCGATAGCCGGAACTACGGAGCGACGATTGCTGAGGTGTGGTTCGTGTCGCCGTCGGCGGCCGAGGCTGCTGGCTTTTCGTTGTCGAGCACGCATCCCAAGGATTCGAGTTCGGCTGATTTCGAACCGGGCACCGACGGACACCCCTGCACGGCCGACGAGGTCGCCGGCCTGAGCTTCAGCGGCGCCGGTCTCGCTGCGGGCGCAGGCGTTATGGGGCTTGCCGCGGCGGGACTCGCGGGAAGAGACAGCGATGCGTCGGAGTCCGGTTCCGGGGCAGGCGACGTGCGAGCCACACTCGATGCTGCTTCCCCAGGCAGCGATGTGCGGGCAACGATCGATGGGGGTGCCGGTCGTGCAGCCGACGCAGCAGGTGGCGCTGCTGACGCAGCCGATGCTGGCGGCTCCGGCTCTGGCGCTGCTGGTTCGGATTCTGGCGCTGGTGCGGGTTCTGGCTCGGGCTCTGGTTCTGGTTCTGGTTCTGGCGGCCGGGACGACATGAGCGATGGCGACCGCTACCCCTTCGGTCCCGGCTCACATGCCCCCGACCCCAACGACGTCCATCGCATGCCGGAATGTCACCCGATCAAGGGCAACGCCGACTCGATGAAGTACCACCGTCCCGATAGCCACAGCTATGCGGTGACGACGGCCGAAGTCTGGTTCGTGTCGCCCTCGGCGGCCGAAGCGGCGGGCTTCGCCTTGGCCGGGGCTCACCCCAAGGGCTCGAGCTCGGCCGACTTTGAACCTGGCACCGATGGGCACCCGTGCACCGCCGCCGAGGTCGAAGGTCTTGGACTCGGATCGTTGCTGCTGGGTGCTGGCGCAGGCGCTGGTCTCGCAGCTGCGGCATCCGCAGGCAGCGGTGGTGGCGGTGACTCGGCCGACGGGGACGCCGACGCTGATGTCGATGCGACCACCGAGATCGCCGCCGTCGCTGATGTCGACGCAACAACCGAGATGGCTGCCCTTGACGGCGATGCCGACGCCACGACCGAGATGCATGGCGCTGCGGCGGCGGCCGCTGTCGGAGGCGGCGTGGCTGTCGGCGCAGGCGCTGCTGATGGCGCTGATGGCGGCGCGGACGCTTCCGCCGCTTGGGACGACATGAGCGATGCCGATCTGCACCCTTTCGGCGCTGGCTCGCATGCGCCAAACCCGGTCGATGTGCATCTGATGCCAGCGTGTCACCCGATCAAGGGCAACGCCGACTCGATGAAGTACCACCGCCCAGACTCGCAGGGCTATGAGCCCACCAAGGCCGAGGTCTGGTTCGTGTCGCCCTCGGTTGCCGAGGCCGCAGGCTTTGTGCTGGCAGGTTCGCACCCCGATGGCTCAAGCTCGGCCGACTTCGAGCCAGGCGCTTCCGGGCATCCGTGCTCGGCAGCTGACGTCGAGGGAATGGGCCTTGGTGGCCTGTTGCTCGGCGGTGCTGCCCTGGCTGGCGTGGGCGTCGCAGGTGCATCGCGGCTTGGCGGCGACGTCGACGCGGGTGCTGGCGTCGCAGGCGACATCGATGGCGAGATCGATGCGACGGTCGACGGAGACCTCGACACCCTGATGGCCGAAGCCGATGTCACCGACGCTGACCTTGGCGACGCTGA
>CAZEMU010000041.1:0-4413 GCA_964513315.1 uncultured Acidimicrobiaceae bacterium | reverse complement strand
CTTGGCGACGCTGACCTTGGCGACGCTGGTGTCGATCTTGATGGCGACATCACGGTGGACGACGACGACGAAGGCAGCGGCATTGGTGTCGCTGCGGCAGCTGCCGCTGGCGCCGCCGCTCTCGGCGGGGCTGCCTTGCTCGGCCGCGATGGCGACGATGACGTCGACATGCCCGACGCTGACTTGACCGTTGGCGCGGTGGACATGCCCGATGCGGACTTGACCGTTGGCGCGGCGGACCTTCCCGATGCGGATCTCACGATTGGCGACGACGATGGTGGTATCGGTCTTGGTGGCGTTGCTGCTGGCGCCGCTGCCGTAGGCGGCGCGGCGGCTGCGGCCGGCATTGCTGGCCGTCGTCGGGGCGCGGATGTTGGCGCAGGTGCTGCGGCAGCTACTGGTGCTGCAGCTGGTGCCGTCGGCACCGCTGCCGCTGCGAGTGGCGGTGGTGGAACCCGCGACCGAGACGGTGACAAGGCCGGTGGATTCGGCTGGGGCTGGCTCAAGTGGCTCCTTCCTTTGCTGTTGCTGTTACTGCTGTTGGGTCTCTTGTTGGCGTTCTGCGGTGGTGACGACGATGACGTCGCCGGCCCAATCGCGGCCGTTCCAACGGCAACCGCGGTGCCGCCGACTGCCGTACCGGAACCGACTGCGACCGCAGTCCCGGAACCGACGGCAACGGCAGTGCCGGAACCAACCGCAACGCCAGAACCTGAGCCGACGGCCACGCCAGAACCTGAGCCCACTGCAACTCCAGAACCCGCTCCTGCTTGCGCCGCACTTCCGTCGGTGCTCGAAGACAACGGCTTCAACACCTTGCTCACCGCGGTTGGCGCTGCCGGTGTCGGCGACGCGTTGACGAGTTCTGGTGCACTCACCGTGTTCGCTCCCACCGACGACGCATTCGCCGCCGTCCCGAGCGACATCACCGCTGCACTGCTCGCAGACACCGATCTGCTGACGCAGGTGCTGCAGTACCACGCTGTCGAAGACGCTGTATTGAGCGGCGACTTTGCTCCCGGAGCGGTTCCAACGTTCATGGGCTCGGCTTTGGCGATCCGCACCGATCTCGACGGCCCACGGGTCAATGCATCACGGGTGACGGTCGCTGACCTCGAAGCTGGCGACTGTGTTGTCCACGGCGTTGACGGCGTGCTGGTTCCACCGGCGCTGCTGGCCACGCTTGGTGTCCCCACCCTCAACGCAGCTGTCGCTGGCGGCGCGATCACGTTCGTTGATGGCACCGCTGACTTCACCGACGCCGATCGCAACACGCTCGACGCCATCTGTGCGCTGGTTTCGGGAGAGAGCGATCTCGCCGGATTGCCGGCCGTGCAGTGGCAGCGCAGCGGCGACACAAGTGTCGATGAGGCTCGGGCCTCAGCGATTGCCGAAGTGCTGGCAGGATGCGGGGCTGATGGTCTGCCGATCGACGCCCTCTCCCCGAGGCCTGCGTTCACCGGCTGATCGTCGACGTGCGGTAGGCCGCACGTGCTGACACAAACAACCGAGACAAACCTTTCAGATCCGGGTCGTGTGTCCGCCGAATTGGCGGGATGTGCGGCCCGGATCTGCGCGTCTGACGATGCGGTGGGCCGTTCGATCCACGACTCCTGATCCATGCTGGATGGTTCCGGATATACGCACTCAAGATCATTCTTCCCACGCCGACCATCGTCGGGTATGTCACCCGCCCATCGCCCGGCCCGCAGGCCAGGTGCAGCCCACCTCGAACGCATGCTCTGTGCGACGCTCGTCGTCGTCCTGCTCCTCGTTTTGGCCGCTCCTGCTCGTGCGGCCGCCCAAGGCGAGAACTCGTCAGGGGATTGCTTCGCGGCTCGGGCGCAACGGTCGTCGGGCACCGAGAACTGGTTTGGTGACGACATCGAACTGATCTATGTGTTCGTGTCGGCCGAGGCGGCTGGTGATCCGGTCGATGAGCTGGCCGAAGTCCTCGAGGATCGGTACGAAGTCGACTTCGTTGACAACGTCCTCGACGTGAACCTCGAACCCAACGAGCGACTTATCGTCATCGACGACGCGCTCGGCGTCGAGGGCGAAGCGACGGTCTTCCGGGGCGAGCGCACGCCGTCGCTGTATCTGCATTCGACGACCGCAGCAGCCGACGCTCACACCGCGATGGATTCGGCGTGTGCCGGGTCGATCGGCTCGATCTCGTCTCAGGACGGCCGACCTGAGACTGACGTTGTCGACCCCGGCGAGCCCGATGGCGAAGTCGAGTCGATTCCCGAACCGGTCGCTGAGCCGATCGTCGAAGTGGTTGCCGGCGCAACTGGTTCCTCTGGCGTCGCTGCGACGTGGGAGCTCTCGGTTGGCGAACCCGAAGTGCTCACTGGCTACGCCGATGACGCCGCCTTCGACGTGCGTCTGCCCGCCGGTTGGGAAGTGGTCGACGTGGCAACGTTGGAGACGGCAGTGGTCGCGAGTGAGATCGGCCGAGACGACCTGTCGCTCCGCGTAGACGTCGACGGCCGGCCCGTCCACACCTGGTCGCCCGGTGACCGCTCCAACATCGCCGTCGCCATCGAGCCTGACGTGTTCGCCGACGCCGGATTCGAGATCCGCGCGTTCACCACGACGCCGCTGGTCTCGGACCTGAGCTGCCCCGATGCTGGCCATGTCGGTCGCTGGGTCGACATCGGCATGCCGACCTTGCGGGGTGCAGTGCGGCCCAACGAACTCGATGTCGCCCGAGCGATCGCGAGCCTCGGCCCGATCTCGCAGCTCACCAACGAGCCCATCACCTTCCTCATCGACCCGGCGGGCAACCCCGCGCTGCTCGAGGCTGCTGGCTCTGTCGCCGCCGCCATCGGCCACCACGGCGCCCCCATCGGCTGGAACGTCGTCAGCGACATCGACCCGAGCGAGATCGCCGGCAACGGATCGATCGTTGCCGTCCAAGAACGCATCGGAGAACCAGCACGCGTCAGCGTGACCGTCGACGGCACCCGGGCGATCTTGCGCCTTACCGGCGACGGTGACGACCTCACCCAGCTCGCCAGCTCCATGGCCCACCCCGACCGCCTCGTGTACTTCCACGGCGCCGAGATCGCTGGTGACGCCATTCCAGCAGCCGCAGCGCCGCTCTCCCAAGAGGTCTTCGGTTTCGCCGACGCGGGCTACGACGATCGCACCTTGCGCGGCTCCGGCGAGAAGTCGTTGGTCTACCGGCTGCACATCCCCGCGGGCGTGCCGCCCGATCGAGCGACGCTCGCGTTGTACGGCACGTATGCACCGGTGCTGGCAGAACGCGGCGCCACCGTCTCAGTTCGGATCAACGGCAGCGAAGAAGAGATCGTCGCGGTCGCAGACGACACTGGTCGCCTCGAAGTGCTGCACACCCTGACCGCAGCCTCGTTGCGCCCGGGCTTGAACTTCGTCAAGGTCACCGTTGACCTCGGTGATGCGGGATCGATCGAGTGCAGCAGCGGCCCCCGAGGTTGGCTGACCGTGTCGGAGGCCAGCGGACTGGCCGTCGAAGCTGCCGACAATCCAGAACCGCCGGAGCTCGGGGTGGAAGATGCTCGTTTCGCACTCGCCAGCACGGTCGACTTCACCGCCGCCGACGTGGTCATCGGCAACGGTGATTCGCTCGAAGACATCCGCCAAGCCCTTGTCGTGATCGCCGCACTCGCAGACCGAGCCGACGGCGGTGCGCCCCGGCTCGTCTCCGACGAAGATGCCTCGACCGACCGGCACCTTGTCGTCATCGGCCCGGTTGCCGACCGAGAACTGCTCGCCGATGTCGTGCCCGTGGAACTCGGCGACAGCGTCGGCCTGGTTGCTGCACTTCCCTCGCCGTACGCACGTGGCCGAGTTCTGCTCGCCATGACGGGCGGCACCGAGGCGTCAACGACGCTCGCCGTCGACGCCGCGCTCAGCGCTCGTGTCAACGATCTGACGGCGAGTCACGCCCTGATCGGCGTCGACCAGGTCCAGCCGGTCGGCGGCGACGAACTCTTTGCCGAGCGGCCCGAGCAGCTTGCGTTCGAAGAACGCGAGCCTGGCCCGCCCGTCGATGACTACGAAGCTTGGCTCCTCGCCCAGGCCGCCCGCATCGAATCAGCGGCAGCGCCCCAAGCGGAAGTACGCCGGCTCGTGGCCTTTGGTCTGCTCCTCAGCGCCGCAGTCCTGTTCGGCTTCGGTTGGATCCGCCGCATCCGCCAGAGCAACACCGCCGGGTCGGGCGCAGGGCGCTAGCCGCCGAGAGCAATGCTTGAACTCGCGGTTGCTGCCGCCTTTCTGCTCGTCCCGCTCGGTCGCTGGTTCTTTGCGACCCAGGGCCACCGTCGCCGCGTCGATGCGCTCGATGTTCGGGTGCACGTCAACGGGATCCGCGGCAAGTCCTCAGTGACGCGATGTGTCGCGGGTGTGCTCCGCGAAGCCGGGTAC
>CAZEMU010000040.1:13405-31336 GCA_964513315.1 uncultured Acidimicrobiaceae bacterium | reverse complement strand
ATCGACGGCGTCGACCGTCACACGTGCCTCGAAATGCCCGTCGGCGATATCTAGACGGCCGACACGTTTGAGACTGGTCCCCGGGCAGCTACCGGGGCGAATCGAACATCGAGCACCGGATGGATCTCCTTTACCAAGGCGTCGTGCAGTGAAATGGAACCTGGAACCATTTCAAAAGATGAAATCGAACCTGGAACGATTGCAACCAAATCGGCGAAGCGGTTGAATTAGAGCGCTCCAAGTTTGTACGGTTCCACTGGTTCCACAACCACGTGGGGCAGCCTCAGACCAGAGGCGGGGGAGCAGCATGGAAACGATCAACCACCTGATCGATGGCGTCGCCGTCGAAGGCACGTCCGGCATCACCAAGCCGGTCTTCAACCCGGCGACCGGTGTCCAGAGCGCAGAGCTGGCGATGGCCAGCTTGGCCGAGGTCGACGCGGTCATCGCGTCCAGCCAGGCCGCGTTCGAAGCGTGGTCCGAAGTCAGCTTGGCCCGCCGCACCAAGCTCATGTTCGCCTACCGCAACCTCGTCGAGAAGCACGCCGAGGACATCGCCAAGCTGATCACGGCTGAGCACGGCAAGGTCCTCAGCGACGCCATGGGCGAGGTCGCCCGTGGCCTCGAGAACATCGAGTTCGCGTGCGGTATCGCCGACAACCTCAAGGGCGCCTACAACGAGTCCGCTTCGACCGGCGTCGACGTCTACTCAGTGCGCCAGCCCCTCGGCGTCGTCGCGGGCATCACGCCGTTCAACTTCCCCGCCATGGTCCCGCTCTGGATGATCCCCAACGCGCTGGCCTGCGGCAACACCTTCATCCTTAAGCCGAGCGAACGCGACCCGTCGGGCCCCATGCTCATTGCCGAACTTGCCCAAGAAGCCGGCTTCCCTCCCGGCGTGCTCAACGTCGTCAACGGTGACAAGGTCGCCGTCGACCGCCTGCTCGAACACCCCGATGTGCGCGCCGTCAGCTTCGTCGGCTCCAGCCCGATCGCCCAGTACGTCTACGAGACCGGCAGCCGCAACGGCAAGCGTGTCCAGGCCCTTGGCGGCGCCAAGAACCACATGATCGTGCTGCCCGACGCCGACCTCGATCTGGCGGCCGACGCAGCCGTGTCGGCCGCGTACGGCTCGGCTGGTGAGCGCTGTATGGCGATCTCCGTCGTCGTCGCCGTCGGCGAAATCGCCGACCCACTCGTCGACGCAATCAAGGTCCGCATGGAGAAGCTCACCATCGGCGACGGCACCGACCCGGCGTCTGAGATGGGGCCGATCATCACCGCCGAAGCCCGTGACCGCATCGCCGACTACGTGCAGCAAGGCGTCGACGCTGGCGCCGCCGCTGTGGTCGACGGGCGCGAGGCCAGCTTCGACAACGACGGCTTCTTCATCGGCGTCACGCTGCTCGACAATGTCACCGCCGACATGACCGTCTACCAAGACGAGATCTTCGGGCCGGTGCTCTCGGTCGTTCGCTCAGACTCGTACCAAGATGCGGTCGACCTGATCGCTGCGAACCGTTGGGGCAACGGCGCCGCAATCTTCACTCGCGACGGCGGTGCGGCTCGCCAGTTCCAGCGCGACGCAGACGCTGGCATGGTCGGCATCAACGTGCCGATCCCCGTGCCCGTCGGCTACCACAGCTTCGGTGGCTGGAAGGACTCGCTCTTTGGCGACACCACCATGTACGGCCCCGAAGGCGTGAAGTTCTACACCAAGGCCAAGGTCATCACCAGCCGCTGGCCCGACCCAGCGACGAGCACCGTCAACCTGGGCTTCCCCACGAACGACTGAGTTTCTTCGCAATCGCAGCTTCCCTCCGGCTGCTCGGTGGCTAGGCCGTTCCGAACATACGATCGCCGGCATCGCCGAGACCGGGCACGATGTAGCCAACCTCGTTGAGGTGGCTATCGACGGACGCGGTCACGATCTGAACATCGGGATGCGCTGCCTGCAGACGCTCAATGCCCTCTGGAGCGGCGAGCAGGCAGAGGAAGCTGATCTGCGCCGCGCCGGCGTCCTTCAGGAGGTCGATCGCCGCCGCAGCCGAGTTGCCTGTGGCGAGCATGGGGTCCACGACGATCACGCGGCGCTGGTCGAGCTCGGTTGGCAGCTTGAGGTAATACTGCACCGGTTGGAGGGTTTCCTCGTCTCGATAGAGACCAACGAAGCCGACCCGGGCGGCTGGGATGAGTTCCAAGACCCCGTCGAGCAAGCCGTTGCCCGCTCGGAGGATTGACACGAGCGCGAGCTTCTTGCCGTCGAGCGCTGGCGCTTCCATGTACGTGAGCGGCGTTTCGATCGTGCGGCTGGTGAGTGGCAAGTCGCGGGTGATCTCATAGGCGAGCAGCTGGCTGATCTCGCGCAGGAGCTGGCGGAACTCGCTCGTTGGTCGATCGGCCTCACGCATCAGCGTGAGCTTGTGCTGGACGAGGGGATGGTCGACGACGACCAGGTTCGGCACTGGATCCGAGCTCATCCGGCCACCTCGACGACAGCATTCAACAGCACTGAAGCGCCTCGCTCGGCTTCGTCGGGCGAGATGTTCTCGGCTTCGTTGTGCGAGAGGCCATCGTCGCATGGCACGAAGATCATCGAGGTCGGAACATGTTCGGCGACGTAACAGGCGTCGTGGCCAGCGCCCGACACCATGCGTTGATGGCTGAACCCCAGCTCGGACACGGCCGTCTCGACCGCGGCCACGCAGTCCTCCGAGAACGCAACCGGGGGCGAGTCGTTGTCGACCGCGATTGCCGACGTCACGCCATGGGCGGCGCAGGCCTCGGCAACGATTGCTCGCATCGCGTCGTCCATCGCTTGGAGTGACGCCGCATCGGGATGGCGCAGGTCCAGCGAACACGCAATGCGCTCCGGGACGGTGTTGGGGGAGACGGGCTCGGAGCGGAACATGGCGAACGTCGCCCGTCCCCACGGCGCGTACTCAGCCGCCATCGCATAGGTGCGGGACAAGATGTCGCCGATCGCCCGGGACGGATCCTGGCGCACATCCATCGGCGTCGGGCCTGCGTGTGCCGGGTGGCCGAACAGCTCGAGGGTGTACCAGCGCAGGCCTTGCACGCCGGTGACGACACCGACTTCGAGCTTCTCGGCTTCGAGGATGGGGCCCTGCTCGATATGGAGCTCGAACGATGCCGAGTACGGCGAGGGTGCCGCCGGTCGGCTACCGGCCCAACCGTGGCGGTCGAGTTCTTCGCCGACGGAGATGCCGTCGACGTCGACGAGCGCCCGGGCCTCGTCGAGCGAGAGCTTGCCGGCCCAGACGGCCGAGCCCATCATCGAGTGCTGGAAGCGGCTGCCTTCTTCGTTCGTCCAGACGGCGACCTCGATCGCGGCGGCAGTCTCGTGGCCTTCGTCGTTGAGTGACTCGATGACTTCAAGCCCGCCGAGCACGCCGTAGACCCCGTCGAAGCGGCCACCAGTCGGCTGGGTGTCCAGGTGTGAGCCGATCAAGATCGGGGCGACCGACGGGTCCGTGCCGGGCCGCCGGGCGAACAGGTTGCCGATCTCGTCGTACTCGATGGTGCATCCAGCAGCGGTCGCCCACGAGGCGAACAGCTCTCGACCGGCTCGGTCCTCGTCGCTGAGGGCCTGGCGGTTCGAACCGCCGGCAACGCCGGGACCGACCTCGGCCATGTCCATCAGTCGGCTCCACAGCCGATCCCGGTCTATGCGAAGACTCATGGCGTCAGTCTGTCAGGTCCCGCATGGTTGGACTGAGGGCGGGGCCGTATCCATAACTGTCCGCTAGACGCCGTCGCCGTCGAGCCGACCGTGCACGACGGCTACCTGGCGGTCGTCTCGGATTCGCTCGTTCGTTGAGTCCGGTTCGCTGGAGCAGGCAAGCGCATCGCGAGCAGCAGCGCTGCGGCGTTGGCGCCGCCGGACAGAGCGAACGCAAGCCGGAAGCTGTCGAGCGCCTCAACGAGCAGCTGGGCGACATACGGCCCTACGGCCGCCATGGCTCCGGCTGTTGCGAACACCCGGCCAACGATCGACCCGGCATGCGCCCGACCGAAGTGATCGCCAACGAGGGCAGGAAGCAGCGTCACCGTCGCTCCATAGGCCAGGCCGAAGCCGATGGCAGCGGGGTAGAGCAGCCCCAGACCGGGCGCAGCCGCCATCGCCAGAAAGGCCAACGTTTCGAGGCCAAACGCCGTGACGGCCACCGGGGTGCGTCCGAACGTGTCCGATGCAGGCCCAGCGATCAATCGCCCGAGTAGTCCACCGACGCCGATCGCCGAGATCACCGTCGCCGCGGTCACGCTCCCGACGCCCAGGTCAACGGCGAAGCGGCTGATGTGCACGAACGGCACGAACACGACCGTGAACGACAAGGCGTACATCACCAGGATCTGCCAGTACGCACGCGTGCGCATTGCGTCGCCGGGTGTGAGTCCGAACTCTTCGGACGCGGGCACGGTCGATGCGATGCCGTCGGGATGTTGCCCGATCGACTCGGGGTCCCGCAGCATCCGGGTCGAGGCAAGGACCATCACGACGCCGCCGATGATCGCCATCGTCCGCAACGCGGTGCGCCAACCCCACGTCTCGATCATCACGGCGGCGAGCGGCGGCACCAGGATGTTCGCCAGACTGCCGCCTGCGGTGGTGAGCGCCAAGGCCAGCCCACGTCGTTGCACAAACCAGCGCACGACGGTGGCGTTGCACGGCACCCACGATGCGCTCATGCCGATCGGGGCCACGATGCCGAGACCGAGCAACACCATCCACAGCGACGACGAACCCGCCCACAGCAGATAGCCAATGCTGAGAATCACCGCACCAATGCCGACCACGCGAGATGGACCGAGTCGATCGGTGAGGTGGCCCGAGACCGCTGATAGTGCGCTGTAGCCGAACACGTAGAACGCAAAGATCAGCTGGATCCGGCCCTCTGACCACCCGGTGTCCTCGCTGACGGCGTCCACGAAGGTGCCGAAACTGAACTGCAGTCCGTACACGACGAACAAGACCATGAATGCGGCCGCGACCACGGTCCAGCCCGCAAACCCTTCTCGTGGCGAAACCCCCTGCGGCGACACTCGGTGAGTGTGACACGGCCCGCCGACTGGGGCCGCATGGGCGAGCCCAAGATGGCGCCAAGGCCCGAACCGGTGGGCGCTAGTCTCGCCGACGATGGAACAGCCGCTCTTCGAGCAGGTGGGCGAGGTCGCCCGGTCGATGACGCCGAGTGAGCTCGGCGTTTTCCGAAGCCGTTCGCATCGGCGCGGCATCAAGGTCTGGTTCGACACAGAAAAGGCTGGCCGCGAACATTTCGAGGCCCAGCTACTCGCCCGTCGCCATGTCGATGGCACCGACGGCATGGCGCTCGAGGTCGGTTTCCACGCCGAGCATCGCGAAGAAGACAAGAACGAAGCCGTCATCGACCTCTTGAACACGCGAGCAATAGCGTGGCGCAAGTCGCTCGGTGACGAAGCCGAGGTCGGACGCTTCTTCGGCGCCGACGGATGGCGGCGGATCAGCGAGGTCTGGCTCGAACCCGACCTCGAAGACCCGGACCTTGCGTTCGAAGTCGCTGCCCGCCTGGTGGACTATGTCACCGTCATCGAACCTGCCCGCAAGCCCTAAGGACAATCGCTCGTGGACCAGACACTGAACCCTGCTGAGCCATTCGGACATGCCCAGTTCGACGGCCGGGTCGCGCTCATCACCGGCGGCAGCCAGGGGCTTGGCTATGCGACCGCCGAACTCATGAAAGCCCGGGGCGCCGCCGGAATTCTGATTGTCGGCCGCAACGTCGCGAAGGGTGAAGCCGCGGCAGAGCGCTTGTCCGGTGATGGTTGCCGCGTGCACTTCGTGAGCGCGGACCTGAGCACCGATGGCGGTGTTGACCAGGTGATGGCGGCCCTCGACAGCGAATTCGGACGTGTCGACGCCCTCGTCAACTGCGCCGCCGCAACCTGGCGGGGGACGGTCTGGAACACGACCGCCGAGATGTGGGACGCCATGCTCGGCATGAACGTCAAGATGCCCGGGCTGTTCGTGACCGCATGCGCCAAGCGCATGAAGCAGCAGGGGAGCGGCGGCACCATGGTGCTCGTCAGCAGCATTGCCCACCACGGCGCCAACGCGGTGTTGTGGCCCTACGCCGCGTCGAAACATGCGCTCGAAGCCCTCGTCAAGAACGCCGCGTTCTCACTCATGACCGAAGGGATCCGGGTCAACATGATCAACCCGGGCTGGATGGATACCCCTGCCGAGCACGACGTGCAGAAGCGCTTCCACGACGCGCCGGACAATTGGCTCGAAGCCGCCGAGGCGTCACAGCCGACAGGTCGTCTTCTCAAGCCGCAAGAGGTCGCACGAGGTATCTGCTTCTTGGCGTCAGACGAGTCTGGCATGATGACGGGCGCGTCGGTCGACTTCGATCAGACGATCCCCGGTGCGGGCGACCTGCCCCGCTCAGAACCCGTGCCCGAGCACTTCAGCTGGGAGAGCTAGCTCTCGCCTTCGGCATCCTCTGGATCGACCGGAGCGGTATGCATCACGACCTGCGGGAACGGGATCGTCACACCCATATTGCGCAGCGCCATGTCGACAGCGACCGCAACCTGGCTTTGCGCGACCCGTGACTCAAGCTCGTCGGAGTAGTGCCAGTAGCGCAGATCGACTTCGATGCCGTGGTGGCCGAATCCAGTCGCCAGCGCTTCGGCCGGCGGCAGATTGTCGTCGCCCAACATCTCTCGGGCCGCCTTACCGATCTCACGCAGCACCTTGGGCAGATGGCACCCGTAGGGCACTGTGATCGGCATGATCGAGCGGCGCACTGGCTCGTGCGTCCAGTTGATGAGCGGGTGAGCGAGGATCAGTGCGTTCGGAATGTGGATTGCTTCGCCGTTGTAGCTGAGCAGCACGGTCGAGGTCGACGTGATGTCGATGACCGTGCCCTCGAAGTCATCGGATTTGATCTGATCGCCGCGCCGGAATGGGCGTCGGGCCTGAATGATCACCGAGCCGACGACATTGACGAGCAAAGGTTGCAGGCCGACGGCGATGAACAACGCACCGACACCGAGTGCACCGATGAGCGGCCCGATCTCGACGTCGAGGGCTCGCAACGTGTAGAAGGTGCCGAGCGCAATGACGATGACGATGGCAAGGCGCCCGCCCGCGTCGACGAGTTCGGCGTGCGTGTCAACTTTGCGGATGCGGCGCTTGGTGAGGCGGCGCACGATGATCGACACCAGGATGGTTGCGCCGGCGATGGTCGCAGCCGTGATCCAATCACGGATGGTGAGCTCCGCGAGCAGCGTCGTGTACACGACGCCATGCTATTGGTGAGGCGAAGGAGTGAGTGGGAGGAGCTAACTGATCTGGGTGCCGGCGCGGAGCACCAGTAGCTGGCGGTGGGTGGCGCCCTGCACGTCGCGGGCTGCTGGTCCGGCGTGGAGCTGGCCGAACTGGGCCAGGATCGCGATCTCGTCGCTGCTCGCCGCGGGCACATCGGTGTTGCGGAAGTCCTCGACGGTCGCGTCGGCGATAGGCATCGGTCCAGGCCTAGCGGGTCCCGTGAGCGCCAACGATCCGGTCGCAACTCGGGGGCCGATGTGTTCACCATTGATCGCCACCAACCCGAGCCCGGCGCCAGGAACGAACTGGTCATCGTCGAAGTGCGGGTTGCCTTCGAGCTGGCCAACCGGCGTGATGGAACACGTGAGGTACGCAGGGAAGTCGAGCTGGATCGACTGCGCCGCGCATGCATCGAGCACGGCCGTGGCCATGGCGTGGGCCCGTGGCTGCCAGGCCGCAAGCTGCGGAGCATCGCTGAGCGGCGTGAGTTCGCCCTCGGCGCTGACGAGGAACGATTCGATGATCGGCTCATCGTCGAGCCCGTCGAGTTCGGGCCACGCGGGTGCCTCTGTGAACGGAATCACCCGCGAGCCGAGCTGATCGATGGCGTCTGCATCCGTGGACAGAAGTGCCTCTTTGGGCTCGGACAGTCGGGCGGCAAAGGCCTCGTTGATCGGATCGAGCGTCACGGCACGAACGGCGTATCGCCGACCTGGTCTTGGAGCCGGGCCAGTTCGGCGAGCAGCTCTGCCTGCACGGAGGCGTACTCGGGCTTGTCCCAAACGTTGTCGACTTCGAGCGGGTCCGCGACGAGGTCGAACAGCTCCCACTCCATCGGGTCGGCGGGACCGTTGGCGCCGGGTTGATCGAGCGGGTCGTTGTAGTAACAGATCAGCTTGTGCGTCTGCGACCGAACGCCGTAGTGGGCCGGGCACAGATGAGAACCATCGCGGTGCATCCAGTAGCGGTAGTACATCGACGTCGGCCAGTCCTCGATCTGCTCGCCCCGCAAGAGCGGCGCAAACGATCGACCCTGTAGGTCGGCGAGCGTCTCGACGCCGCACAGATCGAGCAACGTGGCAGCGAAATCGACGTTCACGACGATGTCGTTGATGACCGAGCCGGCATCGATCGCGGCGGGGTAGCGGACGAGCAATGGCATCTGCAGCGACTCTTCGTACATCAGGCGCTTGTCGAACCAGCCGTGATCGCCCAGGAAGAAGCCCTGGTCCGAGGTGTAGACGACGACGGTGTTGTCAGCCAGGCCGCTTGCGTCGAGGTGATCGAGCAGCCGCCCGACGTTGTCATCGATCGATGCGACGCAGCGCAGGTAGCGCTTGACGTAGCGCTGGTAGCGCCAGTCGATCTCTTCGTCTTCGGTGAGCCCGTCGGGCACGACTGCGCCAAGGTCGATGATCGGATCCAGGTCCATCATCCGCATGCGCACCGCCTGGATCACCTCGGCCCGCCCCGCCAGGTCGTCGCGGAACGTGTCCGGGAACGGGATGGTCTCGTCCTCGTACATCGTGAAGTGCTCACGTGACGGTTCCCACGTGCGATGCGGCGCCTTGTGGTGACAGAAGAGGGCGAACGGGCGCTCTGGATCGCGGCCGTCGATCCAGTCGATGCAGTCGTCGGTGATCAGGTCCGTTACATAGCCGCCCCGCTCGACGACCTTTCCGTCAGCTTCGAGCATGACCGGGTTGTGATAGTGCCCCTGGCCGGGCAGGACACGCCAGTGGTCGAAACCGATCGGGTCGGCCGCGGCGCCGTGCCCGAGATGCCACTTGCCGATCATCGCCGTCTGCCATCCGGCAGCGCCGAGCTCGGCCGGGAACGTCCACAAGGTGTTGTCGAGCGGCGTGTCGAGCGTGGTCACACCGTTGACGTGGTTGTAGGTGCCGGTCAGGATCGCGGCCCGGCTTGGTGCACAGATCGAGTTCGTGCAGAACGCAGCGTCGAGGCGTGCCCCCTCCGCCGCAATGCGGTCGAGGTGGGGCGTCTGGTTGATGCGACTGCCATAGGCCGAGATCGCATGGGCCGCGTGGTCGTCGCTCATGATGAACACGAGGTTCGGTCGTTCGCTCACAACCGATCTCTACCACCTTGGCGCCCGATCGCGGTCACAAGGGGGCGACGGTTAGTTGCAGGTCGACGAGGCCATGGTCCGACCCGCATGCATCGGAACGCTCGTCGGGATCGTTGGGGAAAGCGGTGCCGCTCGCACCAACGCGTCGCACAAGTCCTCGAAGCGGATCGGCTTGGTGACGTAGTCGTCCATGCCGGCAGCGAGATAGCGCTCTCGGTCACCGGCCAAGGCATTCGCAGTGAGGGCAACGATGCGAGGTTGGAGCGGCGCTGTGATGTGTTCACGAATGCGTTCGGTCGCCTCGACGCCATCCATCTCGGGCATCTGGATGTCCATCAGCACGAGGTCATAGCGCTGACGCTTGACCGCCGAGAACGCTTCGAGTCCGTTTGCAGCGATGTCGCAGCGGTACCCGAGTCGGGACAGCAGCCCGGCAGCGACCTTCTGGTTCACCATGTTGTCTTCAGCCAGCAGGATCGATATTGGGTGCCGTTCTGAGAAGGTGTCGTCGAATCCAGAATCGAGAATGACCTTGTCGGTCGAGACCGCGCCTTGGGCCGCGACTTCATGAATCACGCTGAGTAGCTGCGCTGGCTTCGTCGGCTTCGTGAGCCGTGCAGCGAACAGGTCCTTGGTCTCGTTCGTGGTGGTGTGCACCGATGACAAAAGGATCAGCGGCACGTCGGTCGTTGTCTCTCGGATGGCCCGAGCCAGGGCGATGCCATCCATCTCGGGCATCTGCATGTCGAGAATGGCGAAGTCGAACCGTTCACCCTCAGCGACCCTGGCCGCCGCCTGCTGCGGGTCGTCTTCGAGGGTCGGGATCATGTCCCACGCCAAGACCTGGCGTTCGAGGATGCGGCGGTTGGTCGCGTTGTCATCGACGATGAGGATCGTGCGGCCTTCGATCGACGGCTGTGGTCGCTGATACTCGGGCGTGACCTGTTCCTCGGCCAACGGCAGCGTGATGTCGAGCGTGAAGGTCGAGCCTTCGTCCATGACACTCGCAGCGCCGAGTTCGCCGCCCATCATCTCGGCGAGCTGTCGGCTGATCGTGAGACCGAGGCCCGTTCCGCCGAAACGGCGTGTCGTCGATGCGTCGGCCTGGGTGAATGGCGTGAACAGGCTGGCGAGCCCCTCGGGCGAGATCCCGATGCCGCTATCGGACACGGCGAGCGACAGCGTTGCTTCACCGGTGGCTTTGTCGACCGAACCGGTCACGCCGGTGACAATCTCGCCCGACTCCGTGAACTTGCAGGCGTTGCTCAGCAGGTTGTTCAGGATCTGGCGGATGCGGGTGACGTCACCGACGTAGGTGTCGGGCAGGTCGTGATCGACGCTGAACGCGAGCGTGAGGTTCTTCTCGACGGCCTTGTGCGAGACGATGTCGAGCGAATCCTCGACACAGGACCGAAGCGAGAACGGGTGCGCTTCGAGTTTGAGCTTGCGAGCCTCGATCTTGGAGAAGTCGAGGATGTCGTTGATCACCGACAGCAGGGCATCGCCACTCGTGCGGATCGTGTTGACGAACTCGGCCTGATCGCGGCTGAGCTCGGTGTCGAGGAGCAGGCTCGTCATACCGATGACGCCGTTCATCGGCGTGCGAAGTTCGTGGCTCATGTTGGCGACGAACTCGCTCTTGGCGCGGTTGGCTTCCTCGGCCGCGTCGGTAGCTCGCTGGCGCTGATCGAACAGGCGTGCATTGTCGACCGCCGCTGCCACCTGCTTGCTGATCGATTCGCCGAGGCCGATAGCGGCATCGCTAAACACGAACCCTGGCCGCGTCGACGCGACAACGATGGCGCCGATGACCTCCTTGCGAGCGAGCAAGGGGAGTGCCATCAGGCAGTGGTCGTTGCGAGCGATCAGCAGGTCTCGGATCGGTGCGACCATGGCTGCGTTCTGGCAGTCCGGGATCATCGTCGGTACCCGATCGAGCATTGCGCTGTAGAGGTCGGGCAGCAGTCCCATGGGAATGGCCGAGCCGGCGATCGATTCGGTCGTTGGGTCTGCGGCCTGATCCGAGACGACGGTGACTTCGGTGTGGTCGTCGTTGAGCAGCATCACCGAACAGTTGCTGGCGCCGAGGGCTTCGAGCGCCGCATGGCTGACGGTGGACAACGCATGGTCAAGGTCGGTGACTTCGGCGAGTGATTGGCCGATGTTGTTCAGGATCCGGATCTCGCGGAGGCGCCGCTGCGCCTCGTTATGCGATTCGATGTTCTGCATGGCCGAGCCGATGAAGGTACACGCCTGGCGCACGACCAGCCGATCATCGTCATCGAAGCGGTTCGGCTCAAGGCTGAACAGATTGAACGTGCCGAGGTAGCGGTCGCGAGCGAAGAGCCCAGCGCTGAGCATGGACTGGTAGCCATCGATCTCGTGAGGGCGAGTGAGCGCAATGTGGGTTTCCGTGCTCATGTCGTCGATGTGGACAAGATCACCGTCTTCTTGGCCCAGGCATGGGATCGATTCGTCAAACGCCATGAGCGCCCCGTCGGGGATCGCTCCGTTCGCCTCGTCGTTCAGCACGATCATCTGGACCGTTGCGGGGTCGTCGTCCATGACCGTGATGTCGATCCGCTCGGCGTTGAACAGTCGGCCCATATGGTCGAGCGCAATCGACAACAAGTCAACGTCGGTCTCGACCCTGGCCAGTGCCGCACTCATGTCATTGAGGCTGACGAGTCGTTCGATCAGCGTTGCTTCCCGGCGTGTCATAACGAGCCATCGGCGCCCAGATCGGGACTGCGAGTCAAAGGTTCTCGATTGGGGTACACGGGACCGCTCTAGGTCACCCACCTCAGTGCACGGCGGCCCACGGGGTACGGGCGTGGCGAGGACGCGGCCCGAGCCGCGGCAACGCCCGCCGCGCAAGGGCGAGGCGGGCGCTACCGACGTGCGTTGGTTCTTGTGGCGAGGTGGGTGTCAGCCAGCACCGATGGCCGGATTGCCTTGGGCCGTGGCCTGTACCGGTTCGTCGCCGGTTGCCTTGAAGATCTCGCCGATCGCAGCGATCGAGCTGGTCACGCCGCCCGTGTCGAGCGGCAGGAAGATCTTGGTCGCCTGACCGTCTGCGACACCTTGCAGGGTCTCGAGGTACTTGACGGCGAGCAGGTCCGGCGTGGGATCGCCATCGTGGATGGCCTTGAACACACGCTCGATGCCCTGGGCTTCACCCTCGGCAATCGTGACCTTCTGGAAGGCCTCGGCCTCGGCGAGGCGCTTGATTGCTTCGGCTCGACCGCTGGCCTCGAGGACCTGCGACTCGCGGATGCCCTCGGCCCGAAGAATCGCAGCGCTCTTGGTGCCCTCTGCTTCGGTGACGAGTGCACGACGGTCACGTTCCGCCTTCATCTGACGGTGCATGGCGTCGGTGACATCCATCGGAGGATCGATGCGCTGTATCTCGACACGCACCACTCGAGTGCCCCACACGTCGGTTGCTTCGTCGAGGATCATGCGCAGTTCGGTGTTGATCGTGTCGCGGCTCGTGAGCGCATCGTCAAGATCCATGTCGCCGACGACGTTACGAAGGTTGGTCTGGGCCAACTTGGTCGCGGCAACGATGAAGCTGGCGACGTTGTACTTGAGCTTGACCGGATCGGTCGCCTGGTAATAGACGACAGCGTCAACGGTTACGACGACATTGTCCCGGGTGATGACCTCTTGCGGAGGAACATCGGCGACCTGCTCACGCATGTCCACTCGCTGCAGGTTCTGCACGAACGGCACGATGAAACGAAGGCCAGGATCAACGGTCTTCTGGTAGCGACCGAACTGTTCGATCAGGCCCTTTTCCCACTGCCGCACGAGACGGAAGCCGCGGGCTGCAACGACCACCAGCAGAATGATGAGGGCGATGAAGAACCCTGCAATTGGGCTCATGACTGTCTCCTTGTTGTCTGTCGACTGTTGTTATCGGGGATTGCTTCTTGGCGGATCGGGTGTGCTCAGTCCGAGCGAACGACAAGGCGGGCGCCCCGTACTTCGCTGACCAGCACAACCGATCCAGTCGAGATGTGTTCATTGTTGTCGGCGATGGCCATCCAGTTCTCGGTTTCGATCCGAACCCGACCGACGGTGCCGACCCCATTGATCGGTTCGGTGATGACGGCGTGTTGGCCGACATAGCGGTTGGCGCCGACGGGGACGACGTGGTCGTCGTCCTTGCGAGCGAACTCACGAAGGCCCCAGAGGGCGAGTGATGACGTGATGATGAAGACCAGCAGGATCAGCGGCGGTTCGACTCGGGCGAACGCCAGTGCGCTGGCGATACCTGCACCGATGCCGAAAGGCAGGACGAAGAACCCGCCGCTCAGCATCTCGCCGATCAGCAGCACGAACGTGGCGGTCACGAAGATCCATTGCCACATCTCAAGGTCGGCGGCTTCTCCACGTGGGCCGAGGATCAGGCTGAGGAGCGTGACCAACGAGATGGCGCCGAGCGTCCACCACAGGCGGGTACGGGACCGGGCGGCGACATGCGAACGGGTCTCTTGGATCGTGTCGCTCGGTGGCATCGACCGGTTGGTCTTCACCGATGCCCACGACCGAGCGAACGTGTTGATGTCGGGCCCAACGACCGACTCGGCCGACTTGCCGGCCGAAGTGGCTTCACGGAGATGGGATTCAAGTTCCGTCCGCATCTCCGCGATGTCCGCTGCGGCGATTGACTGCTGTCTCCATACGAGTTCGCAGGCGTTGAGTGTTGTGGTGATGTCAGCCACGTGAACCTCCATTGGGACCTCCATTGAGAATTGCACCGACACCGTTGGAAACGGTTTGCCACTCGTGGGCCCATCGGTTGAGACGATCGCTGCCGTCGGGCAGGATTCGGTAGTACTTGCGAGGCGGGCCGCCGGCGGACTCGACGAAGTAGCCCTCGATATAGCCCTTCTTCTGCAGGCGGGAGAGAAGGGGGTAAATGGTTCCCTCGCTCACGAGTTCGAGGCCCCGTTGCTCGAGCTTGCTTGCCATTTCGTAGCCATAGCTGGGGTCTTCGGCGATCAGCGCCAGCAGACACATATCGAGCACGCCCTTGAGGAGTTGCGAGCTGTGTTCCACGAATTCTCCACGGATCAGGACCGGCGGGATGGCCGGTGAGACGACGATCGGGCCTTTCCAACTGTCATGGAATACCGATTACCTTGTTGGGCAAGGTACTTGAGATGGCAAGGGACGTCAAGCGATTTCAGAGCGGATGGTCTCAAAAGGGGAGTGGGCCAAAGGGGAGTGGGCCAAAACGTTGAAGGGGCTCGCCACCCCCTCCAGCGGCGAGCCCCAGGTTGTGTGCCCAGTTGGCGATTCAGTTGTGTCGTCGAGGCGCTGAACGGTCACTCGTTGCGGCGGTAAACCGCTAAGGCGAGACCGTAGTTTCTGGCGCTTGCTCGGTGGCGTCGCGTGGGCCCGGCGGATGCGGCATCTCCATCGAGTTGGTGTCGATGGTGTGACGATGCGAACGGGCGATCTGGTTCCCGACCGCCGAAATTTGTGCTCCCGCTAGCTGTCGGGGTCGGACTGGGCGATCACGCCCGCGGCGAGCAGGGCCTCGATCTCGTCCGGGTCAATACCGGCCGCCGTAAGCGCTGCACGCGTGTCGGCGCCAAGGTCGGGAGCGCCGGTTCGAGGAAGCACGTCCGCGGTTTGGAAGACCATTGGATTGGCGACGGTTCGGTAGTCGCCGATCGTGTCGTCGGTCAGTGTTGGGAAAAGCCCGATCGCTTCGGCTTGTGGGTCGTCGACGACTTCGTGGAGCCCGAGCGCTGGGGCCCAGACGAAACCGGCTTCGTCGAAGAGGGGTGCCCATTCGTCGCGGGTCTTCTCGGCGAGAGCGGCATCGACGCGAGCGACCAGCGCCTGCATGTTGCGGAACCGCGAGCTCAGGTCGGCGAATCGTTCATCTTCGAGAATGTCCGGGGCGCCGATGGTCTCGCAGAAGCCGGGCCACCTGGATTCTTCGGGGATGTTGAATACGACCCAGCGTCCGTCACCGCAGCGGTAGCGGTTGCGGGTCGCCTGGATCTGGCGCTCTCGCTCACGAGGGTTGACGGCCTTGCGGTCCACCGCCGTGATCGCGTAGTCGGTTGCCTGCGTCCAGACGGCGGTGCCGTAGAGCGAGGCCTCGACGACCTGGCCTTCGCCAGTGCGCTCGGCGAGCCGGAGGCCGCTGACGATCGCGCCGAACAGTGCCAAGCCGGCGGTGTGGTCACCCTGTGCCGGTCTGGCCATCGGGATGACGCCGTCGGGGCCTTCTCGCGATGCGTCGAGCAATCCGCTGCGGGCGAAGAATGCGGTGACGTCGAAGCCGGGCCGCCACGCTTCAGGTCCGGTCGTGCCGTACCCGGTGAACGTGGCGTGCACGAGCTTGGGGTTCTCTGCGAGCAGACTCTCGGGGTCAAGGCGGAACCGTTGCTGGCGCTCGACCAGCAGGTTGCAGAGGAACACGTCTGCGTCGCGGCACAGGGCATGGACCATCTCGACGCCGCGGTCGTCGGTGAGGTCGACGACGACCGACTCTTTGCCCCGGTTGTCGACACCGAACTGGTAGTCGAACGACTTCAGCTCGTCGGGCAACTTGGGCGGCCGTTGGGTGTTGCGCATGGGGTCGCCCTGGGGAGGCTCGACCTTGATGACGCGTGCACCCATGTCAGCGAGGATGGCGCCGCAGGACGGCGCGGCCATCCAGCCGTCGACTTCGACGACGGTGATGTCGTCAAGCGGCCGCATCAGCTGGCGCCCGTCTGGTCGTCGGTCGGATAGTCCGGGTACGAGTCTTTGAAGACGCCTGAGTGGAGCAGCACGGTGGCGGCGTGGCGGCCGCTCGACTTCTCGGTCAGCGTGCTGCGGGTCCAATAGGACTCGACGCGGCGACTCGCGGAGAGGCCCACGATCTCTCGCTCGACGACATAGGTCTCGTCCACGAAGACGGGCGTGCCTTCGAGGCGGACCTCGAGGTCGAGGAACAAGCCGAGCGATGGTTGGCGGATCGGCCACCGCTCGCCGACCTTGTTGGCGAGGACGCTCAGCATCTCCATCGGGACAATCGGGCGACCCCACGGGTTATCGGTGCTGTCGTACCAGGGTGTCCGTTCGGTGATGCCGGAAAGCTTGCGTTCGAGTGAGAACGGATACAGCGGACCGTTCGGCGTCGCGAGATCCATCGACGTGTCGATCGGTGCTGCGCTGGTCATGCCCTCGAACAGCTGGTCGACGATGTGAAGCGCCCCAGGGTCACGGCGATTCGCAAGTCGTTCTTCGAGGGCGGTGGTGCCGTGTGGCGACACCGAGATCGAACCGGTCAGCACGGTCTCGCCATCGTCTCGTGTCGCCACGATCGAAGCAGTCGACGCTCCGGTCCGCGTCGCCGACGCCTGGACCTGCTGGCCCTCGACGACCATCGTCGAGAAGTGCGAGGAGATGCAGCCGGTCCGGAACCACTCATCGCCGAATAGCCCCATCGCGATTGGATCGAACTGCGAGAAGTGGGTTGGGCCCTCGATCGGGGCACCGCTGAGCCCCAACGACGCGGCCGTCGCATCGTCGTGGACGCTCAGGTGATCGTCGTAGGTTTGGTCGGCAAGCATCTGGACGGGGCCCCGAAGCGGGCCGGTCACGGTTGCCTCGACTGCCGTTGGGTCCCCGGTTGTCGTCAGGGGCGTGGAGAACGTCATGTGCTGACGGTAGTTGGCGGCGGATTTCGCGGCCCATTGATGCGACGAGCAGACTCACCGCATGGACACCGATCGCACGCGCAGGATGGTCATCGAGACCTCGGCTATCGCCGCCGACCTGGTCGCTGACGAGCGTGTCGTCGCGGCGTGGGATGAGCCCAGCTCTCTCGAAGGCATGACCGTTGGCGCACTTGCCGCTCACCTGGTGCGGGCGACCGGCGCAACGCTTGCGTATCTCGATCGCACTGACCCGGCACAAGAGCCCGAGGGCGAACTGCTCACCAAGGTCACGTACTTCCACGCCGCCGTCGACTCGCCCATCCACGAACGGATCAAGGAAGTCTCAGCCGACGAGGCATCAGCCGGCCCGGAAGCTGTGGCTGCACGGGCCCGCCAAGTCGCCGATCAACTCGCCGACCGTTTGCCCGCCGAACCCGACGATCGTCTGATCGGAGCGCTGGGGAAACGCATGCTCACGCTCGACGACTTCTGCCGAACCCGCATGATCGAGATCGGCATGCACATCGACGACCTCGCTCACAGCATCGATGCAGAGACCCCACCGCTGTCGAGCGATGTCACCGGCGAGATTATCGACATCGTTGTCGGTATCGCCCGCCACCTGAACGGCGACTGGGGCGTCATCCACGCCCTAGCCCGGGCCGAGCGCTCCGACGGCGGCGTCTTCCCTGTCTTCTAGTAGTCCGCCTTTCTCGCTGCGCTCGAAACGCTGTTTTGTGGTGATCGAGTCTGCGGTCCTGGCGAGGTTTGCTTCTTCAAATAGTCCGCCTTTCTCGCTGCGCTCGAAACCTCGGGACGGGGCAGGGTGAAGGTGA
>CAZEMU010000040.1:0-13305 GCA_964513315.1 uncultured Acidimicrobiaceae bacterium | reverse complement strand
TAGTCCGCCTTTCTCGCTGCGCTCGAAACCTCGGGACGGGGCAGGGTGAAGGTGATGGCGGCCGCGACGGCAACGAATGCGGCGGAGCCCCAGAGGGCGGCGTCGAAGCCACCAGCGAGGTAGAGCACGCCCGAGAGCAGCGTGCCAACCAGGCGTCCGGCGGCGTTGGCGCTGTAGTAGAAGCCGACGTCGGTCGCGACGTCGTCTCCGGAGCTGTACGCCAGGATCAGGTAGCTGTGCAGCGATGAGTTGACGGCGAACACGACGCCAAAGGCGATCAGCCCGACGACAACGAGTGCCTCCAGCGATACGTCCTGGCCGATTCCTACGGCGATCGCCGCGGAGACGAGCGCCAACAGCACGATCCAGATGCGAGCGCCGCGATCCTCGTCACCTGTGATTCGGATGAGCCGTGGCGCGATGGATTGGATCAGCCCGTAGCCGATCACCCAGGCGGCTAGGAACGCGCCGATGCCTTGGTAGGACCAGCCGAGTACTTCGTCGAGGAAGACCGGCAGGGCGACGACGAACCAGATGTCTCGTGAGCCGAACAAGAAGAACCGGGCGGCCGAAAGTCGGTTGATCGGGGCGGACTTCGCCAACGTGGACCGGAACGAACGAGCGGCGCTTCGGCCGATGTCGTCGCGCAACAATGCCAGCACGGCGGCCAACGCGACGCCGACCAGACCTGCCAGCAAGACCAAGGCCGTCTGATAACCAACCGAGCCGAGCAGCGCAGCACCGACGAAGAAGCCGACGCCCTTGAGCGCGTTCTTCGATCCGGTCAGCGCCGCAACCCACCGGAAAAGGGATCCCTCGCCCGCGACGAACTTGACAGCGCTCTTCGAGCTCATCTTCGTCAGGTCCTTGGCGACGCCGGACAAGGCTTGGACGCCCATCACGTACCCACCCGAAACCCACTCGCCCCAGTCGGCTGAGGCGATCGAGAGCGCCAACAGCGCAATGACCTGTAGGGCTAACCCGCCGACCAGCGTGCGCTGAAGACCGTGTTGCGAGCCAATCCATCCGCCGACGAGGTTCGTGACGATCCCCATGAGCTCGTACAGCAGAAACAGGAAGGCAATGGCGACGGGGGAGTAGCCAAGATCGTGGAAGTGGAGCAGCACGAGCATGCGCATCGCTCCGTCGGTCACCGTGAACGCCCAATACCCACCGGTGACCAGCGAATAGCTGCGTAGACCGAGTGCTGGGGTCGATGCGCGCATGCACCACCCATTGTCGCCGATGGACGCCTGTCGACCTCGTGTGGTCCACTTGAATGACGTCCCGTGCGGCCGATGAAACCCTGATGACTCCGTACCGCGGAAGCGCGACTCGTCGCTGGGCCCTCGCCGGCGCTGCCTTTGGCCTGATCTTCCCGATCATGGCCATTCCGCTCGACCTCGCGGCCGTTGGCGGCAAGTTCACGTGGGCGTGGATCAGCGAACGGTGGGCCACAAACCCACTCCTGTGGATCATCGCCACCGCACCCTTGTTCCTCGGTGCGTTCGCCCGGATCGCCGGCATGCGCCAAGACGAGGTTCGTCGCGTTGTCGACAACCAAGAAGCCATCATCGAGCAACAGACCGCAGAACTTCGCCAAGCGGCGAGCGACGCCCGCGCCGCCGACTCGGCCAAGAGCAAGTTTCTGGCCAACATGAGCCACGAGATCCGCACGCCGATGAACGGTGTTATTGGGATGGCCGACGTACTGCTCGGCACGCCACTCGACGAACAGCAATCGGACTACGTCCGAACGCTGCGCCAGAGTGGCGAATCGCTCCTCGTCTTGCTCAACGACATCCTTGACTTCTCCAAGATCGAAGCGGACCAGCTCGACCTCGAAGACGAACCGTTCGATCTGTCCGAGTGTCTTCTGTCTGGTCTCGAGCTGCTCGCCCCGAAGGCGTCGGAGAAGCGCATCGAGCTGATCTATGAGCCCGACCCCGAACAGACGACGCTCGTTCGCGGCGATGTGACTCGCTTGCGTCAAGTGGCCGTGAACCTGGCGGGCAACGCCATCAAGTTCACCGAAGACGGCGAAGTCGTCGTTCGCTTCGTCATGAGCGATGGCCCGACCCGAGACACGGTGACCGTGACGGTCACGGTCGCGGATACGGGAATTGGCCTGACGCCCGAGGGCATCGCTCGGCTGTTTCAGTCGTTCAGCCAGGTCGATGCCTCGACCACCCGCAAGTTCGGAGGCACCGGTCTGGGCCTCGCCATTTCGAAATCGCTCGCCGAACAGATGGGCGGCGGCATCAAGGTCGAGAGCGACGGCGAAGGCCACGGTGCAACCTTCACGTTCTGGATCGTCGTTGGCCGGACCGGTGAACGGACGACGGGCAACCTTGACGGCGAGGCGCTGAACCTTTGCGGACGCCGTGTGTTGATCGTCGACGACAACGAAACGAACCGCAAGATCCTCGAAGCCATGACACTGCAATGGGGCATGGTCGCCACATCGGCCTCGTCGGTGCCTGAAGCGATCCGCACGATCGACACGCTCACAGCGAGAGCCGGTGACGACACAACGCCGCTGTTCGACGTCGCAATCCTCGACATGCACATGCCCGGCGCCTCGGGCCAAGACCTTGCCGAAGAGCTACGCAAGCGCTTCGCCAACGGGCTTCCTGCGTTCCCGATCGTGCTGCTGTCCTCCGGGCTGCTCGTCGGCAAGGTCGGGTTGGACTTGTTCGACGCCGCGATGATGAAGCCGGTTCGTGACTGGCGACTGCGGGCAACGCTCGCCAAGCTGTCCAATCCGGCGCTGGCCAGCGATGCACGATCCGATGCGGGTCGAGTCGTCGACGCTGGTCTGCCCGCGCTGACGTTCGCCGAGGTGCACCCGCTGCGCATCCTCATGGCCGAAGACAACGCCGTGAACCAGAAGGTCGCCGCCGCCATGCTCGCCAAGCTCGGCTACGACGTCGTCATCGCCGCTGATGGCGTCGAGGCGGTGCGCTGTGTCATCGACGCACATATCGCTGGCAACCCGTTCGATGTCGTATTGATGGACATGCAGATGCCCGAACTCGACGGTGTCGGAGCGACGAAGCGGATCCGCTCGATCGACGACCTCTCGAAACAGCCCCGCATTGCTGCCTTGACTGCGAATGCGCTGGTTGAAGACGAGCAGCGCTGCATGGATGCGGGGATGAACGACTTCATCGCCAAGCCCGTTCGGCTCGAAGCCCTCGAGGTCGCGCTCTCCGAAGCGTGGCGCATTCTCGCCAGCGATGGCGCACACAAGACGGCGACCCACCACCAATCAACCGGCACAGCACCGGAGACCAGGACATGACGAAGAGCGACCACACGGCGAGCACGGAGTACCCGGCTGGGCGACGCCGCATCGGTGCGCTTCTGCTGGCTCTGGCGCTGCTCGCGTCGGCCTGTGGCGGTTCCGATGCCGCGACGGGTAGCGATCCGGAAGCCGACGAACCGGTGCCGACCACCGTTGCCGGCGGACCGGAAGCGGCTGAGCCCGCGCCGGCGAGCGACGACGTCGATCTCATCGCCGAGTGTGAGCCCTTCCCGTCCTTCTCTGAAGGCTCGTTCTATCTCGATGCTGGTGTCGGCGGAGAACTCGCCGCCGACCTACCCGGCACGTCTGGCATTGACCTTGCGGTGCGCATCGTGATCGTTGACGCCGAAGACTGCCGCCCGCTTCGCGAACGCGACGTCCAGATTTGGAGCGCTGGCCCGGATGGCCGGTACTCAGGCGTCGACCGGCAACCCGATGGGGCTGGTGACGCCACGATTGACGAGCGGTGGCTGCGCGGCCATCAGGTCACAGACGCCAACGGCCAGGTCGAATTCGCAACGGTCATACCGGGCTGGATTCCCGGACAAGCCCCGCATCTGCACGTCACCGTTCCGTTCGACGACGATCGAGCCTTCACCGCCCGCCTCGTCCTCCCCGACGAGGTGACCACCGCCGTATATGGCGAAGCGGGCTATGCCGATCGAGGCGCCGCCGATGTCACCGCGGCGATCGAGCTCGAGCGAGACCCCGGTGTTCAGCGATCAATCATCGAGGTCACTCCGGCTGGCGATGGCTACGAGGCCAACATCGTGCTGGCGATCGCCGAAGCCGAGCTGCGCGAACCTCCGCTCGCGCCCGTGCCGATGAGCGTCTCGCCGAGCGAGGACAGCGGCGCACTCGTCGACGAGCCCGTTCGCAACTTCGACCAGATCGGCGGCGAACTCCAAGAGATGTTTACCCAAGCGGCGAGCGATCTTGGGGTCGAGCCCGAACGGCTCTATGGCGCCTTCCGGTTTGTGACCAGCGAATCGCCTCCGGACCTGCCCGCCATTGCAGAAGACCTCGGTGTCACCGAAGAAGCGCTCGCGCTCGCACTTCCGCTCCTCGCTGGCGGCGCCCCTCTACCTGCAGGCGAGTAGTCGTTGACATTGGTTCGCGGCACCGCCACCCTGTGCGGGTGCCTGACGAGCCGCATGTCGCGGAACCGGATCATGTCCGCAATGTGCTGTTCATCATGTGCGATCAGCTCCGCTTCGACGCTCTGTCTTGCTCTGGCGGACTGATCGACACGCCGAACATCGACGGCCTCGCCGCTCGCGGCGTTCGGTTCGACCGGGCCTACGTCCAGGGCGTGACCTGCGGCTCGTCACGGATGAGCTACTACACGGGTCGATACGTCCAGACGCACGGGAGTCGCTACAACCGGATTCCGCTTGCGATCAACCAGAAGACGATGGGCGACTACCTCCGCGAGGTTGGTGTGCGCACCGCGTTGGTCGGCAAGACGCACATGGTGGCCGATCGCGATTCGATGGACCGGCTGCGGATGGATCCCGATGACCCTGCGGTTATGTACATCGCGGAATGCGGCTTCGAACCGACCGAGCGCGATGACGGGCTCTGGCCAAACGATCAGCGCGCCCGCGAGATGCCGTACAACCAGTTCTTGCGCTCGCACGGCTTCGAAGGCGTGAACCCGTGGCACAGCGCCGCCAACTCAGTCCGAGACGAAACCGGCGCACTCGTCAGCGGATGGCTTTTGCGGGCGAGTCAGCACGCGGCGATTGTTCCCGACGAGCTCAGCGAGACGGCCTATATGACGGATCGGGCGATCGACTTCGTTCGCGACGCAGGCGACGACCCATGGTGCCTGCACCTCAGCTTCATCAAGCCGCATTGGCCGTATGTCGTGTCGGCTCCGTTCCACGATCTGGTGGGCGCCGACGATGTGCCGACGGCGCACCGCAGCGACCGGGAACGTGTCGATGAGCATCCCGTGCTCAACGCCATGCGCGAGTCTCGGATCGGTCGAGCGTTCTGGAGCGAGGACGTCCGCCGTGCCGTGATCCCGGCGTACCTCGGACTCGTCAAGCAGATTGACACGCACCTCGGTCGACTGTTCGCCGAGCTCGACCGGCTTGGGCGAACCGACGACACCATGGTGGTGCTCTGCAGCGACCACGGTGACTATCTCGGCGATCACTGGCAAGGCGACAAGGACTGGTTCCACGAAGCCTCGGTTCGCACGCCGATGATCATCGCCGATCCGCGACCAGCGGCAGACTCAACGCGGGGGACATCGAACGAGACGCTCGTCGAAGCGATCGATCTGATTCCGACATTCATCGAGGCAGTTGCCGGCCCACCCAACGAGACGTCGTTCTGGCTCGAAGGCGAGTCGCTCATGCCCATCGTGTACGGCGAGCAGGTTGACCGGTCACACGTCGTGAGCGAGACCGACTACGGCTTCCTCGAGGCCGCCCACCGACTCTCGGATCCGAATGATCCGACCCCTCCGGACCGGCGCCGCCACCGGGCGACAATGCTGCGCACCGATCGCTACAAGTACATCCTCAGCGAAACCGGGCCCAACCTGCTCTACGACCTCGAAGACGACCCCGATGAGTTCATCGACCGTATTGACGATCCGGCCCTCGCAACGGTGCAAGCCGAGCTGCACGAACAGCTCTTCGAATGGTTCCGACTCCGGCGCCATGACGCGAGCCGTGAAGCCGTTGACCAAGAAGCCTGGATCGCCCCGGGCAACTTGGCGAAGACGGGTGTCTTGATCGGGTACTGGGACGAGGACGAACTCGAACGAGGACTCGCCGGGGAGCTCTACTGACGGGGCCTGAGCCGCATAGGCTGCGCCGATGACTGGTCACTCTTTGGCAGCCGGACGCACGATGGTCGCGATCCCCGGACCATCGATCATTCCGGACCGAGTGCTCGCCGCATTCGCCGAGCCGATGCCCGACTTGTACGACGGGCCGATCGTGGCCACCGCCGCCGAAGTCCGTGAGCGCCTGCCCGGAATCGCCCGCACCGAGGGCGAAGCGTTCATCGTGATCGGCAACGGCCATGCCGCCTGGCAGATGGCGACCTCGAACACGCTTGCTCGTGGCGACAAGGTGCTGGTGCTCGAAGCTGGCCGCTTCGCCACCGTCTGGGGCATCTACACCGCCGTCTCCGACATCGAAGTCGAAGAGATCCCCGGTAACGACCGGACGCCGGTCGACCCTGCTGCGGTCGAAGCGCATCTCGCTGCGGATACAAACCATGAGATCAAGGCAGTCCTGATCGCGCATGTCGACACGGCGAGCTCGGTGCGCAACGACATTCCTGCTATTCGTGCCGCGCTCGACGCTGCGAACCACCCGGCGCTTCTCATGGTCGACTGCATCGCATCCATGGGCTGCGAGGTCTTCGAGATGGACGAGTGGGGCGTCGACATCGCGATTGCTGGCTGCCAGAAGGGTCTGATGGTTCCTCCAGGTGTCGCGTTCGTTTGGGTCGGCGAAAAGGCCGCAGCGGCCCATGCCCGCGCCGACCAGCGAGTCGGCTACTTCGACTGGGAGTCACGTCGTGACCTGTCGAACATGTACAGCTACTACGCGGGCACGCCGCCGATTGCGCACCTGCGCGGCCTCCGCGAGGCGTTTGCCATCATCGAAGAAGAAGGCGGCATCGAAGCGGTCTGGAAACGTCACCAGGTGCTCGGCTCGGCCGTTCGAGCTGCCGTCGAGACATGGTCAGCGCCTGGCGGGCTCGAGTTCCAGGTCGCGCACCCCGACCATCGTTCCGACTGCGTCACGACCGTTCGCCTGACCGATGGTGATCCCGAGGTCGTTCGGGCAATGGCCGAGCATCAAGCTGGCCTGATCGTTGGCCTGGGCATCGCGGGCATCCCCGGATTCCGGATTGCACACATGGGCCACGTGAACCCGCCGATGATCCTCGGCACGCTGGGGACACTCGAAGCGGTCCTGCACGCGTCAGGGGTGCCAACCGGTGGAAGCGGCGTCGCCGCGGCGGCCGCCGTCATCGGCCAGCACCTCGCTCGCTAACACGAAGCGACCTAGAAGCCGGGTGGCCGTTTCTCGGTCAGGGCCTTGACGCCCTGGCGGTATTCGTCGCTGCCCATCATCTCGTCGAGCAGTCGTAGCGACTCGGACACCGACGTGCCGATGTCGCGATGCAGGTCCAGGTAGACCTGGCGGCGGGTTTCGCGCAGCGAGGCCGCCGCCACGTTTGACGCGAGCTGTTCGGCGTAGTCAAGGACGTGCTCCAACAGCTGGTCGCGGGGGAGCACGCCGTTCAAGAAGCCCCACTCCATGGCCTCTTCGGCGAGAAACACTCGCGAGGTCAACAGCAGGTCCATCGCGCGGGTCGTGCCCACGATGCGAGGCAGCAGCCATGACGCGCCGTACTCGGGTGGCAGCCCGAGCTTGCCGTGGGCGGTCGTGAACTTGGTTCCCTCGGCAGCGAAGCGGAGGTCGCAGAAGCACACCAGCGACAGCGCAATGCCAGCGGCCGCTCCGTGCACTGCCGCGATGGTCGGCTTCGACAGACCCATGTGTGACGCCAATGGCTGGTCGAAGTTCGGATGGACCCCGTAGCCCGGATGGGCCTGGACGTCGCTTAGCCCACGGTCATAGCCGCCCTTCTCGACATGGCCTTCGAGCGCCTGGCTGTCTCCGCCGACCGAGAACCGCTTCCCAGCGCCGGTGATGACGATCACCCGCACCGCCGGGTCGTTGTCGGCCTGGTCGAGTAGCCAGCGGTACTCGGTGTCCATACGGCCGGTCCATGCGTTGCCCCGTTCGGGGCGATGCAGGGTGATGACTGCCGTGCGTCCGTGCAGTTCGTACGCCGTTGCCTTGAGTTCCACGGCGTCACCGTAGATCGCAGCGCCGTAGAAGCCCAGCGAGAGGCGGCCGCTACGTTCGAGGTGTGGACGCACTCGATCGACAGCTGGCGAATCCGGTTTGGCACGGCTTGGCGACGGCCCAAGCGAGTCTCGCCGAGGTCAGCCCCAACGGATTGGCCGCTCGTTATCCCCGTCGCATGTCGCCGTTCTGCGGCATCGATGCGTCGACGCCCGAGAGCTGGCAAGGGCTGCTCGACCTGGTCGGGGTCGGGCGCACCGTGGTCTTCGTCCGGGTCGGCGAGCTCGAGTGGACACCGCCCGACTGGGCGCAGGTCTTCCACGAGGTCGGCACCCAGTACATCTGTGAAGCGCCGCCGTCGCTGGAGTCGGTCGGCGCCGACACGCTCGCGATCGTGGAACTCGACGAGAGCGATGCCGAGGCGATGCTCGAACTGACGGCGTTAACGAAGCCCGGGCCGTTCCTGCCGCGGACACACGAGATGGGTCACTACATCGGCGTTCGCAACGACGACCGGCTCGTCGCAATGGCCGGCGAACGGGTGCGCTCCGATGCGTTCAGCGAGATCTCGGCCGTGTGCGTGCACCCCGACGCTCGCCGCCAAGGCCTGGCCGCCAAGCTCACGACGATCCTGGCTCATGAGATTCGCGAGCGGGGGCAGACCGCCATCCTGCATGTGCGCGAGGGCAACGACGCCGCCCATGCCGTCTATCAGGGCATCGGCTTCGTCCCGAACGGCGACATGGACTTCAGCGCCTGGCGCCACAACGGCGACCCCGACGATCAGTAGATCCTGGCGATCACTAGATTCTGGCTATGACTGATTGGACGCTGCTCGGCGCGGTCGTGAAGACACAGATCCACGTCGACCGCATGGTGACCGACAGCGCCGGAGTCCAGCTGCGCCGAGACGGCCAAGTCGTCGAGCTGGACGGCGTTGCGGTCGCAAAACCGTGCGTGCCGTTCACCAAGTGGATGCTTCGGGACCAAGACGCCGACGATGCCATCGTCGCCCCGAACCGGGCATTCCTCGAGGGCGGCATGCGTGGATTCGTCTTGGGGCTCGCCGATCAGCACAAGCCGGTCGCGATTCGGGTCGGCGACGAGCTCTGGGCGGCAAAGAGCTAGCCAATCGACCTGGCCCAACGCTGCTGCTCCGCTCGAACTGGCGCAAAGCCGGGGTGTACCATCGACATGTCAGCGTCGCGGTGGCGAGGCGCTGCTGTGTGGGAGAACGGTCGAGTGATCGACGAGGCGAAGACGAATGGGGACGGGAGTGGGCTGCGCGCCTATCTCTTCACCGACGTCGTCGACTCGGTGCGTCACTGGGGTGCCGACGGCGACGCGATGTCAGCGTCGCTCCATCAACATGATCGGCTCCTGCTTCATGTCATCGCGCAGCAGGGCGGCACGGTCTTTTCGACCGCTGGGGACAGCTTCGGCGCCGCATTTGAACTGGCGACCAACGCCGTCGATGCAGCGCTCCAGATTCACCAAGGCCTCGCCGAGTTGGACTGGCTCGGCCCGGAGCTTCGCGTCCGAGCCGGCATCCACGTGGGCGAAGCAGTGCTGCGCGACAACAACTTCTTCGGCCCTGCGGTCAACCTCGCGGCCCGTCTGAGCGCGACAGCTCACGCCGGACAGCTCGTCATCAGTCGTGTCGTTGGCGACCTCGTGAGCCACGAGACCACCGATCTCGGACAGCATCGTCTGCGCGGCATCGACGCCGAAGTGTCGGTGCTCCAGGTGGGCGGTGGCGAGTTCCCGCCGATCCGTTCGATGCCGGCACTGTCGAGTGTTCCGACGCCGCGCAGCACCCTGGTCGGCCGCCTCAACGACGCGCGAACGGTGCGCAAGCTTCTGGCCAGACATCGGTTGGTCACGCTGACCGGCCCAGGTGGGTGCGGCAAGACCCGTCTCGCCATCGAGGTCGCGGCGCAAGAGGCCGACGAAGCCCCCGAGCGAGCAGTGCGATTCGTCGAGTTGGTCCGGGCGACCAATCGGGCCGAAGTCCCAGGAGCGTTCGTCGACGCCATGGGCCTCACCATGTCGTCGCTGCAGTCGCCGGTCGACCAGATCGTCCACTTCTTGGGAGCGACCGACACGCTGCTCGTGGTCGACAACTGCGAACACGTCGTTGACGAGGCCGCGGAGTTGATCGATCAGTTGCTGGCTCGTGTCCACGGACTCCGCGTGCTGGCGACCTCTCAAGAAGCACTTGAACTTGACGGCGAAGCCGTCTGGCGAGTCCCGCAACTCGAGACCGGCTCTGGTTCCGAAGCGAACCGGCTGTTTATCGAGCGTGCGCTTGCGGTTGCCCCCGAGCTGATCGTCGACGACTTCGAACAACGAGAGCTCATCGCCGAGATCTGTCGCCGGCTCGAAGGGGCGCCGCTCGCCATTGAGCTCGCTGCCGCCCGTGTCCGGACCCATTCGCTGCGCGAGATCCACGACCGTCTCGATGAGCGCCTTGCGCTGCTCGGATCATCACGACGTCGCACTCACGGCCGGCATCAGACGTTGGCCGCTGCTGTGTCGTGGAGTTGGAACCTGCTCGACGACGAAGAACAGAAGTTCCTGCAGGCGCTCTCGGTCTTCTCTGGCGGCTTCGATGCTGCGGATACCCATGCGATTGCCGGTATCGACCCGGACCGAGCGCTCATCCTGCTCGATGCGCTGCTCGCCAAGTCATTGGTCGATCGTTATGCAGCTGACGATGGCACGATCCGCTTCCGGCTCCTCGAGACGATTCGCTTGTTCGTCAGCGACCTTCGAGATCAGGCCGGTGAGACAGAGGCCGTTCGTGATCGTCACCTCGATCACTTCCTGGCGGAACAGCCCTCGTTGGGTGAATCGAGTGGCTACGACCTGGTCGGGGACTGGCGCCGGATGCGCGAGTTCGCCAATCTGCGGGCCGCGATTGTGCACGCCGTTGACCGTGGTCGGCCAGCCGCTGCTGTCGATCTGGCCGCCCGACTCGTTGAGCCGTTTGGGCGCCGTGGCGAGGCTGCTCAGTGCTTGGAGTGGCTCGCACTGCGTGATCAGGTCGATGACGACGAGCTGCGGTGTCTGGCGCTGGCCACATCGGGCTACCTCCGGTTCGCGGCGATGATGGGCACCGACGGTGCGCTTGGCGACCTTCGGGCAGCGATCGATCTGGCCGACGGTCGTCCGTTGCCCGGAGTGCCGCTGGCGTACGTGTTCTCAGCATCGGTCGAGGTGTGGTCCGAACCGGCCGAGGTCGCCTTTGCCAAGGTTGCCAAAGCCCGAGAAATGGCGGCCAAAGGTCGCCAACCAGCGATCGATAACGCTCTCGTTTCGGTGGTCGAGTCGAACCTCGACTTGGCGCTGAATCGCCCCGCCGGGGTTCCCGAACGGAACCGAGAAGCCATCGCTGCAGCACCCGGTTTCGGGCTCAGAAGTGTGCTCGAAGCTGAGCTGGCGATCGCGCTGCTGTGTCTCGATCAGGTCGACGAAGCCGCTGATGTCGTCGCTAACTTCTGCGAGGTCAGCCCTGCGACCTCGTGGGGGTACTTCACGGAGCTCACCCGTGCCGCCGTGCAGGCTCGCGCGGAGTCGACTGCGGCCGCTGGTCGATCGTGGGTGCCGATGGCACGCCAGATCATCGCCGAGCGACCGCCCCTGACCGGCGACTGCCTCCAGCTCTTTGCGTGGCTCCACTGGCTCGACGGCGACCATGACCGCGCCCGACTGATCTCTGACGAAGTGATGGGCATGCAGACCGCTCCGACCATGGCGCCGACCGTCATCAAGGGGCTGCACGACTGGTCGCACGCTGAATACGAGCAGTGGTTCCAGGCCAAAGGCGAGCGACTCGCCGATGTTGATCGGTTGTTGCGCAGCTTCGACGTGATGCCGCAGCTCCTCGACGAGGAATACGCCCGCTGGACCTAGCTCAGCGCTGACCTACCCCCGGAGCGTGACGCCCTTCTGCTTCTGGGCGGCAGCGATGCAGGCGTCGCGAAGCTCGGCCAGTTCGCTGTCGGTCAGGGTGCGGTCCGATGCTTGGAAGCGCAAGCGGAACGCAAGGCTGCGAGCGCCCTCGGCGACGCCGGTGCCTCGGTACGTGTCGAACAGGTGCGCATCGACGAGCTGCTTGCCGCCGCCCTTGCGAAGAGCGCCAAGAATGTTCGCAGCGGTCACGGTGTCCGGAACCTCGAACGCCAGATCAAGATCGCTCGAGGGGAACTTGCTGATCGGCGAGTACTTCCGGTTGCCGTGCGGGCCGTCGAGGATCGAGCCCAAGTCGAGTTCGAGCCAGGCGGCGCGTCCGGCGACGCCGTAGGCCTCGGCGACGGCGGGGTCGACCTCGCCGACGTGGCCGCGGACTTTGCCGGCGATCACGACGTCGGCACTGCGGGTCGGGTGCATGCCAGCCGGCGTCGAAGGGCGGAGCTGAACATTCGGAAGCGCGAGCGTGCGATCGAGAATGTCGAGCATCTCGACCGCTGCGGGTGCTTCGGCTTCGCTGATAATGACCGCGAGATGCTCCCGCTCGTCAGGAAGCAGCTGATCTTCGCCCGATGGCAAGAAGACCCGAGCGACCTCGAACAGGCGCACCGGCCCAGAACGGTGTGACTGGTTGTAGGCGACGGCCTTGAGATGGTTCGGCAGCAGCGAGGTCTGCAGCACCGACTCTTCGTGCACGAGCGGGTTGGTGAGCGTGACGCCGTCTTCGGGTAGGCCGACGCGGGCGAGGTCGCCCGGGGCCAGGAACGGCATTGGCTGGATCTCGCTGCAGCCAGCACCGACGAGTGCGGAACGAACCGCACGACGGTCGGCCTGGTACGGCGTGAGCGCACCGTTCTGCTCTGGCTTAGGCACGGTCTTGGTGATGGTCTCGAAGCCGTACATGCGGCCGACTTCTTCGGCGATGTCGGTTTCGGTTTCGGTGTCCCATCGCCAGGTCGGCACGGTGACCTGCATCGAGTCGTCGCTGACGTCGGTTACGTCGAAGCCGATGCTTTCGAGGTGGCCTTGCATGTCTGTGGCGCTCAGGTCGGTGCCGAGAATGCCATTGACCCGGGCGATGCGAACGGGGCGGGGAGCGCGATCGGGTGTTGTGCCGTGCTCGTCGATGGTGCCGCTCGCGGTCGTGGCTCCGGCCTCGCCGATGAGCTGGCAGAA
>CAZEMU010000039.1:27415-31372 GCA_964513315.1 uncultured Acidimicrobiaceae bacterium | reverse complement strand
GCAGCCCAGACACCGGCAGCCCAGACACCGCCATCGATGTTCCCTCCGGCTGCGGTGCCGTCAGCCGAAGCATCACCCACAGCCCCGCCGGCCGTCGACGCGCCGATCATCGAGCCCGCCCGTCCCGGCGCCGTGACTTCTCTGGCGTATCCGTCGAGTCCTCCTCATGCCGCCGAGACCACCATCGCCCCCGCGGCCGCGAAGCTGCCGGACTCGCTGACGCCACCAGCCGAACCCGAACAGAGCCGCCGCGGGCTGCTCCTTGGCATCGCCGCACTCATGCTGATCGTCGGCGTTGGCTTCTTGCTGTTCCGTCTGCTCGGCGGCGGCGGGACCGCCACCGGAGCCGGATCACCGGAGCAGGCCGTCCAACAGATGATCGACTCGATGCGCGAACTCGACAGCGTCGGATTCGCCGAGATCCTCGACCCCGACGAACTCGACGGTTGGGTTGGCAGCTTCACCCCCGCCGTCGACAAGTTCGAAAGCTTCGCCGGCGAGACCCAGCCAGCGACAGAACAGTTCGACGCCTTCATCGAAGAGTTCTCCGACGCAGTCTCGGTCGCGATCAGCGGCCCAGACGGTGACGACATCACCTACGACGTCCAAGAACTCGACCCACGCGGCCGCATCTCCCGGGTCCGCATCGAGGGCCTCGACGTCACCATCAGCGTGAACGAAGGCTTCGACGAAGCCCTGATCGTCGGACCGCCTGCGGACCTCGTCGCGCTCGACCTTGCCGCAGTCGACGGCGCGAGCCTGACCATTCGGGACCAGCTCGGCGGACTCGACGTCCGAGGTTTCGCCCCTGAGCAAGGCTCCGAAAGTGGCTTCGTCGACAACGCCCATCTCGATCTCGTCACTGTCGAAAAGGACGGCAGCTGGTACATCTCGATCGGGTATTCGATCCTCGAGAACATCCAGAACGATTCAAGCTTGAACCTCGGCCGACCCGACTACGGAAGGGCCTACGCACTCGTCGACTCGGGCGACGGCGGCGGAGAATCCCCCGAAGACGTCGTGCGTCAGATGATGACGGCGATGGAGGGACTCGACTACGACGCGATGATCGCGCTCACCGACCCAATGTCGATGCCCTACCTGCACGACTTCCAGCCCGCCATTGACAACAACGTCGACCAACGCGACATCGTCGAGGCATCGCAAGAACTCGACCTGAGCATCGACACGCTCGAGCTCGGCACCACTCCATGGAACGAACGCACGCTCGTGACCATCGATCAGATCGGTGGCCGCTTCGCCGAAGGCACCTTCGACCTCGACACGACGACCTGGTGCGCGAGCGCCACTTCACAAGACGGTGAAGAAATCAGCGGCTGCCTCGAAGATGCGGTCGACGAGTTCTTGCGCGACTTCGACGAGACCTCGATCGACCCCAGCGACGTGGTGCCCGAACACCTGGGACTCGTCGTCATCGAACGCAACGGACGCTGGTTTTTCGACCCGCTCGGATCGATGGGCTACTACATGGATCAGGTGGCCGACACGGCCGCCGACCTGGACCTCGCCGACACCTTCGCCGAGTCGGCGACACCGGTCAACGGGCTCGAGGACTTCCTTGCACTCAGCGCACCGATCGTCGCTCGCGGCGAGACGATCACATCCGACGCCGTTTCTGGCCAGGCCGGGGTCGCCTTTGACCTTGATGGCCTCGGGCAAGAAGTCGGCGATTTCGACCTCGTGCAGATTGCGCTGGCCCGAGTCGAGTCGGATGGCACGGCAACCTTCCTCGGCTACGAAGACGCCCAGTTCGAGCCGCGTTCGGCGGCGGCGACCGAATGGTCGGTCGTCTACGACAGAGAAGACAGCGACGAACCGACGATGCCGGCACTCGTGCTCGAAACGAACGGCCCGATCACGGTGACACTCGAAGAGCCCATCATCACGACAGTCGACGCGGTCGACGGCTACTCGGGTGCGATCGATGCCGACGGGCGCCCGCAGATTCTGGTGCTCGACACGAGCGAATCGTGGAGCTTCAGCGGCGACGCCTTCTACGAGACCGTGTACTCGTGGGATGCGCCAGGCATCGTCCTTTCGGACACCTTCTACTCGTCGCAATTCGGCGATCCAGGATTTGGATCGTTTGCGGTCATCACGGGCGCTCCCGGCGCAACCTTCGACGTCACCGTCGAGAGCTTCAACCCGCCGATCGAAGAGGATCCACCACCCCTCGAGGATCCGCCGCCGACCGACGAGCCTCTCCCGCCGACGGGTGATCCTCGTGCCGACCGGTTTGTCGAAGTCGCAGTAGCTGGGCTGTTCACCGACTTCTCGTTCGATCAGCAGGGCGGCTACTTCGACGGATGTGGCCCCGATGATCCCGACGTCAGAACCTGGGCATACAGCGACGAGTTCGGCGACCTCGCACTCGTGACGCCGTACCCGTCCGAGGAGCGTGCCCAAGCGGCGTTCCAGGCGCTGACGCTGATGACGGCGCCATGCGACAACTTCCCTGACCTGACGTTCGATGCCATCGAGGTTGGTCCGGACGAGAACACGGTGACGATCAGTTTCTCGTTCGATGGCGGCGACGTGATCTCGTGGGAGCGCTATGGGTTGCGCGGCGACACGATCATTGCGACAACCTCGTCGTCGGTCGATTGGCTCGACACCAACTGGTCTCGTCTGTCTGACTTCGAAGGCTGATTCTGCTGGCGTTCGCCATGCCCGACGGTTGTGCAGTGGCACACTGAAGGCATGGCGAAGACGCCGCGGAAACTGAAGAAGGCCCGAGCTCGTCACGCAAAATCGTGTGACGGCAAGCAGGCGCACAAGTCAAAGAAGGAAGCCGAAGACGTTGCCCGCAAACTGCGGGCCGAACGAGGCCGCCGCAACCTCAGCGCCTACGCCTGTCAGGAGTGCGGCAAGTGGCATCTCGGCAACCGCCGCTAGCGACCTGACCTCTAGGGTCGGCCACATGGAGGCCACCCCCGACCATCCCGTCAGCACCGTCGTCCGTGACCGCATTGCCGTGCTCACGATGGAACGCCCCGAAGCTCGCAATGCGATCAACCCGGCGATGCGGCGAGCGTTGCGCTCGTCGATGGCCGCGGCTGACGCCGATGACGGCGTCGATGTGATCGTTCTCACCGGAGCCGATCCGGCATTCTGCGCCGGCCTCGATCTCAAACTGTTGGGCGCCGAGCCGAGCACGTTCGTGAGCGACACGCCAACAGGGAGCACTCGCCCATTCCCCGAGCGCACCAAGCCACTGATCGGAGCGATCAACGGCGTCGCCATCACCGGCGGCTTCGAACTCGCCCTCAACTGCGACTTCCTGATCGCCTCGGAACACGCGGCGTTTGCCGACACCCATGCCCGCGTCGGCGTGATGCCCGGCTGGGGATTGACCGCCCTGCTCGCCGATGCCGTCGGGCGCACTCGCGCTCGCGAGATCTCGCTCACCGGGAACTTCGTGCACGCCGAGCAGGCCCTTGCCTGGGGGCTCGTGAATCGAGTCGTGGCGCACGACGCGCTGATGCCAACCGTGCTCGGCCTCGCTGCGGACATGGTCAACAACGATCAGATGGGCGTGCGCCGAATGCTCGCGACCTACAAGGCCCAAGAAGCTGAAGCACTCGATGCCGCCTGGGAACTCGAGGGTGCTGGCTCGATCGAGTTCGCTCAGCGGACGAAACCAGGCAGCGATGTCGAGGCCAGGCGAGCCGCGATCATGGAGCGAGGACGCAGCCAGCTCTGAACCAACCGCGATTGGTCGCCCTCAGGTACCGGGGCGGGCCAGTAGTTTCTCGGCGTGGCCTTTCCTTCAACCGCGCTGGGGATTGAAACTGCAGCTTCTGAGCTGCGCGTGATCCAGCTCAGTGCCGTCGATGAACGAGCCAACGTCACTGGCTACGCGGCGGTCGCACGCCCGATCGATGACCGCCAGATCGGCAAGAGTGTCGGCCAGCTGATCGCCGCGCTCAACACCGA
>CAZEMU010000039.1:12989-27315 GCA_964513315.1 uncultured Acidimicrobiaceae bacterium | reverse complement strand
ATGACCGCCAGATCGGCAAGAGTGTCGGCCAGCTGATCGCCGCGCTCAACACCGAAGCGGACACACCTATCAACCTCGTTGACTCGGCCCAGACCGACGAACGCGCACTCAACGACGTGTTGTCACGACTCGCCGAACTCGGCCTCAACAACGTCGATTTCGAGCCGGTCGAGCGGGCCCGGGAGCGAGCAATCGGACGGAACGCTCCCGAAGAGCTCACCGGGTTCATTGATTGTCCGGTGCCCAAAGGCCTCCTGGCCGCCCATGACCGCCTCGAGATCGCCGACCTCGCGCCGGCCGTTGGCGCGGCGCTGGCGCGCCTGGGCTTGGGCTTCAGTGCCGAACGATCTACCGACGAGCACGTCGCTATCTGGGTGCCCGACGCAGACGCTCACCTGGTGGTTGACTCAGCCGCGCCCGACCCCCAAGAGCAAGCGCGTAAAGCATCCTCGTTTCCAGAGCCCGAAGCCCCCGAGCCAGAAGCTGCAGATCTGGCCGCCAACACCGATCTAGCCGAGAACACCGATGTCAGCGAACTTCGCGCCACAGATGATCTCGAGGACGGGCCAGCGGTCGAGATGCCGGCCATCGTGCCAGCCGAAACCGTCGCGCTCGACGCGACCGGCACTGACGACCCCGAAGACCACGACGACGAGAGTGCGGCCGCGGTCCGGCCGCTCGTCATGGCGATCGCGCTGCTCGCCCTCATCGGCTTCGGGTTGCTCGCGTTCCTCTTCTTTGGCGGCACCGGCGACGAGGCTGCCGAGCCGGCAGCTGTCGCACCAGCCGAATCCTCGGAACCAGACGAGGTGCTCGCGGCCGAGCCATCGACCGACGCGACCGCTGCCTCGGCAACCGCAGAACCCGTCGCCCCAACTGAGGTCCCGACGCCAGAGGAACCTGCGCCCACCGCGACGGCGGAGCCAACCCCTGAGCCGACGATGACTCCGGAACCCTCACCCGAACCTGAGCCCGAGCCAGCGGCCGAGACCGAAGCGCTCGTGCCGCTCAGCGAGCTTCCCGAGCGTGGCGCGATCTACCGAGCGTCCGAAGGTCTGCTCTACCTCCAAGGGCCCGTGACGGCCGAAGAAGCCGCTGTGCTTGAGACGAGGGCGATCGAGGTCCTTGGCCCCGATCGAGTCGTTAACGAGTACGTGATTCGCGACGATGCACCGCCCGTTACCGAGGGCAATGTTCGAGTCGAGCAAGCCGTGCTCTTCGAGACGGGTTCGGCCGCGATCGCCGACGACTTTGTGCCGACCCTCGAACTTGGCGTGCTCGTGCTCAACCTGAACCCGCAGGTCACGATGATCGTCGAAGGCCACACCGACGACGTCGGCAGCGAGGCCATCAACCAAGCGCTTTCGGAACAGCGAGCCCAAGCCGTGGTTGAGTATCTCGTGAGCCGAGGCGTTGACCGCGAGCGCCTGGTGCCGATCGGCCTCGGCGAGACCGAACCGATCGGAGACAACACGACCGAGCTCGGCCGCCAACTCAACCGTCGGATCGAGGTCGACCTGGTCGACCTCTTGTCGCCTCGGCCAGACGATGAGGGCGAGCCCGACGCGGGCTAGCTCCTTCGTTCAGCTGCGGAGCGTCTGACCAGCGAACGCACCGGTGTGTTCGCCGTGGTCCATGAAGACCTCGCCGTTAACGATCGTGTAGTCGTACCCCGACGCGCCTTGGATGTAACGTCCGGCGCCGTTCGGGAAGTCGAAGACGTACTCGGGCTGTGGCAGCGAAAGGTTCTCGAAATCGATCACATTGACGTCGGCATGGTTGCCCTCGATGAGACGACCCCGCTGTGAGATACCAAACAGGTCGGCCGTGTCGCTCGTGAGGCGTCGTACGGCTTCTTCGAGTGTCCAGCGCTCGCGTTCACGCACCCAGTAGGTCAGGTAGAAGGTCGGCTGACTCGAGTCCATGATCTGGCCCACGTGCGCGCCAGCATCGGCGAGGCCGAGGGTGATCATCGGGTCATCGAGCATCGATTGCACGGCGTCGAGGCTCTGGTTCAGGATCGGGTGATTGAGATTGACCTGGGCGTCGGTGGCCAGGCAGCGATCGATGAAGACCTCGGCGGGTGTCTTGCCGGCTTGGGCGGCGAGCATCGCCAGGTTGTCGGTGTCGGCGCAGTCGTAGCGAGCGTCGCCGTCGGGCAGGATCCACATGCTTTCGGCGGGTGCACGCATGTCGGCCTCGGCCAGCTGCGACCGCAACGAGTCGTCGCGCAACGCCGCGAGCCGTTCGCCCGGTGCCATCGACATGACCTGTTTCCACGCGGCGTTGCGGAACGGCACACGGTTCAGCAGGTTGTAGATCACGCCGATGCCGCGGCACGTCGTCTGCGGGCGGATCGTGGCCCCGGTGTCGTTCTGCTCGTGCGCCATGTCGACGACTCGCTGGTAGAGCTCGGGGCGACGGTCGCTCGACACGAGACCGAAACTCACCGGCCGGCCGGTGCGACGCGAGATCTCACCGAGCACGGCGATCTCGGCTTGTGTCTTCGGCAGATGCTCTTCTCGGTCGCGCTCGCCGAGGCGGGCAGCTGCTTCGAAAATGCCCTTACCGTGCCTGCCCAGGACATCGCCGAACGCGAGCAGCTCGTTGTCGTCGGCGAAGGTGCCGGGGACTTGGCGGCCGTCGGGTACGACGTGCAGCAATGTCCGTGACGTCGAGAAGCCCAATGCGCCCGAGGTCATGGCCTCGTCGACCAAGTCGGCCATGGCTTGGACATCTTCGGGCGACGACGGTGTCTCGTCCATGCCTCGTTCACCCATCGCAGCGAGCCGCACGGCGCAATGGCCGACCATGCCGCCAACATTGATGCCCTTGTCGGTGCGGTCGATCCAGTCCAGGTATTCGCCGTAGCTGCTCCAGTCCCACGGCATGCCTTCGAGAATGGCGCGGCGCGGAATGTCTTCGACGCTCTCCATCATCTCGGCGAGGAAGTCAGCGCCACCGGGAGCGACGGGTGCGAACGTGACACCACAGTTGCCGAGGACTGCGCTGGTGATGCCATGCCAGCAACTCGAGGTCTGGATGGGGTCCCACGCAATCTGGGCATCGAGGTGGGTGTGAATGTCGACGAACCCTGGGGTGACGATGCGCCCGTCGGCGTCGATCTCACGCGTGCCGGAGCCGTCAATTTTGTCGGCGACCTCGGTGATCACACCGTCGGTGATCGCGATCTCGCCCGGTCGAGGAGGCGCACCCGTCCCATCGACGATCGTGCCATTGCGGATGACGATGTCCGGCGTACTCATGGGCGCTCTCCTCGTTCAGCCTTGTTCCGCGGCTGTATCGAGTTTGGCCGAGAGCGTGAACGGAGTGAAAGTCGGCTCAGCTCAGAGCAGCGCCGAGCACAACGATGCCGTCTCGTACGGCAGGATCACCGTGTTCGTTGAGTACTTCGAACGGCACGGCCGTCGATCCGTCGTCGAGGCCGACGCCAGGCCAGACATGCACGCTGATCGTCGAAGGTAATTCGACCATCGCGGCGAAGCGGCCAACGATCCGCCTGACGATCGCTGGATCAGCGTCAGCCCGCAGATCGACGACTGCCGAAACGCCGTGTGCGAGATTCGCGGTGCCGTGCAAAATGATGTCCGGCAAACGAGATGCCAGCGCGACGGCGCGGTCGGTATGGATCGGATTCCAGATGCGAGCGCACTCGGTATAGGTGTGCGCATCACCAGCGAGAATCTCAACCGTGCGAACGTCAGGCACCCCAATGCGGTGCACATCGAGCGGCGCTGGTGGCTCCGGGTCGGGCACGTCGTCGCCGTCGACATCGCAGCCGAGGTAAATGCCGTTCTGCGTCGTGGTTGCGACCGGCAGTCCATCGGCATCGACGGTCGTCAGCCGGATCGAGGACATCGCACCGGGGCGCTTTGCGACGAGGCCGACGAACTCAAGCGAGGTGGTCAGCACGTCGCCCGGACGAATGAGCCGATGTATCTCCGTGTCGTGGGTTGCGTGGACCGAGGTCAGGACTTCGGCCGGCGAGACGCCAGCGGCTTCGGACGCATCACGACTTGAGACGATGACGGGCCATTCGGGACAAACCGCAAACACCGGGTGTGCGACTACACCGTCGGGGCGGGTCGTGTCGAGGTACACGGGCGAGTGATCGCGGATTGCGGCGGCGTACGCCATCGTCCAGCGGGCATCAACCCGATGTTCCATCGGCTCGACGCTGAGCCCAACCAGAGAAGTAGGGATGCTCATCTAGTCGATCCACCGTTCGATCGTTGCTTGCACGGAGCCGCTCGATTGCAGGTCGGCAAGCGCACCGTTGATGCGTTCGCGCCACGGCGAACCCTGTTGCAGCCCGAACGTTTCGAACTCTTCGTACAGCGCGGTCCCGCTCGGCGACACACCGTGCTCGGGCCCAAGTGCAGCGATGGCGAACGGGCTGGCCAGCACGATGTCGGCGTCGCCTCGTTCGACCGCGTCGAACGCGTCGGCTTGCGATGCGAAGCCGAGCGTGTCGGCACCTTGGGCCCGGATGTAGTCCGCAAACGTGGTGTCAGAAACGACGGCGACGACGCGCTCATCGAGGCGGGCCTCGGTCGTGCCTTGGGCGGCGATGTCTCGGCTGATCTCGGAGACGAACGCACCCACCAGAAACAGGCTGGCGAACATCGCGACCATGGCGACCAGGCGCCCTCGGATCGAGGTTGGAGCCTTGTCGCCGTAGCCGACCGTCGTGACCGTCGTGACCGCCCACCAGATCCCATCAAAGACGCCGCGGGGATAGGTCCGGTGGAAGTCGTTGTCGTCGTCGTGGCGTTCGATCAACCAGATGATGTGGCCGAGCACGACCAGGCCCGCAACGGCGAGCACCAGGATGCGCAAGACCCGCGAGCCAAAGAGCGCGCCGAGCAACGAGGCTGGCGATCGGAGCCGATCGTGCACGCCGAGCTGCGGACCCGAGGACACAACAGCCGAGCTGAAGTCGATCAGCGCCTCTCGATCCGCGGTCGGCGCCAGAGGTGCAACCGCAACATCGGCCTCGCCGTTCTCAAGCATTGTGACCATGGCCGGGAACGACGCAGCCCACACCACATCGACGTCAACGCCAAGCTCGGCGGCAACGTCTTCCCAGATCTCCCAGTAGAAGCCAGCTGGGCGGTCACCTTCGCGGGTGACGAACGGTTCAACTTCAGTCGTGACGACCGTCAGGCGTTCGGGTTCTTCTTGCGCCTGGATTTCGGGCGCGTGGAACAGGGCAGCAAGCGTGGCTACGAACGCAATGATCAGGAACCAGGCGACGCCGCGCCGTGCACGGGTTCGCATGCGTCAGCGGCGGCTGGAGATCACGCCAGTGTCGAACCCGGCGAGGTGAAGGCCGCCAGCGAACCGAGCGTGCTCGATCTTGGTGCATCGGTCCATGACCACATCGAGTCCTGCATCGAGGGCAATCTCGGCCGCTTCGTCACTCACGATGCCAAGCTGCAGCCAGAGCGTCTTGGCGCCGACGGCCACAGCCTGCTCGGCGATCTCGGGACAGTCGTCAGCGCGGCGAAAGACGTCGACCATGTCTGGCACGACAGGCAGGGCGTCGAGCGACGGGTAGCAGGTATGACCGTTGATCTCGGTCTCGCGAGGGTTCACCGGATACAGGTCGTAGTCGCAGCCCGACGAGGAGAGGTACGTGATCACGAAGTTGCTCGCCCGCGACGGGTTGCTCGAGGCTCCGACGATGGCGATGGAACGCGTCGAGTCAAGAATCGACTGGCGTTTGCGGGCGCTCGGTTCGACGTAGGGCACCTCTCCAGCATGCCAGCTGCAGCCAATCGAACCCGGTTTGGCGACGACGCCCCGCAGCCGGATTGATCCGACTCTGGGGCAGACTGTCGACATGTTCCGGCGCAAAAATGCATCGTCGATTGCGCTTCTGATCCTTGCGCTGATCGCCGCCGCGTGCAGTTCGACCACCGTGCTCGGCGAAGGCCGCCTCGGTGTGCCCGAGCAATCGGCGCCCGCACTCGACGCCAGCGACACCCTCGACGATGCGGGTGAAGCAACCGAAGAGACTGACGCTGACGCTGGCGACACAGACGCTGGCGAAACCCTGTTCGACCGAGACGATCCTGCGGCGAGTTTGGGCGACGACGAGTTGATCGAGGCGTGGTCAGCTGAGTGCCTCGATGGATCCGACCTTGCCTGCGACGTGTTGTTCACGATCACCGAGCGCGGCAGCGAAGCCGAAGAGATCGCCCGGACCTGCGGCGGCCGAAGCGACGTCGAGGTCCGATTCTGCACCCCGGACATCGATCCGTTCGAGGACCGACTCTGGTTCTCGGCCGACAGCGCCGGACTGCCGGATGTCGTCGCCGATTGCGAGAGCGGCGACCTTATCTCGTGCGACTTCCTTTACTTCCGCAGCGAGGTGGGCTCGTCCTATGAGGAGGTCGGCAACTCATGCGGCGGACGAGTCGCCATCGCCGTCCCCGACTGCCGCTCTGCCCTCGGGTAGCGCGGGTAGTCAGAACCTCGACGGTCCCCTCCGGCTTTCGCGCTGGCGCTCGCGGCTACTACCCGCCGAGAGCTTGGTCGAGGTCCCAAATGATGTCTTCGACGTCTTCGAGACCGACGGACAAACGGATCATGTCGGGTCCCACGCCAGCGGTCTCAAGTTCTTCGTCCGTCATCTGTTGATGCGTCGTTGACGCCGGATGGATGACGAGCGTCTTGGCATCGCCGACATTCGCCAAATGACTGACGAGTTCGAGCTTCTCGATGAAGCGCTCGCCGGCATCGCGTCCGCCCTTGACGCCGAACGTGAAGATCGCGCCCGCACCTCGGGGCAGATACTTGGCCGCAAGATCGCGATAGGGCGACCCGTCGAGGTCGGCGTGCGCAACCCAAGAGACCCGGGGGTCGTCATCGAGCCAGCGAGCGATCGTCTGTGCGTTCGCAACATGGGCGTCCATGCGCAGCGGCAGCGTTTCGAGGCCTTGCAACAGCATGAACGAGTTGAACGGTGAGATCGATGCGCCAACGTCGCGCAGCTGTTCGGATCGCAGTGCCGTACAGAACGCGTACTCGCCGAAGTTTCCGTGCCACTGGAGACCGTTGTAGGTCGCGATCGGCTCGGTCATGCGCGGGAATCGGCCTGAGCTCCAGTCGAACCGGCCAGCTTCGACGATGACGCCGCCGATGCTGGTGCCGTGTCCGCCGATGAACTTGGTCGCCGAGTGGATGACGATGTCGGCGCCCCAATCCATGGGTCGACACAGCCATGGCGTTGCGAAGGTGGCATCGACGACGAGCGGTAGGCCGTGCGCATGGGCGACCTCCGCGAGTGCTTCGAGGTCGGCGACGGCACCGGTTGGGTTGCCGATGATCTCAGTGTGGATGGCTTTGGTCTCGGGCCGGATCGCCGCCGCGAATGCATCAGGGTCGTCGTTCGGCACGAACGTGGTCTCGATACCGAGGCGCCCAAGCGTGGTCGCGTAGAGCGTGTAGGTGCCGCCGTAGACACTGGCGGCAGCGATGAGATGGTCACCCGCTCCTGCGAGCGTCGTCATCGTCAGAAACGCAGCGGCTTGTCCACTCGCGGTGGCCACGGCGCCAATGCCGTTCTCGAGGCTCGCCATGCGTTCTTCAAGCGCAGCGGTCGTCGGGTTCGAAATGCGCGAGTAGATCGTGCCGTACTTCTGGAGCGCGAACAGGTCCGCCGCATCGGCAGTGTCTTCGAACACGAAGCTCGTTGACTGATAGATGGGCACGGCCCGGGCGCCGGTCGTTGGATCGGGTCGACCACCTGCGTGCAGGCTCCGGGTTCGAAACCCGAACTCTCGAGATGCAAGCTCGTCGTCACTCACGTCGTGCTCCCCTGTTCGGCTGCGAGAAGTTGCTCGAGGAACACTGCCACACCGTCGTCTTCGACCGACGCGGTCACCACGTCAGCTTGCTCGAGGGTCACGTCGGCGGAGTTCGCCATCGCCACGCCGGTTCCGACCCAGGCCAACATCTCCAGATCGTTCGCGCCATCACCAAAGGCCATCGTGTCCGCAGCGGTCACGCCGAGGTGAGCCGTGAGCGCATTGAGGCCGACCGCCTTGTTGTCCCCGGCAGGGATAACTTCGACAATCGGCAAGATCACGCCGTGGAAGATCTCCGTCGTGTCATCGAGGTCAGATGCGAGCACGCGGGCGAGCCCCGGCAGGTCGTGGTCGAAGTCGTCGTGGAAGAACACGAGCCGGGCAACGTCAGGGCACGGCGACCCGAGCGCTTCGAGCGCATCGTCGACGGCGACGATTCCCGAGCGTGGCGGCACGCGTCGCTCGAAGCCGTGCTCTTCGATCGTGCGATCACCGACATCGACTGCGGTCCCGATCCCGGGAAGCTTGCTGCGCATCGAGCGCACAATGCGCTCCGTTGCTGCACCAGCGATCGTCGACTGTCGGATCACCGCTCCGGTTGGTACGTCGACGACGACGCCCCCGTTGCCGCAGACGGCGAAGTCGAACTGGCCGACGAGGTCCATCGTCTCTTCGAGTGCGGCGAGTGGTCGACCGGTCGCAATCGAGACGGCGATACCAGCCTCTCGGAGTTCGGCGATCACCGCCCTCGTCCGATCCGAGCACTCACCGTCATAGGTGATGAGCGTGCCGTCGACATCGAAAGCCACAAGCTTGGGAAGCGCCACCCGCGGATCCTACGCCGACCGACGCTCGGCCAGAGCCGCATGTGATGTCGCAGCCGAACTGATGATTGAATGTCGCGATGCGTTACCTGGGTTTCAACCACGACGGTGTTCCGACGATCGGCGTGGTCGTCGACGGACAGGTCCATCCGCTCTGTTCGATCGATGCGTTCTACGACGAACCAGCACGCTGGATCGCGTCGTCGCTCCCCGCCGCTGCCGTTCCGCTCGACGGACTCGATCTCGTGCCGCCCGTGCCAACGACCGCCAAGGTGCTGTGCCTCGGCCTCAACTACGCAGCCCACATCGAGGAGACGCAGAGCGAGCGTCCACCCGCACCAAACATCTTCGCCAAGTGGTACGCGTCGCTCAGCAATGACGGCGACAGCGTGCCCGTGCCGACCGGAGACGAGCGCTTCGATTGGGAGTGCGAGATGGCGGTCATCATCGGCTCGAACCTGACCGACACCGCCGAGGCCGATGCGATGTCGGGCGTGCTGGGTTACACGTGCTTCAACGACATCAGCTCACGTGGATATCAACGCCGCACCCACCAATGGGCGATCGGCAAGAACGCCGACGGTTCCGCACCGATTGGTCCGGTGGTGGTCACGGCCGATGAGTTCGGCGACCCGTACGGCAAGCGCATCATGACCCGGGTCAACGGCGACACGCGCCAGGACAGCACGACCGATCACATGATCTTCAAGATCGCCGAGACCATCGAGTACATCACGGCGGGCACATCGCTTCGCCCGGGAGACGTGATCGCAACGGGCACGCCGAGCGGCGTCGGCGACCGTATGGACCCACCCACCTATCTCACCGCTGGCGACGTGTGTGAGGTCGAGATCGAAGACATCGGCGTCCTGACGACGAACATCGTCGCCCGCTAACCCGAATTAGACGAGGAGCAGCACATGCGCAGCTGGCAAATCAATGAACTCGGCGACCCGTGGGAGCTCCTGGAGCTCACCGAGGTCGACGCACCCGAACCTGGCCCCGGCCAGGTCGCCATCGACATCGAATCGGTCGGGGTGGCGTTTCCGAACGTCTTGCAGGCCCAAGGCAAGTACCAGGTGAAGATCGAGCCGCCCTTCTCCCCTGCAACCGAAATCTCGGGCACCGTGGCAGCGCTCGGCGAGGGCGTCACCGAGTTCGCGATCGGCGATCGGGTCATGACGATGGACGGCGCAACGATCTCTGAACGGGCGGTGTCTCGGGTCGATCGCGTGTTCCGCATCCCCGGCTCGCTCACCGCGTCGCAGTCCACGGCACTGCTCGTCAACTACACGACGACCTGGTTCGCGCTACACGATCGTGCCCAACTCCAGGCAGGCGAGACCGTGCTGATCACCGCGGCCGCAGGTGGCGTCGGGACCGCTGCGATCGATCTGGCCAAGGCCGCAGGCGCGACGGTGATCGCCGTTGCCGGTGGACCGGAAAAGGTCGCCCTGTGCAAGGAGCTCGGCGCCGATGTCGCCATCGACTATCGAGCGACCCCCGACTTCGTCGACGCAGTCCGCGACGCATCGGGCGGAGGCGTCGACGTCTGTTACGAGGTCGTCGGCGGCGACACCTTCCAACACGCACGTCGGTCCATGGCATGGGACGGACGCCTTCTGATCATCGGCTTCGCGGGCGGCACGATCCCCGACTCACCAATGAACCACGCCTTGCTCAAGAACTACTCGATCGTCGGCGTGCATTGGGGAGCTTCCATCGGACGCGATCCGTCGTCGCTGGTTCGCCAGCAGCAAGAACTCGCCGCATTGGCCGAGGCCGACAAGATCTCGCCACACGTGCACTCGCCCTATGCCTTCGATGACGCCCGCCAGGCGTTCCACGACCTCGCCCACCGAAAGACCACCGGCAAAGTCGCCCTCGAACTCAGTTAGCGATACCGAAGCCGGACACAACGAAGTCAGCGGAACCGCGCCCGCTTGGACTACCCGACTACCAAGACTGGCGGAGGTGGTCTCGGATCGTGGTGCCGGTGTATTCGGTTCGGACTCGGCCGCGCCGTTGCAGCTCCGGGATGACGTGATCGACGAAGTCGTCGATCGACCCCGGGCAGTGGATCGGTGACAGCATGAAGCCGTCGCCGCCAGCTTCGTCGGCGAATGCCTCGAGCTGGTCGGCGACCGAAACGGCCGTGCCGACGATCTGCGGCAGCCCAACGCTTTGGCCGTGCTTCTGGGCGACCTCGGCAACGCTCATCGAGGACCCGTCGGGGTTGAGATAGCGGGTGCGCATCCGTTGCAGCTCCGGTTCGGTCCGGTCTGCCATCGGCTCATTCGGGTCGAGCTGGGCCAGGTCGAAGTCGAGGTGCGCAGACAAGATCGCGAGCCCTGCGTCGAGCGGCACGAGCTCGTTGTGTTCCTCTTGCAGCTCGACGGCGTGCGCCTCGGACTCGCCGATGATCGGCTGGGCCCCGAACAGCAGCTTGACGTCGTCGGGGTTGCGTCCGGCGTCGTCGGCCCGCAAACGGATGTCGTCACGCAACTCGCCAGCATCGACCGGACGCGGCTGGATCGCAAAGATGGCGTCGGCATAACGGGCGGCGAACTCGCGGCCCTTCGGCGAAGTCCCAGCTTGAAGGATCGCGGGACCTCCCATCGGCGAGCGAGTCACGTTGAGCGGCCCACGGGAGCGAAAGAACCGGCCCTCGTAGTCGATCCGGCGAACGCGTTCGCTGTCCGCAAACTGCGGAGCCGTCGGATCGGCGACGACGGCGTCGGCGTCCCAGCTCTCCCAGAGCTGCTGGCAGACCTCGATGAACTCGTGCGCCTTGTCGTAGCGCAAATCGTTGTCTTCGCGCGTCTCGCCGTAGTTGGCGGCTTGGTTGTGGTTGAGCGACGTGACGACGTTCCAGCCAACACGCCCGCGGGTGAGGTGATCGAGCGTGGCAAACAGCCGAGCGACGTAAAACGGATGGTGATGGCTCGTCGAAAACGTCGAGGCGAGACCGACGCGTTCGGTGGCAGCTGCCATGAACGACAGCAGCGGGATCGGATCGTGCTCGGGAGCTTGCACCGCGTAGCGCAATGCCGGTTCGAGGCTGCCGGTAAACGTGTCGCTGATGTAGTTCAGGTCGGCGAAGAAGACCATGTCGAACATGCCCCGCTCGCAGGTGCGGGCGACATGTTCGTACAGCTCGGGGCGGAACCATTCGTCGCCATGCACCGAGGTTTTTGGGTGGCGCCACATTGCGTGGCTGTGCCACGTCGGGCCATGAATCATGAACTGCGCAAGATGCATCGGTGTCGGTTCACCCATCGCGGTGACACTACGCGGCAGGCCAGCACCGACTGGCAACTGACGATCGACGACGGCCGCTCGACTCCGACAGCGCAGCCACAAATGAGGCCCGTGCTACGGTCGCCGCTACGCACCGATGCGGTGGATGTGCGTGATTGCAGAGGTCGGCCGGCGGGTCAGCCATCTCGTTCTCGGCACCGCCGTGCGGGGCTCGCTGGGTCTCGGACCCAAAGATCACCCGACTCTTTTCACCGACTGGCGGATCATGATGACACTGCGTCGAAGCACCCGAACCCAACGACGAATGCTGAGCATCGTCGCTGCACTTGCGCTCGTTGCTTCGGCGTGCGGCGGCGGCACGACCGGCGAGGCCGTTGTCGACCTCACCCAACCGGGCGCCGTCGACGAGGCAACTCAGGACGAGGCAACTGAGGTCGAGGCATCCGACGTCGACAGTGACGATTCCACTGGCAACCCAGCCGATGACGAGGCAATAGAGGACGAGGCGACCGAGGCTGACGAGCCGGAACCCACGGCCGAACCGACGCCGGAACCAACCCCTGAGCCCGCGCCATTGTTCTGGGCCGACGTGTTGGCCGCCGGCGACTGTTTCAATCCGAGCGAACTCGGCGAAGGCGACGTCCCCACACCCATCGACTGCGACGAACTCCACGAAGAAGAGATCTTCGCCGTTGGCGCCTTTGACGATGGGCCCGACGCTCCGTACCCCGGTGACGATGCACTCTTCGACATCGCCGATAGCAGCGTGTGCGACGACGCAACCACCTCGTTCGGCGGCGCGAGCTGGAGCGTCCTGCCGTTCCCAACCTTCGTCGTCTATCCGAACGAAACCGAATGGGCAGCCGGCGATCGAGGCATCCTCTGCACCGCCGGCCCACGCGACGGCTCAACCGTCAAGATCGGTTCCGCAGCTGGCGGAAGCATCGACAGCGACGACCAACTGCTGCTTCGCACCTCGGCGAGCCATCCGGACCTCGGCGAGTTCGAGGATTTCATCATCATGAGCGAACTCGAGTCGATCGATTTCGCGACCTCGCTCACCGACCTCACCTACGACCTGCCGCTTCGCCGGCCGTCCGTCCTCGCGGGCGGGTTCATGTTCAATGCCGACATCGTTGGCGACACCGAGCCCGGCAACAAGCTCTGGACCTACCAGTGGGACGGCTCGCCTGTGAGCACGATCGAACTCCCCGTCCCCGACTTCGAATACGCCAGCACGACGACGCTTGGCGCGTCCTTCGTGTTCGCAGCTCGCGAAGACAGTGACGCTGACTGGAACTTGTTCGCACTGACCCAGGGCCAAGACGTTGCGACCCTCGGCAATGACGACAGCAACGAACAGTTCCCCACGTTCACGCCCGACGCCGAGCGCGTCGTGTTCCAACGAGACGGCGACCTGTGGATCACCGACCTCGATGGATCGAACCAAACCCAACTCACCGACACTGCGGCCAGCGAATGGGAAAGCGCCGTCTCGCCGGACGGCGAGTTCATTGCGTTCGCGACGAACCGCGACGGCAACGACGAGATCTACCTGATGTCGATCGACGGTGGCGAAGCCATCAACCTGACCAACAGTCCAGCGGATGAGTCCTGGCCGACCTGGAGCGCCGACGGCTCGATCATCTACTTCGGCACCGACCGCCTCGCCCCCGAAGAAGACCGCAACGTCGTCATGATGATGCGACCTGATGGCAGCGACCAGTCCTGGTTCTCGAGCTTCAACAGCAACCAGGCGCTCGTGCTCGCTCACGAAGACGCGGAGACAGCCCGTGCGAACTATCCGACCCTCGACGAGCGAGTGAACTACGAACTCATCGAAGGTGAAGCCGGAGCGCTCGTCGAATGGACGCATCCGTCGGAACGCCTGCGAGCGGCGATCCCGGCGGGCTGGAGAGTCGCTGCAGCCGACGGAGACGCGATCGCAGGATTCATCGCGGCACCGCGACCAAGCGAAGCCGCTCAGTTCTGGTCGAGCGACCAGGTCGCGGTGGCCTTGTACGAAGCGCCGGACTATGTCGAGTTCGTCGACCAGCGCTTCGGCACCACCGCGGCGTACGGATCGTGTGACATCACCGACGGCCCGAACGAGAACCTCGACGATCCGGAACTGTTCACGATCGGCACGGTCTTCGACTGCGGCGGCGCCTCGGTGCGAGTCCTCGCTCTCTGGGACGCCGAAGACGGGCTCGGCGTCATCGTCGAAGGACAGCAAGACAGCGTCCCCGACGAGCAGAGCGATATCGATCTGCTCAACGAAATCCTGATCTCCATCAACTGGCGTTAGACGACTCGAAACCGCAGGACGAAAACGGTAGAAGCCCGGCCGGGCGGGCCGGGTTGAGCATATCGTTAGTGAAACGATCCTTTGGTTGCGTCGCGGGC
>CAZEMU010000039.1:0-12979 GCA_964513315.1 uncultured Acidimicrobiaceae bacterium | reverse complement strand
CGTGGCGTACCCCGCCACCCACCCCCCGCACCAAACCGGTCCACCCCCGGCGGGGCGGCGGGGCTTCTCCATCTCGTTAGTCAACGCATCGTTTCGTTGCGTCGAGGGCCGGGGCCCTCGGGCGAGATCAGCTCTGCGGTCGAGTGAACTCGATGCGACGGTTCTGCTGCTTGTCGGCAGCGCTCTGCTCGGGGCTGACCTTGAGCTGCGATTCGCCGTAGCCGACCGGGTTCAGCGTGTCGGCGTCGACACCGCTGTTCACCAGGTAGGTGACCACCGATGCGGCTCGGGCCTCGCTCAGTGCCTGGTTCGAAGCATCGTCGCCGTCGCTGTCGGTGTGACCGGCAACTTCGACCTGCGTTCCCTCGGGGAGGGTCTTCAGGACCGAGGCGGCGTTGTCGAGGATCGGGAACGAGCCGGGACGGATCGTTGCCGATGAGACATCGAACTGGATGCCTTCGAGCTCGGCGATCGCCGAGGTCAGGTTCCGGAGCGTGATCTGTGGTGGGACCATGACGCCATTGATGACATGGACGACACCGTTGTCGGTGACGAGGTCAGCGGTTTGGACGGTGATGCCACCAGGCAGGTTGCCGTCGCTGCCGATGACGAGGGTCTCGCCGCTCAGCGTTTCGAATCGAGCGCCAGGGACGACGTCGACTGCGTTCACGATGCCAGGCACGACGTGGTAGCCGAGCGTTGCCATCTGATCGTCGCTGTCGAGGTTCGCCAGGAGATCTGCAGCGTCGTCGACCGCCGAGTTGTTCGGAGCGAAGACCGTGAACGGGCCCGCGTTGACATCGGACAGCGTTCCGTCGAGACCGAGCGCCGCAATCAGTGCGCTGATCGAGGACAGCTCTGGAGTCTCAGCAGCAAGGCTGCCGATGGTCGTAACGGGAGCAGGCTCTGGCGTTGGCTCAGGTTCTGGCGTCGCTGTTGGCTCAGGTTCTGGCGTCGCTGTTGGCTCAGGTGCCGCGGTTGGCTCAGGCTCGGGGGTGGCCGTTGGCTCAGGAGCTGCGGTTGGTTCAGGTGCCGGCTCAGGTGCTGCTGTGAGCAGTCCTTCGATCTGGTGCACGAGGCCGTTCTCAGCCTCGATGTCGGCCTCGGAGATCTCAAGGTCGTTCACCATGTTCTCACCGGAGAAGACCAATGTCTCGCCGGCGATCGTCGTGACGGTGCCAGCAGCGATCAGTTCATCAAGCGTGAACTCGCCGTCGACAATGTGGAGATCGCTAATTGCGGCCAGCTCATCGTTGGAGAGCGAGTCGAGATCGACATCGTCGCGAGCGTCCCATGCGTCATCGCTCGGGGCGAACACCGTGAACGGGCCTGCGGATGCGGTGTCGAGGCGCTGATCGGCGCCATCGAACAGCTCGGCGCTGGTGCCGAGATCCGACTCGTCGCCGAGGACACCGTCGATGGTGATCTCGGTATTGCCGTCGCGATCGAGGCCGACCGCATCGGCGACCGAATCGGCGACGCCGTCGTCGCCGCATTGGGTCAAGCCGAAGAACAGTGCAGCGAGCACCGCCAGCACGGCAAAGGCCAGCCAAATGATCTGCTCATCGGCTGACCGGCCCCATTCGGGCAGGAGCTTGTCTTTGTCATCGCCGCCAGCGGGGATGATGCTTTGGTCGTCGTAGGTCATCGCGTTTGAATCCTCAGTCCTTGGTGTTCAAGGGGTCCTGTGGGTGGACGCACCACAGTGGGTGAATGTCGCGGGAAGTCCCTGAACGTCAGAGCCACGCACGTCGAGACACACGATCGCTCGTCTGTAAAGACCAGAATGACCCAATGAACGCTGCGAACACTACTTCGCCTTCAGCTGAGCCGCTACTGGCACCATCTTCGAACGTGCACGATCCGGACTGCGACCTCTGCAAAGCTGAGCAATACACGCATTGGTACTTCGAGGATCAGCTGTGCTGGATTGCCGACTGCGAGGTCTGCTCGGTGCCGATGGTGGTGTGGAGGCCGCACGGGACCGAACCGACCGAGACCGAACGTGATCACATGCTCGCGGCACTCACGGCTGCCGGGAAAGCCCGCTTCGGCGACGCCTTCGACCTCGACACCAATATGCGCCAGATCCCCGACCACTGGCACGCCCATGCCCGTGACGAAGACTGGTTCGCACAACGAATGTCTCGGCCCATGTCTCGATTCACCGGCGTTGGAACCGACCGGGTCGAACGCCCAATCGTCGGCTGACGCTGGTCCCCTGGTTGCAGGAAACACCGCGTTCATCGTTGTCCCCTTCGCACACCGCCAGCCACCGACTACTCTGCCCCAATTCGCTTGACCTATTGGTGGTTGCAACATGGGCACACCGGTGCTGTCCGTCCAAGAACTCAAGACTCGCTTCAATACCCAGGACGGCACTGTCCATGCCGTGAACGGTGTTTCCTTTGAACTGCGCCGCGGCGAGCTGCTCGGCGTGGTCGGCGAGAGCGGTTCGGGCAAGAGCGTGACGATGATGTCGCTGCTCAAGCTGATCCCGATGCCGCCCGGTGAGATCGTGAACGGTGTCGCCGAGTTCGAAGACGTCGACCTCGTTCAGGTCGAGGGCGACGAGATGCGAGACATCCGCGGCGGCAAGATCGGCTTTATCTTCCAGGACCCGATGACCTCGCTGAATCCGGTCCTCACCGTTGGGCGCCAGATCACCGAATCGTTGGACCTACACACGGACCTCGACAAAGACGCCAAGCAGGCCCGAGCCGTTGAGCTACTCGAGATGGTCGGCATCCCAGACCCTGAGCAACGGCTCAAGGCCTATCCGCACGAACTCTCCGGCGGCATGCGCCAACGCGTCGTGATCGCCATCGCACTCGCCTGCGAGCCCCAGATCATCATCGCCGACGAGCCAACCACGGCCCTCGACGTGACCATTCAGGCCCAGATCATCGACCAGATCCGCATCTTGCGCGAGACCCTCGGCACTGCCGTGATCTGGATCACCCACGACCTCGGTGTGATCGCCGGTCTCGCCGACCGTGTCGTCGTCATGTACGGCGGCCGCATCGTCGAGGTCGCCCCCGTCAAGCCGCTCTACGGCACACCGCAGCACCCCTACACCCAGGGCCTGCTGCGCTCGCTGCCCCGCCTCGACAGCGACCAAGAACTCGAATCGATTCCCGGCACCCCGCCGAACATGTACACCGAGCCAACATCGTGCTCGTTCGCACCACGATGCAAGTTTGCGTTCGACAAGTGCACGACCGAGATTCCGCCGCTCGTCACCGTCGGCGACGGCCACGAAGTCGCCTGCTGGTTCGACGTCGACAAGGGAGAACCGCGATGAGCAAGGCAACCAAAAGCAGTGCCGACGCACCCGTTCTGGTCGAAGTTCGTGACCTCAAGAAGCACTTCCCGATCACCGGCGGGCTCCTGAAGCGACAGATCGGCGCTGTGCGCGCCGTCGACGGCGTTTCCTTCGACATCCACAAGGGCGAAACCCTCGGCCTGGTCGGCGAAAGCGGTTCCGGCAAGACAACGACGGGCCGCGTTATCCTCCAGCTCCACCAGCCGACCGCTGGGTCGGTGAAGTTCAACGGCGTCGAACTCACCGAGCTTCGCGCCAGCGAACTGCGCGAGAAGCGCCCCGAGATGCAGATCATCTTCCAGGATCCGCACGCCTCGCTCAATCCGCGCATGACCGTCGGCACGATCGTCGGCGAGCCACTTCGCGAGCACGGCGTGCCTGGCGGCGGCACGATCCAAGACGCCGTCGACGAGCTCCTCACGCTGGTCGGCCTCGACCCATCGCACGCCAACCGCTACCCGCACGAGTTCTCGGGCGGTCAGCGCCAGCGCATCGGCATCGCCCGAGCGATCGCGCTCAGCCCGGACTTCATCGTGTGCGACGAAGCCATCGCCGCCCTCGACGTGTCGATCCAGGCCCAGGTCGTCAACCTGCTCCTCGAGCTGCAAGAACGCTTGGGGCTGACGTACCTGTTCATCTCGCACGACCTCTCGATGGTGCGCCACATAGCGGACCGCATTGCCGTGATGTACCTCGGCAAGATCGTCGAGCTAGCAGACGTACACGAGCTCCACACCAACGCCCGCCACCCGTACACGCAGGCGTTGCATTCTGCGGTGCCCGTGCCGGACCCAGTCGCAGAACAACTACGCGAACGCGTCGTGCTCCAAGGCGACATTCCGAGCCCTTCGAACCCGCCGAGCGGCTGCGTTTTCCGCACCCGCTGCCCACGGGTCGAGGCAAAGTGCGCAAGCGAGGTTCCGGTATGGACCGAAGCCGCTCCCAATCACTGGGTCGCGTGTCACTTCCCTGACTGATCGCACAGCGGTGCGACCGCTTGTCTCTTCGAGCTGAGCAGCGTTGCGTTTCGCCCATGTAAATCCTTCCCGCGAACATCACGCGACGATGGGCAACTGACGGCCTGCTGGTCTACGCTGATCCGATCACGACGGGGCCGTCCGGCCCCGCATGGAGGGATACATGAAGACTTGGAAGCTACTGCTTTCGCTTCTCGTGGCACTGTCGCTTATTGCGTCAGCTTGCGGCGGAAGCGACGGTGACGACGATGCTGCCGACAGCAGCGACTCGACCACCGAGGTTGAAGCAAGCGACGATGGCGATGCCATGGACGACGACGAGGGTGAAGACCACTCCGACGACGCCATGGAAGACGACGCCATGGAAGACGACGCCATGGAAGACGACGCCATGGACGACGACGCCATGGAAGACGATGCAATGGACGATGGCGAAACCGCCATGGCCGACGGCGACTGTGCCGCTCCGGTCAACAACGGTGCTGGCGAAGGCGGCGACCTGACCCTGCTGCAGTGGCAGGCTCCTTCACAGGCCAACGCACACCTCTCCTCGGGTACCAAGGACGTTCTCGCGAGCTCCCTCGTGCTCGAGCCTCTGGCTAACATCGGCCCAGACGGTGAAATCGTTCCTCGCCTCGCGGCCGCGATCCCAACCATCGAAAACGGTGGCATCTCCGAGGACCTCACCACCATCACGTGGACCCTCCAGGACTGCATCATGTGGTCCGACGGCACCCAGCTCAGCGCTGACGACGTCGTGTTCACCTGGGAGTACTGCGCAGACGAGCTGACCGGTTGCACGACCGCTGACTCGATCGGTGCCGTGTCCAAGGTTGTCGCCATTGACGACCTGACCGTCGAAATCACCTTCGACGCCCCGACCCCATACCCATTCGAGCCATTCGTTGGCCACGGCACCCCAATCCTGCAGCGCGCACAGTTCTCCGCGTGCGTGGGTGAAGGTTCGGCCGCATGTAGCGACCAGAACTTCATGCCAATCGGCACCGGCCCATTCATGATCACGGCCCTCAGCCCTGAAGACATCGTGGTCGCCGAAATCAACCCCATGTACCGCGGCGTGAGCGAAGGCAAGCCCTTCTTCAGCGACGTTGTCATCCAGGGTGGCGGCGACGCAGAGTCCGCAGCTCGCTCCGTTGCAATCGGCGAAGCTGACTACGCATGGAACATGCAGATCTCGCCTGACGTTCTCGGCACGATCATCACCGATGACTCAGCAGCGGGCCTGAAGCTCTCCTTCACCTCGTCGGTTGAGCACATCAACATCAACCAGACGAACAACCGTGCCGAGGGCGATGATGCATCGAACTACCCCGGTAACCCGCACCCAATCCTGTTCCAGAACCTCGAGCTCGTCGAGGCACTGTCGCTGGCTATCGACCGTGATCTGATCGTTGAGATCGGCTACGGCGATGCTGCCATCCCGACCTGCAACATGTGGAACGTGGGCGTTCAGAACTCGACGAACCTCAACTGGTGCCTGACCCAGGACATCGATCGCGCCAACCAGATCCTCGACGATGCTGGCTACGCCGACACCGACGGTGACGGCATCCGCGAAACCCCTGACGGCTTGCCACTGAGCTTCACCTACGCAACCTCGGTCAACGCGGTGCGTCAGTCCACCCAGGACATCGTCAAGTCCAACTGGTCCGAAATCGGCGTCGACGTCGAAATGCAGGCCGTCGAGGCCAGCATCTTCTTCGATGGCACCAACGCTGACCAGTCGATCTGGCGCTTCCCAACGGACATGGAAATGTTCACCAACCTCCCTGGTTCGCCAGCACCCGAGCCATACCTCGGCGGTTGGACGACCGAGAACATCCCAACGCTCGAAACGGCATGGGGTGGCTCGAACATTCCACGCCTCCAGAGCGAAGAGTTTGATGACATCATCAGCCAGCTCGAGCAGACGCCAATGTCTGACCCTGTCCGCAACGACCTTGCGATTCGCGCCAACGACATCCTCTCCTTCGAGGGTGGCGCCGTGATCCCGCTCGCGCTGCGTGGCTCCCTCTCCGCTGCCTCCAACGAGATCCAGAACATCGGCGATCTCAACGGCTGGGACAGCGAATACTGGAACATCGCGGACTGGACCCGCGGCTAGTCAACGTTGGCCCTGATCAACGGGGCTAGCTGACAAAACGACGGGGCGTGCTGACCGAATCGGCCAGCACGCCCCCGTCTTCCTTATTCACCGCCTCGGAGGGCCCGAAACCGCAATGCTGCGCTACACGATCCGTCGCTTCTTGTTCGCGATCCCCCTCTTGCTCGTGATCAGCCTGATCTTGTTCACGATCACCGAGCTGGCCCCTGGCGATCCCGCCGGCGCGTTGCCGCTCACCATCCCCGACGAAGTTCGCCAGGCCTACCGGGCCAGCTTGGGTCTCGACGGACCCTTCATCGAACGGTGGCTCAGATGGGTACGGGCCATCTTCTGGTACGAGCCCCAGCATGCAATCGAATCGATCGGCAACTTCTGCATCGGTGACTGCATCCAGGACAGCGACCGCATCATCTCGTTCTCGAGCCGCTCCCCTGCCGTCGACACCATCTACGACCGCCTCCCCAAGACGCTTTGGGTCATGACGCCGTCGCTCATTCTCGGCATTCTGATCGCCGTCCCCATCGGCATCTACTCGGCGTACCGCCAGTACTCGGCCTTCGACAATGTCGGCTCGTTCGTATCGCTCATCGGCTGGTCGATGCCGGTCTACTGGAGCGGCCTGCTGCTGATCTTCTTGTTCTCGGTCAAGCTGGGCTGGTTCCCCTCGCGCTACGACGCCACCCACGAGGTTTCGTGGACCAGCTTGTCAAGCCTCGGAACCCAGATACGCAACATCGCTCTGCCGGTCACCGTGTTGACCTTCTTCAATGCGGCGGCGTTCTCTCGCTTCACCCGAGCGTCGGTGCTCGACAACCTGAGCCTGGACTACGTCCGCACCGCTCGCTCCAAAGGCCTGAGCGAGTTCCTCGTCGTCAACCGGCACGTGCTGCGCAATTCAATGCTCCCGGTCGTCACGCTGATCGCCTTGTCGGCCGCCGGCATCTTCAGCGGCGCCATCTTGACCGAGACAGTGTTTGCCATCAACGGCACCGGCAGTCTGCTCGTTCAAGCCCTGTTCCAGGCCGACTTCCCGATGCTGCTCACGCTGACGTTCTTCTTCGCCGTCATGCGAGTGTTGTTCAACATCATCGCTGACATTTTGTACGGCATGCTCGACCCACGGATCCGCTATGACTGATATCGCTGATAGCTCAACCTCCGTCGGCACCGCTGCGGCGACCGCCGATGAACTCGGCGAACACCGGTCGCTTCGCACCGATGTCTGGCGCCAGTTCCGCAAGCACAAGGGCGCAATCTTTGGTCTCGTCGTGCTCACGCTGATCGTGCTCGCCGTGTTCGTCGGCAGCTTCATCCGGCCTTACGATGCCACCCAACTTGAGCCCGAGGTCCGCAACCAGGGCGCCTCGTGGGCGCATCCTGCGGGCACCGACAACCTCGGCCGTGACGTGCTGGCACAAGCACTCCAAGGCGGTCGCATCTCGTTGTCCGTCGGCTTCGCCGCAATGATCGTCGGCAACCTCATCGGTGTCTTTATCGGCCTCTTCGCGGGCTTCGTGCGCCGCCTTGACGGTCCCCTCATGCGACTGACCGATGTGTTTCTCGCCTTGCCGATTCTCCCGCTGCTGCTCATCTCGGTGCTGTTCTTCCGTGAGCCGGTGACCGGCGTGTTTGGCGAGAACCTCGGCATCTTCGTGCTGGTCGTTCTCATCATCGGAGCCACAAGCTGGATGGGCACCGCACGAGTCGTCCGCAGCGACGTGCTTGGCCTTCGCGAAGAAGAGTTCGTGATCGCCGCCCACAGCGTGGGCACGCGAACGGGTGGCATTCTCGGCCGCCACATTCTGCCGAACGTCATGAGCTCGATCATCGTGGCCTCCGCGCTTGGTGTTGCCTCGGCGATCTTGACCGAGTCGGCGATCTCGTTCCTCGGCCTCGGCTTCCCCCAAGATCTTCCGACGTGGGGCAAGTTGCTGAGTGACGGCAATGACTTCATGCAGATCAATGTCTGGCGCACGATCGTGCCGGGCGCATTCATCTCACTCACGGTGCTGTCCGTGAACTTCATCGGTGACGGCCTGCGTGACGCCCTCGACCCACGCCTGCGGGGCAAGGCCTGAATTCGCCTCGCGCGACACATCACAACAACTGAAATCACGTCTCGGGGTTCGACCCCGTCACTGCACTATCGGAGACGCTCGATGCTTGAACTGCTCACACCCGCCGACGACATCGCCGCAATCCTTGCGCAGCATCTGCCCGATGGGATCGACGAAGCCACGGTCCGCATCATCGACGAAGAAGCCGAGTGGCTAACGGTCCGCCAGGGCGTCGTTGAGCCGCCTCGTTCGACATTCGACCGCGGCGCCATGGTCACAGTGTGGGCCGGCGGAGGGCTCGGCTACGCAGCGACTGCTGACCTGCGACCCGAAGGCATTCGGGCTGCGCTCGAGACGGCGCAGGCATGGGCACTCGCTACCGCGGGGACGACCGTCGCCGCGATTCCGCCAGGGCTCACGGGCAACGGCCAGTACGCCAGTCCGGTGCGTCAACCGTGGTCGTCGCTGTCGATCGCCGATCGGTTGGATCTACTCAAGTCCGCAGATGCGGCGCTCAATGTCGACGACAGGATCGTCGAACGGCGTGCATCGCTCGGTCGCCGCGAGGTCCGGTCCGTGCTCGTGTCGAGCGCCGGCGGACGCATCGAGCAGGACTTCACGTTCACGTATCCGACGATGAACGCGACCGCCGCTGACGGCGGCGACGCCCAGTCCCGGTCCTACGGCCGAGGCTCGTTCTGCGGTCAAGGCGGCATCGAAGTCCTCGACCGTTTCGACTTCCGGACAGCGGCACCGCAGATCGGCGAAGAGGCCATCGCGCTCCTCACGGCGCCGAACTGCCCGACGGGCACGATGGACTTGTTGGTGGCGCCCGACCAGATGATCTTGCAGATCCACGAGTCGATCGGGCATCCCCTTGAACTCGATCGGATCCTCGGCGACGAGCGCAACTACGCGGGCACCAGCTTCGTGACGACGGACATGTTCGGCAGCTTCCAGTACGGCTCTGAACTGCTCAACGTCACCTTCGATCCGACGGTCGAAGGCCAGCTGGCGTCGTACGCCTTTGACGACGAGGGCACACCGGCAACCAAGCAGTTCTTGATCCGTGACGGCGTACTCGAGCGGCCGCTCGGCGGCGCAACGTCGCAAGCTCGGGCCGAGATGGCCGGTGTCGCCAACACTCGTGCGTGTTCGTGGAACCGGCCGCCGATTGACCGCATGGCCAACCTCAACGTCGAAGCCGGCACCTCGTCGCTCGACGAACTGATCGGCGGCATCGAGCACGGCGTATTCGTCCACACGAACAACTCGTGGTCGATCGACGACAGCCGCAACAAGTTCCAGTTCAGCTGCGAGCTCGGTCGAGTGATTCGCGACGGCGAGCTCGGCGAGATCGTCCGCAACCCGAGCTACCGAGGCATCTCTCGCGACTTCTGGCGCAACCTGAACGGCGTCGGCGACGCGTCGACCTTCGCCGTGATGGGCACTCCGAATTGCGGCAAGGGTGAGCTGAACCAGATGGTCGGCACCGGCCACGCATCGCCGGTCTGCCGCTTCGGCAACATCGAGGTCTTCGGAGCCGACGCATGACCTCCTTGGATAGCGACTGGTTCGACGCTCGGGTCCGAGCAGCGAGCGATCAGCTCACCGGCGACGAGGTCCTGCTGGCCTCGTTCCACACCGAAGACACCGACTTCGTTCGGTTCAACCATGCCAAGGTGCGCCAGGCAGGCTCGATCGCCCAGACCGAGATCTCACTGGACCTGATCGAAGGCCAGCGCCATGCCGAAGCGACCGTTGGCCTGACGGGCGACACTGCGGTCGACGATGCCCGCATTCTCGGTGTCGTTGAGCGGCTGCGCGAGCAGCGCCAGCAGGTCCCAGATGATCCGCACCTGCTGGTGAACACCGACCCGGCCTCATCGCATCAGATCGCCGAGAGCACCCTGCCCGCAACCGACGAGATCGTCGGCACGATTACCGATCGAGGCGCCGGTCAGGACTTGGTCGGCATCTATGCGTCCGGCACGGTCGCCAGCGGGTTCGCCAACTCACTCGGCCAGCGCAACTGGTTCGAGACGTCGACGTTCGACTTCGACTGGACCCGCTACCTCCAGGCCGACAAGGCCGTGAAGAGCGCCTATGCCGGCTTCGGCTGGGACAACGCCGTCTTCGATCGCAAGTTGGCCGAAGCCGACGCCAAGTTCGAAGCGCTCAAGCGCACCCCCCTGTCGCTCGACCCTGGCGAATACGCCACGCTGCTCACGCCCTCGGCGCTCGAAGAGGTCATGGGCCTGCTGTCGTACGGTGCGTTCGGCATTCGGTCCCAGCGCACGAGCCAATCGTCGCTGCTCCGACTCGTGACTGGCGATGCTCAGCTCGACAGCCGAGTCCGCATCAGCGAACACACCGCTGACGGTGTGGCGCCGAACTTCCAAGAGCAGGGCTGGCTTCGTCCCGACGAAGTCGTGCTCATCGACGAAGGTCAGGCCGCCGGTGCGCTCGTTTCGCCTCGGTCGTCGGTCGAGTTCGGCGTCGAACCGAACGGCGCTGCTGGTCACGAGAGCCCCGAGTCTCTGGCGATGGCGGGCGGAACGCTCGACGATGCCGATGCGCTCGCCCAGCTGGACACCGGGCTGTGGGTCGGCAACCTCTGGTACACGAACTACTCCGACGTGCCGGGCTGCCGGGTCACGGGCATGACCCGCTTTGCCACGTTCTGGGTTGAGGGCGGCGAGATCGCTGCGCCGGTCAACGTGCTGCGCTTCGACGACTCGATCTACAACATGCTCGGCGAGCGACTGGTCGACCTGACCTCGACGCCAGAGATGCTCGTCGACAACTCGACCTACGAGCAGCGCACCAGCGCCAGCATGACCCTCCCCGGCGCGCTCATCGACGGCATGCGCTTCACCCTCTAGAAGCGGCCGCCGATCTGGCAGCCCGGAACATCAGATCTGAAGCATTGGGTTGCCAGTTCGCGCCCGCAGCCACAACTGGCAGTTCGGCGCATCACCGGTGACGTCCTGAGCTGCCAGTTCGGCGAGCCGTGGTGGAGGTGTCAGTCGTCTTTGAGGGCGACGGCGTTGGGGGTGACGTTCATCTTCGGCTCGTAGGCCGCGGCTTCGCCAGCACTGCCTTCGGTCCGTTGCGTGGCCTTGAGCTCGGTGATGCAGGCATCGCACGGCCGGTAGTCCTCGGCCGACATCGTGGTCTTGCAACGAGGGCAGGGGAAGGCCGAATAGTCGAATTGTTCCGGCTCAGGAAACTCGGTCGGAGGCGGCTTCTCAGCCTCGGCGCTTGGGTTAGCCATCGCTCCGAACCCTAGTGCGAGATCGGCGTTTGCATTTGCTGCCATTCGGACGAAATCCAACTCTTGACTTTGTCCAGAATCGGTGGTTGAGTGTCCAAGATGAGGGAGGGTGCAGAGCACACGATCGAGGCCCAGTTGCGCACGCGCGGGCTGCAAGTCACGGCTCAGCGCATCGCAGTCATGCAGGCTGTGGCAGCCTCTCCCCATGCCACCACCGAAGACGTGACCGAGCACGTCGTCGCCAACATCGGCTCGATCTCGCGTCAAGCCGTCTACGACACACTCGGCGTGTTCGTCGAGAAGGGCCTCGTCCGCCGCATCCAGCCCAGTGGCTCAGCGGCTCGTTACGAGGACCGCGTCCGCGACAACCACCACCACCTCGTCTGTCGAGGATGCGGTCTGATGTTCGACATCGACTGCGCCGTCGGCGAGACGCCCTGTTTGACCGCCGATGACGACCACGGCTTCGCAATCGACGAGGCCGAAGTTGTCTATTGGGGTCACTGCCCAACCTGTCAGACCGGCTGACCACGTCAGCCATTCCATTCCCGTATATTCACCAACTCACTACCCCCTCAGCGAGGAATTCATGTCCGAAGAAAAGTGCCCGGTGTTCCACCAGAACGACGTGGGCTCGGCAGCCAACCAGAAGTGGTGGCCGAACCAGCTCAACCTCAACATTCTCAACGAGGGTCATCCCGCGAATGACCCGATGGATGACGACTTCGACTACGCAGCCGAGTTCGCCACCCTCGATTACGACGCCCTCAAAGCCGACCTGCATGCCCTGATGACGGACTCGCAGGACTGGTGGCCTGCGGACTACGGCCACTACGGCCCGTTCTTCATCCGCATGACCTGGCACGCCGCTGGCACCTACCGCACCCACGACGGTCGCGGCGGTGGCGGTACCGGCCAGCAGCGCTTCGCGCCGCTGAACAGCTGGCCCGACAACGGCAACCTGGACAAGGCCCGCATGCTGCTTGAGCCAATCAAGCGCAAGTACGGCCGCAAGATCTCCTGGGCCGACCTTCTGATCCTGACCGGCAACGTCGCCCTCGAGTCGATGGGCTTCGCAACCTTCGGCTTCGCCGGTGGTCGTGCCGACGTGTGGGAACCCGAAGAGGTCTACTGGGGCCCTGAAACCGGCTGGCTCGACGACGAGCGCTACAGCGGTGACCGTGAGCTCATGGAGCCACTCGGCGCCGTCCAGATGGG
>CAZEMU010000038.1:26602-32970 GCA_964513315.1 uncultured Acidimicrobiaceae bacterium | reverse complement strand
GGCGTGCCGATCGCCTACGTCAACCTCGTCGGCGGCCAAGACGAGCTCGTCTTCGACGGCGGTTCGATCGTGATGACTGCAGACGGCAACCTCGTCGCTCAGGCCCGCATGTACGACGAGCAGGTGCTCGTCGCCGACTTCGACGTCGCACCGGCCCGCGCCACGGCGACCGAACCGATCCTGGTGTCCGACAACGCCAGCAAGTCCGAATCCGGGCTGCCCCCGATCGTCGAACCGGCGCCCGAACCGCTCGAAGAGCTGTGGGGTGCGCTCGTGCTCGCCACGCGCGACTACGTCCACAACAACGGCTTCACCGACATCTGCTTTGGTCTTTCCGGTGGCGTCGACTCGGCCCTCGTTGCTGCGATCGCCGCCGAAGCGCTCGGCCCCGAACACGTGCACGCGTTGCTCCTTCCGTCGCGCTACTCGTCGGATCATTCGGTGAGCGACGCAGAGAAGCTCTCGATCAACCTCGGCATCAACTACCGCACCATCGCCATCGAGCCTGCGCACGCCGCCATGCTCGAGATGCTCGCCCCCGCCTTCGAGGGCCTCGACGCCAACGTCACCGAAGAGAACGTGCAAAGCCGAGTGCGCGGCGTCACCTGGATGGCCATGTCGAACAAGTTCGGCTGGCTTGTGCTGACCTGCGGCAACAAGAGCGAAATGGCCGTCGGCTACGCAACGCTCTATGGCGACACCGCCGGTGCGTACGCCCCGATCAAAGACGTGTGGAAGCTGCAGGTCTATGACCTGTGCCGCTGGGTCAACGAGCGCGCCGGCGCCGAAGTGATCCCCGCCAACATCATCACCAAGGCACCCTCAGCCGAGCTTCGACCCGACCAACGCGACGACCAGAGTCTGCCTCCGTACGAGGTGCTCGATCCGATGCTCATCGACCTTGTCGAGAACGACAAGACGGCCGCCGATCTCATCGACGCCGGCGGCGACGAGGCGATCGTCACCCGGATTGCCCGCCTCGTCGACATCGCAGAATTCAAGCGTCGCCAGACGCCGGTCGGCGCTCGCGTGAGCCGCAAAGCGTTCGGCCGTGACCGGCGGATGCCGATCACGAACCGGTACCGCGGGCTACCCGGCTGAACCTGTGCGCAGCATCGGCGGCGGTGGCGAGGACACGGAACCGCCGCAGCCTGACCCCGACGACTGGTTCCCACTAGAAGAACTCGCGGGACGAATCGCCGCGCTCGTTTGGGTCGAGCAAACCATCGCCGATCTCTACGAGTTGTGGAGCGCGCTCGAGCCGCACTCCGGCGCCCGGATCTTGTTGGCGCAGGCAGCGAGTCACCACCGCTGGCACGCCGACATCCTGACGCAGTGCTTGCCGACGTCGCCCCAACTCGCCGAGGCGGCCACACCGACTTCACCCACCGCTGGCTGGGCTGACGCAGTGACCACGCTTCGTTCGATCGATGCCGCCGATCAATCGCCCGCCCGCATCGCCGCAATCGTTCGCGAAATCGACCCATGGCTGGTGCGGGAAACGACATCGCTGCTCGACCTCGCCCGACCGGTCGCCGACGCGCATCTGACTCGTTGGCTGCGCTTCATCGAGATCGACCATCACGACGACGGCAAGGTCATGGCCGAACTGCTCGACGCGCTTCAAGCGAACACGATCAGCCTCGCCGACCGCAGTGTGCTGAGCGGGATCGACCTTAGGGGTTCGTCAACAAGACCTTGATCGCTGGGCTCGTCGACTCGTCGGTGACATCCCAGATCGAGCCGCGGTTCTGGGTCTCGCCGTCACCAGCGACCCGCAACACGGTGCCGCCTTCGAGCAGCAGCAGAACCTCGTCGTCGAGGGTCGTGATGGAGATCGCACGAAGGTCCGAGACCTCGGCGTCCCACAAGATGGGGCCCGTCCCAGACTCGTCGATCGCAGCGACGCTGCCGTTGTTCAGCACAACGGCCGTGCGGTCTTCGAGGGTGGCGTAGGAGATCGCAGGCAGGCGAGTACCCGCAAGTGGGTCCCACACGGCCGACAGCGGCGGACCGTCTTCGAACCACTGGTAGCGGGCGACCGCGCCCGCGCCGACGCCCATGAACAACCCCTGCTCGTTGATGTCGACGTTGAATGCACGCGGCTGCGTGTCGCCGTCCCAGATCTGGAAGACCGGGTTGTCCTCGGCCGACGTCTGGATGAGCTGGACGTCGCCGTCGCCAACGGCAAATGCGACGAGATCGACATAGCTGTCGATGTCGCGAGCGGGTGGCGTGCCACCCGCGCTGGCATCCCAAACCTTGTCGGCCGAGATGCGGGTCGCGGCCCGGTTGGCATCGAACACCGACACGGAGCCAGCGGTGTCAAGCACGGCGTACTGCTCACTGCCCTCAACGATCATGCGAGCGTCACCGAGGCGATCACTTCGCCAGATGCGCACGCGTTCGCTCGTGTCCGTTCGGCTCGTGATGTAGGCGTCGCCTTCCTCGTCGACGATTCCGAATCCGGCCGAGACGAGCGAGACATCGGTCGCACCGTCATGCTCGTCGCTGTCGTGGATGAGGACGGGCTCGCCGAACGCGTCCGGGAACAGATCGATCGACCAGATGTCGCCGTCTTCGGTGAGCACGATCGCAGTCGTCTCCGCAGGGGGAAGGTCGGCATCGGGTGTCGGCTCGGGTGTCGCCAGCAGAAGCGCAGCAGCCTCTTCGGGCGTCAGCTCGTCGTCCTCGTCGTCGGCGTCGTTGCCAGACGGTTCCTGGTCATCGTCATCGTTGGTGTCGGCTGCGTTGCTGTCAGTTGCGTCGCTGTCATCTTCGGTGTTCGCCGACGCGGCGTCATCGCTGTCCGAGACGTCGGCACTGTCGTCGGCTTCGACGGCGATGTCCTCGTCTTCGTCAGGCTGATTCACATTGTTGACGAGCTGAATGCCCGCAAAGACGAAGGCAACGAGCGCAACGGCCGCCAGCGCCATGATGCCAATACGCCGGGCGCGAGCTTGAGGCTCGCCCGATGAGGGCAGGAAGGCGGGTCCCAGCGAATCGGGCGCATCACGCAGCTCGACCGGGGCAGGGCCCGTGACCGACGCGGTCGTGTCACGCTCAAGTTCAGCGAAGAACCCCGCCGAACGATCGAGGTCGGTGCTGGCCTCGTCGAAAGCACCACCAACTGGCGAGCTCGCCTGCGCAAAGCCTGACACAGAACTCGCCGCAGCAGCGAACGCGCCGCCGGCTGGCTTCGACGCTTCTTCGTCCGCATCGAGGGTGGTCGAGAAGATGCCGCCGAGCTCGGCGTCTTCATCAGCGTCTCCCAGATCGAGGTCGTCGAGATCTTCGGCGTCGCTCGCATCGGCCACATCGGCGCTGTCGGTTTCGAGGTCGTCACTGAGGTCGTCGTCTTCGGCTACGAAGAGATCGTCCGCATCATCGAGTGCGGTGTCCCCGAGTTCTGGCTCCTCGGCGTCGCCGTCTTGGTCATCCTCGACCGTCTCCGCATCGAGCTCTGCAGGCTGGTCTGCTTCTGACTGCTCGGCGAGCGGCTCCGTGGGAACAGCGTCCGTGGAAGCAGCCTTCTTGGAACCTGTCTTCTTGGAAGTGGAACGCCGGCGGGTCGACGGAGCTTTTCGCGCTGGTCCGCGCGGCGGCACTACGTCGGCGTCACGCAGGGTCTCATTGATTACCCAGGCGGTGAACTCTGGCGCATCGACATCGCGGAGGTGGTGCTTCAGCGACGCAACATCGCCTTGGGTGAGCTCGGCGACATCGACGCCGCTCCAATGGCTCGCATCGATTGCGAGCTGGATGCGCAGGATCGCATCTATGTCGTGTTCATCGAGATCTTCGTCGGCGCGATCCACCCATTCGGTGATCGCATCGACCAGATCCGCGCCTCGCACCTCAGACATCAACGCACCGTTGTACCGGATGGCTCACCGCCGTTGGCGCCACCCGTCAGATCCGTTCCAGCTCGGCCCCGTCGAAGAGCGGGGTGATCGCGAACGAAGCGACGTCTGCTTCCATCTCGGCGGGCGAAGGTTTGGTTGTCGCATTCGCCGCGGCAGCGGCCTCGAGGATGATCGAAAGCTTGCGTGCATCGCTGGTCGTATTCAGGAAGAGGTCGTCTTCGCCGAGGACGTGACGCACCGCCCGGCCGATTGCGTCGGCGTCTTCGAGCGCTTCGTACCAGCTGAACTTGGGCCCATCGAAGTCAGCGGGCCAGCGGCCAACCGCGATCGACTTGATCGTCTGCATGCCCACGTTGCGCTCCCGGCACACGCGAGCCAGCTCGAACGCGTCGGTCCGGTAGGCGGGGTTCTCGAGCATCGTGTGGTTCCACGGGAACAGGACCGAATCGAAGTCGAACGCTTCGAGGCTCCGAAGATGCATGCCCGGGATGCGGGTGCCATGTCCGGTCACGCCGATGAAGCGAACGAGTCCTTCGTCACGGGCAGCGGCGAGTGCCTCGACCGCGCCGCCCGAACCATGGGCGGTTTCCCAATCGCCATCTTCGACCAGGTTGTGGAGCTGGATGAGGTCGACCTGATCGACACCCAGCCGCTCCAGGCTCCGTTCGAGTTCGGCCCGAGCTGCACTGCCGGTGCGTTCGCCGGTCTTGGTCGCCAAGAAAACCTCGCTGCGATGGTCTTGCAACCATGGCGCCAGCCGCAGCTCAGACTCGCCGTAGCTCGCAGCCGTATCGAAGTGGTTCACGCCCGCGGCGCGCACGAGTTCGATCGTGGCATCGGCGCGGCTCTGGCTCATTGCGCCAAGCGCAGCCGCTCCGAAGATGACACGCGTGCTGTTGTGACCGGTGCGCCCGAACGGCGCTGATGGCAAGCCCATGGGCCGACACTACTTCGCCGCCCTCAGCCTCGACTGGCAGCGACATAGCGCCCGCCCCACCGCCGGAAACTACGTTCGCGCTATGAGCAGCGACGATGCGAAGTTGCACGTCTACGACACCCGCAACTTCCGTCGCGGTCGATTGCGGCGAGCAAAGGCGGCCTCGTCGACTACTCGGAGGGCCACAACGCGGTGTCGGCGTGGAACTGGGACCACGCGAACCAGAACGCTTGATGGCCGCCGAGGTCATTCCCATCGTCGTCGAGCGCTTTGACGCCGCCACCGTCGAGCACCAGGTTGATGCCCTCGACGGACACGGTCTCGCCGTTCTCGAGCGCTTCGATCGCGGTGCTGACACGGAAGGCGATGGGATCGCCCGCCTCGGTCAGTAGTCCGAGCACGTCTTCTTGGACGGGGAGTCGAGGATCGACATCGCCGATCGGAAAGATCGGCCCGTTGGCGTCGCGGGTGTTGCGGAGATCGCTGTCCGGGCGGCCGAGTGCTTCGTCGATGTGAAGCACCGTCGTGTCGGGATGCTCTGACTTCCACTGGCCCCAGGTGGTCGTGATGACGCTGTTCTGCTGCAGCTCGATCCCGGCCTCGAGCAGCGGGCCGCTAACGGCCTGGCCGAGGAACGTGTCGAAGATCGAGAAGGTGCGCACGTCGTACATGACCTTGTTCGAGCGGGTCAGCAGCCCGGAGGTCCGCAAGATGGGTCGCTCGATGCCTTCGGGGACCTCGTCGGTGAAGTAGACCTGCGCCGAACCGCACAGCGTGCAGTAGGGCATAGCGATGTCGCGGCCACCGAGTGTGTCGTTGACCATCTCGCGAACTTCCATGATCGAACGGGGGTAGGCGCGGGCCTCGTCGTTGATGACGACGCCGAACACGATCGTGTCGTCGTCGAGCCAGTCGTCGCCCTCGGCAACGCCGGTCGTTTCGGGATTGTCCGACGCAGGGATGCAGTTGCACGGCTCGTCGGTCGTGTCGTACTCGCGGTCGTCAATCAGGACGCCGCCCCACGACACCATGCGCCAGTCGATCTCGCTCTCCTCGACGAACAGACGGTCCCAGCGCGATTCGACGACCAGGTAAACGTTGCGCTTGTAGGTGAGGTAGTCGGGCGGCGCTGGGACGTCCCACGCAATCAGATGGTCGACCGAGTCACCCCACGCGTCGAACGGATCGAAGCCGACGCCGAGGAGCTGGGAGAGCGAACCAGAGATCGACGCGGCGAGGTCGGGGTCACGGACGACGCGAAGCAGATCGGTCAGCCACCACGCAACCCGAGGATCTCCCGAGGCGCCCAAGGCGCGGATCGCAACGAAGGTCTCGTCGTCGAACTGGCGGTCGAGGAGCCGTTGCCCCAGCAACGTGTCGACCGCAGAGCGGGTTGCATCATCGAGATCACCGACCGGGATCAGCGGGGGAGCACCGAACGCCGCCAACACCGTCTCCGGCACGTCGAGTGCTTGCATCTCACGGTTCGGGTCGGGTGTGCTGACCGGATCCCCATCGGCCATGGCCTCGTCGTCCGAGTCGCCGGACATCGCCTCATCGGACAT
>CAZEMU010000038.1:25115-26502 GCA_964513315.1 uncultured Acidimicrobiaceae bacterium | reverse complement strand
CGGACATCGCCTCATCGGACATTGCATCGTCATCGGACATCGCATCGTCGTCGGTCAGGGAGCCGTCCGTTGATGCCTCGTCGGACGAGAGATCGCTGGCTGGTGGGGCCGGATCGCCGCCTCCGCACGCGCTGGCAATCAGCGCCAACGCAATCAGAAGGGCGGGGAGAGTTCGCAACTGCACCAGATCAGTCCACCACATGCCGCTTCCGTCGACGCCTCAACCCAGCATTGTTCACGGGTTGTTTCGTACCGACTACACCGCCTTGAAATGGGTCGTCGCGAGCAGGCTCCGCCGACGCAAGGAGCCATTTGGCCCGAACGCCGTTGGCGCCGATGCAACGATGCAATCGCAACAAAATCAGTGAGGTTCCGCCACGGAGAGCGGGAATTGAGAAATTTTTCTGGTCCGAGCAAGATTGCAGTTGCGTTAACGTTGGGCCATCGGCCGGTGTCGGTATCGTGTGCCAACGGAGCCGTGGGGGCGCCGGGCTGAACAAACTTGGTAGGTGCTTGTGGCGAAAGAGCGTGCAGAACGGGACGAAGAGGACCTTGTTCGTCTCTACCTGACGGACATTGGTCAATACCCGCTGTTGACGAAGGACGACGAAGTTCGCCTCGCGCAGCTCATCGAGAAGGGCGTCGAAGCACGTACCGAACTCGAATCCGAAGAACCTGTTACTGCTGCACGCAAGCGCGAAATTCGCCGCGCCATTCGCTCCGGCGACGACGCCGAACGCACCTTCGTCCAGTCGAACCTCCGCCTCGTGGTTTCGATCGCCAAGAAGTACCAGGCCTCGGGCCTGCCGCTGCTTGACCTCATCCAAGAGGGCAACCTCGGTCTCATGCACGCCGTCGAAAAGTTCGACTGGCGCAAGGGCTTCAAGTTCTCCACCTACGCCACCTGGTGGATTCGTCAGGCGATCACCCGCGGCATCGCCAACACCGGTCGCACCATCCGCCTCCCCGTGCACGCCGGCGACACGCTCGCCCGCCTGCAAAAGGCACGTGCTCGCCTGGAGCTCAAGTTCGGCCGCCCCGCAACGCTCGTCGAGCTCGCGGCCGAAGTCGAGATGCCCGAAGAAAAGGTCACCGAAGCACTGCGCTTCGCGGCCGAACCGCTCTCGCTCAGCGAGCCGCTTCGCGAAGACGGCGATGCTGAACTCGGCGACGTCGTCGAAGACCGCGGCGCCGAATCGCCCTTCGAAGTCGCCGCCACTGCGCTGCTCCCCGACGAGATCAACCGCCTCCTCGGTCCACTCGACGAGCGCGAACGCGAGATCCTCAAGCTCCGCTTCGGCCTCGACCGCGGCGAACCCCGCACGCTCGAAGAAGTCGGCGAACACTTCAACCTGACACGCGAACGCATCCGTCAGATCGAAGCCCG
>CAZEMU010000038.1:0-25015 GCA_964513315.1 uncultured Acidimicrobiaceae bacterium | reverse complement strand
AAGTCGGCGAACACTTCAACCTGACACGCGAACGCATCCGTCAGATCGAAGCCCGCGCCATGTCGAAGCTGCGCCACCCATCGAGCGACACCGGCGCCCGCGACCTGCTCGCGGTCTAAGACGCTCCTCGCCCTGGCGGGCTCGTCGCTTACTGAGTTGCTCGCTGACGCTCACAACTCAGTCGCGCTGTTTTTCTGTGCGTTTGCATGGGGTCGGACCTGAGACCGCTTCATCCTGAAGTGGTGGTTGTGAGGGGCGAACCTGCGGGCTGGTTAGTCTGAGGCTCCCCAGGGAGGTGTCCGAGTACCTGGTGGGCTCCGCCGCCTTCAAAGCGGTTGGGACGGGCGATCCCCGTCCGGCGGGTTCGATTCCCGTCCACCTCCGCCAATCGCGTCCACGAAGTTGGCCCTTGCGCTTCTGAGCAGGCGCCTCTAACTTCATCCACCGACGGCTTCCCCCGTACTGGCATCACGCCACAAGCCCAGGGAAGGCCGTCGTGCCCACCACCTTCTGGTCCGTCAAAGGCGGCGTCGGCGTCTCCGCCGTTGCCGCCCTCTTCGCCCTGTCCCACGCCGGACAAGCGGAACCCACCTTGCTCGTCGACCTGTGCGGCGATCAGCCCGCGCTCCTCGGACTGCCTGAACCTGACGGGCCGGGGATCCTCGACTGGGCCGCCGCCCCCGGCCGCCCCGCCGACGCGATCAACCGCATCTCGGTCGACGCCACCCCGGACTTGCGCGTCGTGCCACGCGGCGGCGGATGGCCCGAAGGCGACGCGAGCGAAATGGTCGACGCACTGGCGCAACAACCGGGCCACGTCGTCGTCGACGCGGGGGCGAGCGACGCAGCATTCGCCCGAGACGTCGTACGACGATCCGAGCAACGACTCCTGGTGCTCCGCTGCTGCTATCTCACACTTCGCGCCGCCCAGGATCTCGACATCACGCCGACCGGTGTCGTCCTCGTTCGCGAACGAGGCCGAGCGCTCGGGCCAGGCGACGTCGAAAGCGTGACCGGCGTTCCTGTCGTTGCCGAGATCGCACTCGACATCGGCATCGCTCGGAACCTCGACGCCGGACTGCTCGCCAGCCGTCCGCCGCGGGCGCTGCTCCGCACGTTGGCCAACGTTGCGGTGGTACCGGCATGAACACAACGCTGCATCGCCGCAGTCGGAACCGGCGGATGCGCCGACGTTGGTGGCGCCAGATCGTCGCCGAGCAGCTTCCTCGTCGGGTGTCGCAGCGAGGACCTGTTGGTGTCGGCCTTGCCCCGCTCCGATGACGGCCCTTCTGCGATCGATCGACACATCGGAACTGCGTGGCCACCTCGCCGGTTTGGCCCGGCAGGTTCACGCGGAACTGATCGCCGACACCGGCCAGGACCGCGACGCGTTCAAGCTCGATGATGCCGACATCCGCCATCGCGCCCGAGCGTTCGCACCCCTGTGTTCCGAGCCCGAACTCGAACTCCTCGTGGCCATGGTCCGCGAGCAGCTGTTCGGTCTCGGACCACTTGACCCGTTGCTGGGCGACCCGACCATTACCGAGATCATGATGAACGGCCCGGGTCCTGTCTGGTTGGAGCGAGACGGTCGCTTGGTGAGATCTGGCCTCGAACTCGACGCCGACGAACTGCGCCTCGTCGTCGATCGTGTCGTCGGGCCACTCGGTTTGCGGCTCGACCGGATGCTGCCGTTCGCTGATGCCCGACTCGCCGATGGCAGCCGCGTACACGTCACCATTCCGCCCATGGCCCTGGACGGCCCCTATGTCACGATTCGACGCTTCACTCGTGAAACCTTGCCGCTCGCAGCCTTCTGCGACTCGGCAGTGGCCGACTTCTTACGGCTCGCGATTCGCCAACGCAAGAACATGCTGGTGAGCGGCGGCACGGGCACGGGTAAGACGTCGCTTGTGAACTCACTCGGCCGCAGCATCGCTGGACACGAACGTGTGGTGACCATCGAAGATGCGGCGGAGCTACGGCTGCCCGGCGAGCACACCGTGCGGCTCGAAGCCAGGCCACCAACTGCGGAGGGCCTCGGCGAGATCACGATCCGCACGTTGGTGCGCAACGCACTGCGCATGCGGCCTGACCGGCTGATCGTCGGTGAAGTCCGAGGCGCCGAGGCCTTCGACATGGTGCAAGCGCTCAACACCGGCCACCACGGATGTCTGTCTACCTGCCACGCAAACTCGCCGGGCGACGCGCTCGATCGGGTCGCGGCGATGGTGTTGTCCGGCGACGCTCGAGTACCGGCCGAGATCGTTGGCCGCCAAGTTCGCTCTGCATTCGACCTGGTCGTCCATCTGGCTCGGCGCGCCGATGGGCGACGCAGCATCGAGAGCATCGTTGAAGTCGGCGATGCTGGCGAACGGTCGCTCGTGGTCGACGGATGCTTCACGACATGAGCGATCCGGTGCGACGTCTCGGGATCGGCCGCACTCACGAGGAAGCACCCGTTGCCCCTTGGCTGGCTGCCATGCACGCCCGCATCTCGCCGACCGCTGCGGAGTGGGCGTTGCTGACAAGCCTTGCGCTCACCGCCGCGCCGCTCGGGTTGGTTGTCGGGCTCGTCTTTCGCGGCACGGCGGCACTGGTTGTCGCGGCCACGCATCTCGTCGTGATGGCCGTCGTCTCGGTGCGAGGCCACCGGCGCCAGACACAGGAGTTGCGCGGCGCACTGCCCGTCGCGCTGGACGCACTGGCTCGCGATCTGCGTACCGGAGCGTCGTTCGCATCGGCAATCGAGAGGCAGGCGCACGAGCCGGGGCCGATGGCGCCGCACTTTCGACGAGTCCATACGGCCATTGACCTTGGCCAGGCCGTCGACGAAGCGTGCGGAGCTCTGGTCGCCGGTGCGGGCGCGATCGCAGAGGAGCAGACAACCGCCGGCGTCTTAACGATGGTGTCGGGTGGAGGCCGGGGGAGTGCCCGCGCACTCGAAGAGGCCGCGAGCGCCGCTCGTCAACGCGAACGGGTGCAGGGTGAAGTACGAGCCCTGGTCGCCCAGGCCGAATCGTCGGTCCGGGTCCTTGCGGCGCTGCCGATTGTGTTCCTCGGACTGGGCATGTTGAGCGGCCAAGCAGGCGGAACCGCGCTGATCAGCACTGCCGTTGGGCGGTGGTGTCTGGGAATTGGACTCGCCTTGGATGGAGCGGGCCTCGTTTGGATGCGAACCCTGGTCCGCTCGGTCGAGTCATGAGCACGCCTCTGTTCGCCGTCGCGGTCTTGCTGTGCGCCGTCGGCTTGGTTGCCGGTGTCCCTCCGTTGCGTCGTGTGCCCGGCGATACCGATCTGCTGCGACGCGGCGCGCCGCGCCGCGATCGACCGGATCAGCCGTTCACCGGTAGGGGTCGGCCGTTAAGCACGACCGGGCTCGCCGACCTCGCACTTCTCTTCGCGGTCGGTCTGCTGTCCGGCCTATCCGTCGCGCTCACCTGTCGACGCATTGCCCGCACGGTCAACAGCCCCGAAGCCGCCATGCTGGCGACAGTCGTCGAACGACAACGGCGCGGTCAGCCGTTGCTCGACGCGTTGCACGACACCGCGCTGGTCTCGTCCGCTCCCGCTCGGCGAGGTCGTCGCCGTCCACCCGTCGCAGCATCGATGGAGGCAGGCATGGCGAGAACGATCGGACTCTTGCGATCACAGATCGAAGATGGCGCAGCAGTGGCCGATGCCTTACTCGAACTCTCGATGTCGCTGCGCGACGAGGCCCGCCGCCGTGCCGAAACACAAGCCCGTCGCCTGCCAGTCCGGATGCTGCTTCCTCTGATCGTGTGCGTGCTTCCCGGCTTCCTGTGTTTGACCGTTGCCCCGGTGATCATCGAATCGCTCCGGGGCGTGTCGCTGTAGCGGCGCCTCGTTCTTCTGGCTTCCCCCACCTCATTTCCGGAAGGTTCTCCATGTCCAACTCCACGTCCAACCAACCTGCACACCTCGAAACCGACGTCGTCGAGCGCCAGATCCGGCGGCTCGGTGCGGCGACCTCAGAACGGGGTCAGACCACGGCCGAGTACGCACTCGTGCTGATCGCTGCCGCGACCATCGCCATGTTGATCGTCGCCTGGGCCGGCAACACCGGCGCGATCAGCGACTTCTTCGACACGATCATCGAGCGGATCACGTCGATGCTTCCATGAAGTTCCACGACCTACGGGACGACCGCGAGTCAGGCCAAGCAACGGTCGAGTTCGCCGTCGTGGTGCCGGCCCTCTTGCTCGTCGTGCTCGCATTCGTGCAAGTCAGCCTGGTCGTTCTCACGAAGTTCGCCGTGACGCATACCGCTCGCGAGGTCGCACGCGTGTTGGTCATCGATCCCGGTGCCGACCCATCGGCGTTGGCTCAGGCCGCTCGTCCGTTCGGTGCAGGCGCCCTCGACGTCACAGTCGAATGGCGGACCAACGGCGGTCGCCGCACGGCCATTGTTCGGGTCGCCGACGAGGTCGATGGCATCCGTGGGTTTTGGATCCCAAACTCAGAAGTAGCGACAACCGTTGCAATGGTGGGCGAATAGTGCAGTCCTCCACATGGGCTATCGCGATCTTGGTCCATCCGCACTATGATCCGCCATGACCAATTTCCACTGGTCGAGGGCATGGGAAAAAGAAAATTTACCGCTGAACAAGCGCGCGCTGCGTTGTTGGCGACCGGGTTCGAGATGCTGCAAAGCGTCGGTCCCGCGGGCGTCGCAACGGTTTCGCTGGCCGACGCAATTAATCGATCGGGTGTACCGCGCCCGTCCGCATACCGAGTTTTCGGTGGCGGCGAGCTCGACCCTCAGGGAGCGTTCCAAGAACAGCTCGTCCTGAAGGTCATCGAGCTCGAACCGGGTATGGACCTTTCGGTGCTGGAACGCGCCGTCAGTCCATTCCTTGAGCGTGCGAACGATCCGGATGATCCTCCATCGGCCGACGAGTTGACGAAGCTCCTCGTCGAGACGGTTCGGGTCAGCGCTGACACAATTATCGACTTCATGTTGAGCGACCCGAAGAGTGGCGTGTATCTGTCGGCGATGGCGCTGATTCGCACCGGCACGGACTCCGAGCGCATCGAAGCAGCAATCGCAGAACACCGAGACCGGGTGGCGTCGAGCTATCAGGGCTACTACCGGGACCTGCTGAGCGCATTCGGGCTGCGCCTGCGACCTGGGTGGAGCGACACGGATCTCTTCACCGTGTTCAACGACGCGACCCTGGGGGCCGTGCTCGCCGCCAAGGCGTCTTCAGAGTCTTCGGCTCCGAACAACAACACGTCTTCGTGGCTTGCCGCGACCTTCATTGCATTGACGGCGTTGGCCACCGAACCGGATCCCCGACGCGTTGTGTCAGCGAACCCGCTGGCCATGATGTCGGTGAGCCCTGGCGAGCTCCTGGCAACCGCCTAGGCCTTGCCGCGATCACCGTATCGGTAGGTCGCTACGCTGATTCCTTCGTCCGTTGACGAAGGAGCCTCCATTATGTCTGTCGCGACGCTTACCCCCGAGCTGCGCCTGACCCATCTCAAGCAGCTCGAAGCTGAGGCGATTCACATCATCCGTGAAGTCGTCACCCAGTTCGAGCGACCCGTGATGCTGTATTCGATCGGCAAGGACTCCTCGGTCCTGTTGCACCTGGCGCGCAAGGCGTTCCACCCCGGGCCGATCCCGTTCGCGCTCCTTCACGTGGACACGACGTGGAAGTTCCGCGAGATGATCACGTTCCGCGACCGGATCGCGGACGAGCTCGGTATTGAGCTGATCACGCACTCGAACCCCGACGGCATCGCGGATGGCATCAACCCGTTCGATCACGGGTCGCAGAATTACACGACGATCATGAAGACGCATGCGCTCAAGCAGGCGCTCGACGCAGGCCGCTTCGACGCCGCATTCGGCGGTGCCCGGCGAGACGAAGAAAAGTCTCGCGCCAAGGAACGGGTCTTCTCGTTCCGTGATCGCAACCATCGCTGGGATCCGAAGAACCAGCGACCTGAGCTGTGGAGTCTCTACAACGGCCGCGTCAACAGCGGCGAGAGCATCCGAGTCTTCCCGATCAGCAACTGGACTGAACTCGACGTCTGGCAGTACATCCACCTCGAGAACATCGAGATCGTGCCGCTGTACTTCTCTGCGGTCCGCCCGGTCGTTGACCGCAATGGCGTGCTCATCATGGTCGACGACGACCGGTTCCGATTCGAACCAGGCGAAGAGCCCGAGATGAAGTCGGTTCGCTTCCGCACGCTTGGCTGCTACCCCCTGTCGGGTGCGGTCGAATCAACAGCCACGACGCTTCCCGAAATCATCCAAGAGATGCTGCTCGCGACCCGCAGCGAACGAGAGGGCCGAGTGATCGACTACGACCAGTCGGGCTCGATGGAAGAGAAGAAGCGGGAAGGATATTTTTAACCGTGTCGCATCAATCCGATCTCATCGCAACCGACATCAATGCCTACCTCGCAGAGCACGAGCGCAAGGACCTGCTTCGCTTCTTGACGTGTGGCAGCGTCGACGACGGCAAATCGACCCTTATCGGTCGCCTGCTTCACGACTCGAAGATGATCTACGAGGATCAGCTTGCTGCCATCGAAGCTGACTCGACGACGCAAGGCACGACGGGCGACGCGCCCGACCTGGCTCTCCTGACCGACGGGCTCAAGGCCGAGCGCGAGCAGGGCATCACCATTGACGTCGCGTACCGCTACTTCTCGACCGCACGACGCAAGTTCATCATCGCCGACACACCCGGCCATGAGCAGTACACGCGCAACATGGTCACCGGCGCCTCGACGTGTCAGCTCGCAATCATCTTGATCGACGCTCGCCACGGCGTGCTCGCCCAGACGAAGCGTCACACCTTCATCGCCAGCTTGCTCGGTATCCGCAACGTCGTCGTCGCGGTGAACAAGATGGATCTGTGCGAGTGGTCCGAGGATCGCTACCACGAGATCTGCGATGCGTATCGCGACTTCGCGAAGTCACTCGATCTCGTCGATCCGTACTTCCTGCCAATGTCGGCCCTCCTTGGCGACAACGTCGTCGATGCGGGTGACAACCTTGGCTGGCACGACGGGCCAACGCTCATGGAGCACCTCGAGACGGTCGATGTCGAGGCTGGTATTGACCTCGACCGGTTCCGCATGCCGGTGCAGATGGTGACCCGACCAGACCTTGACTTCCGCGGTTTCGCCGGCACTATCGCGTCGGGTGTTGTTCGCCCCGGCGATCCAATCGTGTCGCTCCCGTCGGGCGTGTCCTCGAAGATCGAACGACTCGTGACGTTCGACGGCGATCTCGACGTCGCTGGCCCCGGCCGCGCGGTCACGATCACACTCGAAGACGAAATCGATGTCAGTCGTGGCGACCTGTTGGTGTCGCCTGATCAGGCACCGCTCCGCTCCCACGACGTCGACGCGATGGTCGTGTGGATGTCCGAGGTCGCGCTCGAGCCCGGCCGCCAGTACCTGATGCAGTCCTCGAATGGTCTGAGCAATGCGTCGGTTACGGCGATCCGCCACCGCGTCGACATCAACACGTTGGAGCACCAGCAAGCCACCTCGCTCGACCTGAACGACATCGCCCTGTGCGCGATCACCTCGGATCGGGAGCTGCTGTTCGACGCCTATGGCACGAACCGTCAGACCGGTTCGTTCATCCTGGTTGACCGTCTCACCAACGCAACCGTCGCCGCTGGCATGATCGCTGGCGTCTCGTCGTCATGGGATCGATCTCCCGAGGCGAGCCTGGTTCGCCAGATCTCCGAAATCTCAGTCGAAGAACGTGCGGCCCGATTCGGGCAACAGCCGTGCACGGTGCTGCTCACGGGCTTGAGCGCCGCCGGCAAGTCGACGATCGCCACCGGATTGGCTCGACGCTTGTTCGACCTCGGAAAGACGACCGTTCGCCTCGACGGACAAAACGTCCGTCTCGGCATCAGCCGCGACCTCGGCTTCAGTGCCCAGGAACGAAGCGAGAACCTGCGACGCGTGAGCGAAGTCGCTCGCCTGGTCAACGGCCAAGGCATGATTGCGATCGCGGCGCTGTCGGCACCGAAGAACAGCGTGCGCGAGCGTGCTCGTGAGCTCATCGGAACCGACCACTACATCGAAGTGTTTGTCGATACGCCGATCGAGGTGTGTCGTGAGCGCGATCCAAACGGGTTGTACGAAGCCGCCGACCGCGGAGATATCCCGCAGTTCCCGGGCGTTTCGTCGACGTATGAACGTCCGACCGACGCTGATCTGCGGGTCGACACGTCGGAACAAACGACGCTCGAATGTGTCGAGATGATCATCGGGCTCATGACGGAGCGCGGCTACTTGCATGGCTGACCTGCCAGTTTCGAAGAACATTGTTCGGGCTGAGGGTCGAGTCACTGGCGCGGATCGCGCCGCGAACTTTGGCCATGCATCGAAGACGGTGTGGTTCACCGGACTCAGCGGATCAGGCAAATCCACGCTTGCATTCGCCGTCGAGGAAGCGCTCGTCGCCCAAGGTGTCGCGGCCTATGTGCTCGATGGTGACAACGTGCGCTTTGGACTCAACCGCGACTTGGGGTTCGCCCCTGAGGACCGGACCGAAAACATCCGCCGTATCGGCGAAGTCTGCCGGCTGTTCCAAGATGCGGGCCTGATCGTTTTGACCGCGTTCGTGTCGCCCTATCAGGCTGACCGTGACGCAGTGCGGGCCCTCCACCCCGAGGGCGCGTTTGTCGAGGTCTTTGTCGACACACCGATCGAGGTTTGCGAAGCGCGCGACGTCAAGGGTCTCTACGCCAAAGCGCGAGCAGGCGAGATCCCAGAGTTCACCGGAATCAGCGCCCCGTACGAGGCGCCGGAGCAGCCAGAGATTCGCGTCGATACGTCGCGACCGCTCGAGGTTTGTGTCGCCGAGATCGTCCAAACGTTGGGCAACGGCGTCGACTGAACGAGCGCGGAGGCCTCAGCAGCGACGCTGAGCTACGCGTCGAGCTGAATGGCAACGCCGGTCTCGGCCAACTCGCCGAGCTCGGTGCCCTCATGGGTTATGGCGACGTCGCGGTTCAACAGGCTGGTGAAGACCGCAGCGAAGATGCTGCTGCTCAGCAAGATGCCGATCGGAGCGAGCACGAGGATCACGATGATGATGATTGAGCCAGCCATGATCACTTGTCTCCGGTGTTGGCCCAGGCTTCGATCTCGACGAGTGCGCCGAGCGGAAGGCCAGCGACGGCGATCGCCGAGCGAGTTGGGCGATGGTCGCCGAACGCCGCAATGTAGGCGTCGTTCATTTCGGTGTAGTCGTCCATGTCGGTCAGGAACACGGTCGTTTTGACGACGTCGCTCATCGATGCGCCTTGGCTGTCGAGCAGGCCAGCCATGTTGGCGAGAGCTTGGGTGACCTGAGCGCCGACCGAGTCGCCACTGAGGGCGCCGTCCTTGAGGGCGATCTGGCCAGAGCAGATGACCCAGTCACCAACGCGCATCACTGGGGTGTAGGGGCCGACTGGTTTCGTCACGAGATGCAGCCTATCGGCCCGGGCTGCAGCGACTAGGTAGTAAGCGGTCGATTGATGCCGTTACTCGTGTGGCCATCGGGTCGCGCCGAGGTGCAGGCCCATCGCTGCGGCAACGGCGCCGAAGACGAGGTCGCTTCCGTTGACCGATGGTTCGTCGCTGTCGACGAGTTCGACTTCGACCGTCGGCATATCGACGGCTCGCAGAATGCCGAACGATCGAATCGTGAGGTCCTGGACAATGCCGTCATCGTCGACGGTCAGCGCCTCGGATCGAACGAGGCTGGTGGCCATATGGGCCGCGCCGATGCAGTAGCTCCGCAGTGTCGTTGCGTCTCCGATTGTTCCTGCATGAACACGAACTCGAATGGTGTCGTCGTCGACTTCGGCCTCGGCCCAAGCGGGACTGTCGGGCATCGCAACCCGCTGGGTCGCACCGGTTGCGAGCGTGTGCAGGCACAGCGCTTCGATCCAGCCAGCGCCCCGGATGGCCGCTGACGTTGCGAGCTGATCGGGGACGTCGATGTGTTCGACCGTGAGTCCGGGTGCGACGGCGGCGATGCGCTCATCGATGCCGGGGGTTGCAACGACGCGCAAGATGCCAGTCCCATCGGCACGCATGCCGCCGGCGACGGGCGGTCGCTTCGGACCGAAGTGCACGGTGTCTTCGCGGCTGAACAGCACCCGAACCGGCCGTCCATACTCGGCGGCGAGTTGGCGAGCGATCTCTTGCACCGGTGAGTCAGCCTTGCCTCCGAAGGCGCCGGCGTTCGCGAGTGGCGATGCGGCGTCGCCATCGGGGCGTGCCCACGACGCGTCGGTCTCGAGATAGCCGGGCTCGGTCCAGGTTGTCTGCAGAGTGGCGGCCCAGTCGCCTTCAGGGAGGTCGAGCGGATAGCGAGGCTCGAGGGTGGTTCGACGACCCTGGATCTTGCCGGCCCGTTCGCGGGCCTCGTGGACCGTCTCGCCCACGACCCAGCGGTCATCGGCGGTTCGAACCGCAACGAGTGCATCGTCAGGTGCGCCGTCATCGGCAAACCCGCCACGCCCGAGGGCCACCTCAGGGCCGGCTGCTTGTGCGACGCCGCCTTCGATCTTGGCCCGCTGCGACGCAGCGTCGCTGGCAGGGAGCTCAACGCCCGTCTCGTTGCGAAGATCCCAGGCCTCGTGGATCGTCTGCCAGCCCGTGCATCGACAGAGGTGTGCGGCAAGGGCCTTGTCGACGTCATCGTGCGACGCGTCTGGCTTCTTTGCTTCGAGGCCTGCGAGTCGCACCACGATGCCCGGTGTGCAGAATCCGCACTGGCTGGCGCCGGTCGCGCAGAACGCGTTCGCCCAGCGGTCCTGGTCGCTCTGGTCGAGGCCCTCGATCGTCGTGACGGAGCGTCCCTTGATGCGACGGGTCGGCGTCACGCACGCGACACGAGGCTGACCGTCGACGAGCACGGTGCAACAACCGCACTGGCCCTGGGGGCTGCATCCGTCCTTGGGGGAGCGGCTACCGAGGCGGTCGCGGAGCGTGCCGAGCAGCGACGATCCATCGTCAGGGACTTCGACCTGGCGACCATCGAGCTCGAACTGGATCGTGGGGGTCTCCTGCGAAGCGGTCACGGCCGGAGCGTAGTGAGGTCCAGACGCGAAACAAGACCGGACACCTGAGGTGAACCGGTCTTGTTGGTTGTGCCGTCTGGCGAACCAGGCGGGCGAGTTAATCGATCAGCTGAACGACTGGCCGCAACCGCACGTGCGCTGGGCGTTCGGGTTGTTGATCGAGAAGCCGGTCTCTTGGAGGCCGTCCTTGTAGTCGAGGGTCGCACCCTCGAGCAGCATGGCGCTGGACGGGTCGACAACGACCTTGACACCGGAGTAGTCAAGGGTCTGGTCGTCGTCGGCGAACTCGCCGTCGAAGAACATTTCGTAGCTGAAGCCAGAGCAACCGCCAGGACGGACAGCAACGCGAAGCGCGAGCTCGGCTTCGTCTTCTTCGGCGATGAGGGCGCCGACCTTGGCTACGGCGTTATCAGTCAACGTGATCATGAGGGCCTCCGGGTTACAGGTGAGTCGGCACGCAACTACGTGCAACGACTGAAACGAATCCTATCAAGCTTGCATTCCCGCCTGTCCATGCGAGCCGAGGGTCGATTCGCGTGGCTCACAGAGCGAACACGAAAGAGACCCACGGACTCACGGTGTCGTAGGCTCATGTGGTGCAAGGCGGCAGGCGAATGTTCGAAGGCTGGTTCGTCGTCGCCGCCGTCTTCGTCGTCCTTATGGTCAATGCCGGCCTGGGCTTCTATGGCCTGGCCGTGTACCTCAAAGCCATCACCGAGGAGCAGGGCTTCTCGACGGCATCTGTCTCGCTTGCGACCTCGTTGTTCTTTATCGTCGGTGCGATTACCGGCCGGGTGATCGCACCCGTGATCCAGCGGCATGACCTGCGCATCGTCGTCGCTGCCGGAGGTCTTGTCTCTGCGCTCGGTCTTTGGCTCATTGGCCAGTCGACGAGCTTGCCGACGCTGTACATCTCGTATGCGATCTTCGCGGTCGGCTTCGGGCTGAGCGGGCTTGTGCCGGCAACCACACTCGTGACCCGGTGGTTCGAAGTCCGGCGCTCCGTTGCCTTGTCGATCGCCTCGACGGGTCTCTCGGTCGGGGGCTTGACCTTCACCGTGTTGGCGGCGGCCTTGATCGAGCGTCGAGGCATGGCCTCGGCCACGCCGATCCTCGCGCTCATCTACATCGTGGTCATCGGCATCGCGTCGGTTGCGTTGTGGCCCGACCCGGCCGCCCGGGGCCAAGTCCCTGATGGGCTGACCGAGGTCACCGACCAGCCCCAGGGCGCCGGGGGTATGAGTTATGCCGAAGCGGTCCGCACGATCTTCTTCGTACTGGCCACGGTCGCATTCGTGCTCTCGATGGCGGCCCAAGTCGGCGGCATCGCCCAGCTCGCCAAGCTCGGATCCGAACGCGTCGACGCCGCAACCGGCACCCTGCTCGTGTCGACGGTTGCCGGTGCGTCGGTCGTCGCTCGCCTGATCGGCGGCGTGGTCGCGTCGCGGGTGCGTCTCATTCTGATGACCGCGGTGCTGTCGATCGTGCAAGGCGTGTCGCTCGGCTTGATGAGCGTCGGCGAATCGCGAACAGCGCTCGTATTGAGCACGGTGCTGTTTGGCTGCACGATCGGCAATCTCTTGATGCTGCAACCGCTCGTGCTCGCCGACCGCTTCGGCGTCGCCGAGTATCCCAAGATCTACTCGGTCTCGCAGTTGATCGTGACCGGACTCGGAGTTGCTGGCGGGCCGTACCTGCTCGGATGGCTTCACGATGTGTCGAGTTATCGCACGAGCTACAGCGTCGCGGCCGTGCTCAGCGTGGCTGGAGGGTTGGTCTTCTTCGCCGCATGGTGGTTTGACCGCGACGCCGCACCGCCGGTCGCAGTCGCGGCTCAGGCCAAGGTCAAGGCGTCCTGACACCTGCGGCCGGTCTGCGACCGAGCGAAACTCGACGACCTGCACCGAGCCGGGGCTGTGCAGCAGGCGGGCGTGCGTACACTTTGCCCGTGAGCATGGCGACGACTGAGGACATCATGGCGGTGCTCCGGGGCGTGATCGACCCGGAGCTAGGCAGCAGCATCGTCGACCTGGGCATGGTCCCCAAGGTCACGATCGCCGATGACGGCTTCGTCATGGTCAAGGTTGCGCTGACCACGCTCGGATGCCCGCTCCAGGCCCAGATTCGCAAAGACGTCGTCGCCCGGGTCGAGCAACTGCCTGGCGTCACCAAGGTCAGGGTCGAGTGGAGCGAGCTCACCCAAGACGGTCGCGCCGAAGTCATGGCGATCGCTCGCAAGCGCATCGCCGAGAACCCGCCGGACAACGAGATCCTGCCGTCGACCAAGGTCATCATGATCGCGAGCGGCAAGGGCGGCGTCGGCAAGAGCTCGGTGACCAGCAACTTGGCCGCAGCGATGGCGTCGATGGGGTTCACCGTTGGCGTGCTTGACGCAGACATCTGGGGCTACTCGATCCCGCGGATGCTCGGCATCGAAGGTCGGCTCGAAGGCATCGCCGTCGGTTCGTCCGAAGATGCAGAGACGACTGAAGACGCAGCCTCTTCAGAGTCAGCGCCGTCGAGTTCAGAACGAAGCCGAACCAAGATTGCGCCGAACCAGCGCCGCATCGGTGACGGCCGTCTCAAGGTCGTCTCGATGGGGTTCCTCGTCGATCAAGAAGAGAGCGCCCTCATGTGGCGAGGGCTCATCCTGAACCGCGCGGTTCAGCATTTCCTCGAGGATGTGCGCTGGGGCGACATGGACTACTTGCTCATCGACATGCCGCCGGGCACTGGCGACGTGCAGATGGGGCTCGCCAAGATGCTCCCTCGAGCCGAGATGGTGATCATCACGACGCCAGCGCTCGCCGCCCAAAAGGTTGCAGCGCGAGCCGGCTCCATGGGACGCAAGAATTACCTGCGGATCGCGGGCGTGATCGAGAACATGACCGCCTTCGTCGCCCCTGACGGCAGCCGCCACGAGATCTTCGGCTCGGGCGGAGGTCGGAACCTGGCTGACGAACTCAACGTGCCGCTGCTCGGTCAAGTGCCGATCGACAATGCCGTCGCCGACGGCGGCGACCAGGGCGAGCCGAGCGTGCTCGGCGACGGGCCCGCCGCAACCGAACTGCGCCGCATCGCCGAACTCATGGTCACCGAGATCACGCCGCCCGTCGACATGGGTACGTGTACGGTTCGACTTATGGAAGCACCGGTCGAGATCAGCCTCAGTTCATGAGGCCCGGCTCGTGACACTGGACCGCCTGGTGGTGCAGCCGCCAGTGCAGCCAATGCTCGCCAAAGTCGTTACGGGGATTCCTGATCGCGACGACTTGGCCTTTGAGCCGAAGTGGGACGGCTTCCGCTGCGTGGTGTTCCGCGATGGCGGCGAAGTCCACCTGGGTTCACGCAACACCAAACCGCTGACCCGGTACTTCCCCGAGCTCGTCGAGCCGATTCGCTCCCAGCTACCGGACCGTGTCGTGTTCGACGCCGAGATCATCGTGTCGATCGATGACCATCTTGAGTTCGACGCGCTGCAGCAGCGGATCCATCCGGCGGACAGCCGAGTGCAGATGCTGGCCGAGAAGACGCCAGCCGAGATCGTTGCCTTTGACTTGCTGTCGGTCGACGACCGTGATCTGCGCGCCGAGCCGTTCCGCGTGCGGCGAGCGGAACTCGAACGAGTCTTCGCCAACGTCGATCAACCGCTGCACCTCACCCCGGTGACGCACGATCCGGTCGTCGCCCACGAGTGGTTCATGGTCTTCGAAGGGGCTGGTCTCGACGGCCTTATCGCGAAGCCGCTCGACGAGCCCTACGCCGAGAACAAGCGCAGCCAGCTCAAGGTCAAACATGTGCGGACCGCCGATGCCGTCGTGGCCGGCTATCGCATCCACAAAGACGGCGAGGGCGTCGGATCGTTGCTGCTCGGCCTGTACGCATCCGACGGCGGACTCCGCCACGTTGGCGTTGCCGCCAGCTTCACCAAGAAGCGCCGGGCCGAGCTGCTCGAAGAGCTTGCCCCCTACGAGGTCGATGCGCTCAAGGACCATCCATGGGCGAGCTGGGCCGACGCCGGTGCGCAAAAGCACCGGTGGAATGCAGGCAAAGAGATGTCCTGGCTGCCGGTCCGCCCCGAGCTTGTCGCCGAGGTGAAGTACGGGTCGACACTCAACGGTCGCTTCCGCGAGGTCACTCGACTGCTGCGCTGGCGTGCCGACAAGGAACCGAGCGACTGCGACTTCGACCAGCTCGATGAGCCGGTCCCGGTCGGACTCCACAACGTGCTTCGACCTTTTGCGTGATTGCCCAGGCCCCGACGACGTCAGTCGGCCCCGTCTTCGCCGATCTCGACGTGGGCCGCTCAGACAGCGATGAGCGCGTCAATGCCCAGACCCGACCGGCACGTCTACGATCGCACCCGTGGAAGCGATCGAACTCGACGTCGCGGGTCGCACCGTGCGGGTCTCGAATCCCGACAAGATCTTCTTCACCCGCCGCGGTGAAACCAAGCTCGACCTGATCGACTACTACCTGGCAGTCGGCGACGCGATGATGCCGATCGTCGCCGGCCGTCCCACCATGTTGCAGCGGTTTCCGGACGGTGCATCGGGCAAGAACTTCTTTCAGAAGCGCGTTCCCAAGGGTGCGCCCGAGTGGTTGCAGACGACGACCGTCGCGACGCCGAACGGCACCACAAGCGAAGCGATCGTGCTCGCGGACCTCGCCCATGTTGTGTGGGCTGCACAGATGGGGTCGCTGTGTTTCCACGTCTGGCCGTATCCCGCCGCGCAGCCCGAGATCGCCGACGAACTCCGTATCGATCTCGACCCGCACGGATCGATCACCTTTGATGATGTGCGGTGGGCTGCGCTGCGCGTGCGTGAGTTTCTTGATGAGCTCGGTATCCGCAGCTGGGTCAAGACGACCGGCAGCAAGGGCCTGCATGTCTACGTGCGACTCGTTCCTGAATGGGACAGCTATCAAGTGCGGGCCTGTGCGGTCGCGCTCGCTCGCGAACTCGAACGCCGCCACGAGGAGCGTCTCACCGCTGCGTGGTGGAAAGAAGAACGAGGCGATCGGGTCTTCATCGACTTCAACCAGAACGCGCCGCACAAGACGGTGTTCGGTGCGTGGTCGGTCAGACCGCGTGTCGGCGCGCAAGTATCGATGCCGATCGAGTGGGATCACGTCGACGACGTCGATCCCCAAGCGATCACGATCGCCTCGGCGCCGGGCCTGCTCGACGAACTCGGCGACGCATGGCACGAATACGCCACTGCGGGCGAACGGCTCGACGCGCTACTCGAACTACATGAGCGAGATATGGCTGCGGGACTGATGGACGCCCCGTGGCCCCCCGTGTATCCGAAGCAGCCGAACGAGCCGCCGCGCGTTGCTCCCAGCCGCGCCCGCAAGCCCCAGTCAGACGAGTCGACCGGATGAACCTTGCCGATGCGGAACTGATCGAAGACCCCGACGACGAGCGCATGTATGTGTTCACCGGGTTGCGCGATCAGCAACTGCGCCAGCTTCGCGAAGCAGCGGGCGGTGACATGGAGGGTGTGTTCATCGCCGAGGGCGATGTGGTGATCGGCCGGGCGCTTGCCGCTGGCCATCGGCTTCGTTCCGTCATCGTTGAGCATTTGCGTGAGCGTCCACTTGAGTTCGACCCGGGCGATGCTCCCGTCTATCGGATGGGCGAAGCGGTCATCCAGCGCATTGCCTCACACCGCCGTTACCGAGGCGCAATGGCCTGCTTCGAACGGCCAGCCGTCCGGCCCGTCGCCGAGGTGCTCGACGGCGTCGGCACGGTCCTTGTGACCGAAGGTGTCAACAACCCGACGAACATGGGTGTGATCATCCGCACCGCAGCGGCGCTGGGGGTTGGCGCGCTGCTCGTCGATCCAAGCAGCTGTGACCCGCTGGCACGTCGGACCAACCGGGTTTCGATGGGTGCTGTGTTCACCGTGCCCCACGGTCGTCTCGACCCGCTGCCCGATGGTCTCGGTGTGCTCGAAGCGGCGGGGTTCACGACGGTCGCGATGACGCTCGCCGATGACAGCGTGTCGCTTGCCGACTTCGAGCGTGGCGAGAACGATCGGGTCGCGCTCCTGCTGGGGGCGGAAGAACCGGGACTGACCGCAGCCACGCAAGCTCGCGCCCACCGGCGGCTAACGATCCCGATGCATCACGGTGTCGACTCGCTGAACGTCGCGACCGCTGCGGCCATCGCCATGTGGCACGTCACCCGACACAGCGACTAAAGCCGCCGATCAGCGGCGACGCCTATCTCTGGTGGATGAACCTCGGTCCCGAGCAGTCGAGGCGGTGCCGCTCTGATCAAGGTGCCTCGTGGGCGATCTCAACGAAAGGTCGGGATCATTTCGCCATGGGCTTCGAGCATCTCGTCGACCAAGGACCAGATTTGGCCCAGGTCAAGCTCCGCTGCGGTATGCGGGTCGAGCATGGCTGCGTGGTAGACGTGGTCCCGGTTGCCGGTGAGTGCCGCTTCGACGGTGAGCGCCTGCACGTTGATGTTGGTTTGCATGAGAGCTGAAAGGTGCGGGGGCAATGCGCCAACTGCCGTCGGTTGAATGCCATTTCCATCGACGAGGCAGGGCACCTCGACACATGAGGTATCGGGCAGATTGTCGATCAAGCCGGTATTCATGACGTTGCCGTACACGACACGCGGTTGACCTGTCTCCATCGAGTGGATGATGCCTGAGCCGTACTCGTTGCTGCGTTCGACGGTAAGCGTTGCGTTGGGATCCTCGAGCTCGTCGCGAAGGTCTTCCCATGCCTCAAGCTGGCGGACGCAGCGACGCGGGTATTCGTCGAGTGGGACGCCGAAGTCCTCCAGGAGGTCTTCGCGTCCTTCCTTGATGAACCATGGCACGTACTCCGCGAAGTGCTCACTCGACTCGGTCACGAAGTAGCCGAGGCGCTTGAACATCTCGTATCGCACCGCATCGCTGAGTCCCGAGATGCCGCCGTCGCTGCGGTCGGCGCTGCCCCGATGTGGGACCTCACCACGGTCGGCGACCTGAGCGATGAGTGGATACAGGTCCTTGCTGCCGGCTGCGTTCTTCTGGGCGAACTTCAGATAGAAGGCCATATGGTTGATGCCAGCGCAGAGGTAGTCGATCTCGTCGACCGGCACACCAATGTCGCCTGCGAGCTGTTCGGCGGTGTGTTGCACGCTGTGGCACAGGCCGATCGTGTCAATCGAGGTCTCGCGAGCGACGGCGGTACACAGCATCGACATTGGGTTCACGTACTGCAGAAGCGTCACATCGGGGCAGACGTCTTCCATGTCTCGGCACATGTCGAGCAGCACCGGGATCGTGCGCAAACCACGCATGATCCCACCGATGCCGAGCGTGTCGGCAATCGTCTGATCGAGGCCGTATTTCTTCGGAATCTCGAAGTCGATAACGGTGCTTGGTTCGTAGCCGCCAACCTGAAACATCGTGATGGCGTAGTCGGCACCATCGAGCGATGCCCGGCGATCGAGGGTTGCCTCGATCGTTGGTGACACACCGAGGGTGTCGGCGATCTTGTGAGCGACAATTTCGCTCGTGCGCAGACGCTCTTCATCGATGTCGTGCAAGCTCAACGTTGCGTTGGTGAGTTCGGGGTAACTAAGGATGTCACCCATGAGGTTCTTCGCGAACACGGTGCTTCCGGCACCGAGGAACGAGATCTTGGCCATGTTGAGTCTCCAGATTGGGTCAGCACCGCAGGTGCTGGGTTCGGGTTTGCTTGTTAGCGGGTTCGGGTGATGGTGAGGTGCTGGTCGACGCCGACGTCTTCGTGGATCGAGACACCGCCGTCGGGCCAACGGACCGATACGACGACTGGGTCAGAGGTCGCGAGGCCGACGTGGACCGACGGGTCTGCGGCTGAGAGGTAGCCGCGGGTCGAGGTCACCGTACGAGTGTGTGATGCGCCAGCTTGGGTGAAGCTCAGCTCGGCGCCAAGAGCTCGAGTGTTCCCCGTGCCAGGCCACCGCAGCTCGACGGACAGTGCCGCGCCACCGCACAGTTGGTTTTCGAAGAGGCGGGCAGGCTCGTCGAGATTGTTGATGGCGATGTCGAGGTCGCCGTCGCCGTCGACATCGACGAAGACAGCGCCACGACCGCCTGCGGTGTCGTCGAGTTGCCAAGATGGCATCAACGCGAACCCTGTCTCCGAAGCCCGAAAGGCCTGGTTTGGTTCGACGAGGCGGTCGTCGGGCAAGAAGTCGAACAACAGATTGCTGCGCATTCCGTTGACGATGAAGAGATCCTGACGGCCGTCGTGGTCGAGATCGCCGAAGAGTCCCGACCAGCTCCACCCCGTGGCGTGGATTCCTGCGCTGCGCCCCTGGTTGACCCAGTCGTCTCCGTTCGGCACGAGCAGCACATTCTCGGGCCGCTGCACATCGTCGGGTTGGGGAGCAGCAGCCATGTCTGCAGCAACCTCGCGCCAGATCTCGGCCGGTTCACCAGGCAGGGGGGCCATATCGGTGGCGAAGAACTCGGTGCGTCCATCCCCGTCTAGATCGGCAGCGTCGTAGGACATGGTGCTGTAGGTCGTGGTCTGGAACGGCTCGACACGGTTCCATCCCGTGTCTGTGTCGATCCAGACGAAGTCAGCGGTCGCAAGGTCGTTGCCGACGACGATGTCGAGTCGATCGTCGCCGTCAACATCGGCAAGTGTGATCGCAAGGGCCTGGGCGTCGGGCGACAAACGGGTGGGCTGGAATCCTTGGGCGGTGCCCTCGTAGAGCACGACGCCGGTGTCGCTGCCGAGCACGGGCGAATTTCGGATGATTGTCAATTCTGCGTTGTATGAGCCTGTGACGAGGTCAAGGTCACCGTCTCCCGCAAGATCAGATACGGCGAACGAGTACGTCGCAGCGCGGACATTGTCGAGCTGCGCTCGTTCGAACCCGGCCCCGTCGAGCGCCGAGCCGGCTGAGAGCTGATTCATGAACGTGACGATTGGTCCGATGCCGGTACTCAGCACGATGTCGAGGTCGTCGTCGCCATCGAGGTCGATTGTGGCGGCGCCGCGGAAACGCCCGATCTGCAGTTCGTGTGCGATCCAGCGAGCCGGGTCGCCGGTGTTCTCAAGAATCTGGGTCGCTCCGGACAGGTTGGGCACGACGAGGTCGGCGTCGCCGTCTCCGTCGAGATCGCCAGCGGCGATGCCCGCTCCGGTCCCATCGAAGGTGGACGACGTTTCGCCAGGACCCTTCGTCAGATGGGGCAGCTCATGGCGCACGAACGTACCGGAGCAGCTGCCTGTTTCGTGAGGTCGGGCTTCGATCGTTGAGGCAGCCAAGCTGGAACTCGCCTCGCTTCCGTTCGGCCCGGAGCAGGCGGCAAACAACAGCGCAACGATCAAAACGACGGAGAGGGCCGTCACATCACCGAACTGGTGTTGTGACGGCCCTCTCATGTGTCGAAGGGATACGAGTGATCAGCTACCGAGGATGGAGTCCACGTCGGAGGCAACCGCCCCGAGTGCCTCAGCTGCGTTGGCTTCGCCACGGAGGATCGCCTCCATGACCGGGCCAACTGCATCCTCGACGCGCGATGCGCTGTCGTTGATTGGGAAGAGGAACGTGGTCTCGTTGTCCACGTGGGTGGTGAATGCACTCACGTCGACGCCGTTAGCTGCGTGTGCATCCTGAGCGATCTTGGTAGCGCTCGGGATGGCCGGGAACACGACGGCACCGGAGCCGACGATTTCCTGGCAAGCCGGGGTGGCCATGTACTTGACCCATTCCCAAGCCTGGTCGGGGTGCTCGGACGAGGTGGTGATCGAGTCCGCGAGACCGTTGAACATTGATGCACGGTCGCCAGACGGGCCAACCGGGGTCGGTGCGTAGACAACCGGAACTTCGGTGGCGTCGCCTGAGAGGGTCGAGATCATCCACGAACCGTTGGTCTGGGTCGCAGCCTGGCCGCTCTGGAACATCGTGGTGCCACCAAGGGACTGGACGTCTTCGATCGGCGTGATGTAGCCGGCAGCAATCCAGTCAGCGAACCACTGGACGGTCTCGGCGAGAGCCGGGTCGTCGTAGTTGGCGCTGTTGGCCCATGGGCCGTCGGTTGCGGTCCAGCCGTTGGCGGCAGCGAAGGCGCTGAAGGTGGTCTGGCCGAAGGCACCGAAGTTGCCCTCGAGTGCGAAGCCGAAGACGGCAACGTTGCTGCTGTCAAAGTCAGCGGAGTCGCCACGGTTGCCGTTGGCGTCGACGGTGAGCTTCTGGATGAGCTCACCGAAGGTGCCACCGTCGGTCGGGTTCCAGGTTGCGTTGTTGAACTCGTCCTGGGTAATGCCAGCTTCGTTCATCATGTCTTCGTTGATGACGACAGCGATGGTGTCCCAGTCCTTTGGCAGACCGAAGCGGTCGCCGTCGGGTGAGGTCCACAGCTCAGCGAGGCCGGGGAAGTAGTTGGATGTGTCGACGCCGTCGGTCTCGACGTAGTCGTTCAGTGCTACGAGGACACCGCTCTCGACGAACTCGGGGTAGCGAGCGAGGTGATCAGTGAACACGTCGGGAGCCGAGTCCGAGGCGAAGGCGGCGGTGAGGCCGTCCCAGTAGTCACCCCAACCGAACTGCTCGATGTTGATGTTGATGTTCGGGTTGGCAGCGGTGAACTCGTCGGCGCACTGCTGGTAGAACGGCTGTTGGTTGCCGTCCCAGAGCCAGTAGTCGATGGTGACGGCGTCGCCCTCAGCCATGGCCTCTTCGTCATCCATGGCTTCGTCGTCGGCCATGGCTTCGTCGTCATCCATGGCCTCTTCGCTCGAGCTCTCACTCGAATCTGATGAGGTGTCCGATGCAGCATCGTCGCTGCTATCGCTCCCGCCGCATGCTGCGGCCAAGAGTGCCAGCGCCATAAGCAGCGCGAGCAGGGTCCGGAAATTCTTCATGTGGTCCCCTCCAGGTCCATTTGGTCTTGTGAGCGTAACCGTGGTGGTGTCCGAGGTCACGTCGGGCGAACATCTTCGAACGCACAAAAGGGGGCATGTGTGTTGGTTCTGCGGCGTTTGGTGTGCGTTTCTGTTGGTTTTTCCTATATTGGTGTGCGGATGAGTAGTTCAGCACCGTCGAATGCGAGTTCAGAGGCATCGCCGGTCGAGCTGCCCTTGTTGCGTCGTCAGCGGCGCGATGCAATCCTCTCGTTGATCGACATCCATGGCGCTGTCCGGGTTCGTGAACTCACGGACCGGTTTGGCGTGAGCGAGATGACCATTCGCCGCGACATCGATTCGCTCGCTTCGGTGAACCTGCTCGTGCGGGTACACGGTGGTGCCACTCGGATGGAACAGGCGGCGTTGAGCGTCGACGAGCCCGGCTTTGCTGTCAAGTCAAAACGGAGCCTTCCGGAGAAGCGAGCCATTGCGGCGCGAGCTGCCTCGCGGATTCGACCCGGCAGTGCGATCGGGATCACTGCAGGAACAACGACCTACCACATGCTTGCGCGCCTGGCCGATATCGCCGAGCTCACGGTGGTCACCAACTCGCTCGCAATCGCCGGTGCGCTCAGCACTTCGACACCGACCGACCGCCAAGTTGTGCTCACCGGCGGAAGCCCAACGCCTTCGAATGCGATCGTTGGCCCGATCGCCGAACGATGTCTAGCGGGCTTGCACCTTGATCAACTTTTCATGGGCGTGCATGGGTTTGACGCGACGGGGTTCACCACTCCGAACTTGGCCGAGGCACAGACCAATCTCGCATTCATCACGGCGGCCCGCGAGGTGTGCGTGTTGGCCGATGCGTCCAAGTGGGGCCTCGTCGGTCTGGGCACGATTGCGCCGCTCGGCGCGGCCGACATCGTGATCAGCGACGAAGGCCTCGCCCCCGAAGCGATCGAAGCCTTTGTCAAGGCAGACGTCGCGACCGATCTCGTCACGATCTGACGTCGTTCGGCGGATGTGCTCTGTCGACTATTTGATTCCGGTGAAGCGGATCGAGTCGACGATGCGCTTACCGAATACGGCGAAGATCAGCAAGACCGGCAAGGCGGCGATCAATGTGGCAGCCAATAGGCCCGACCAGTCGGGAGCGCTGCCCGGTTGCTGGGTCTTGAACACCTGAAGCGCCACCGTGAGCGGCTGCACGGTCTCTTCGGCAGGTGCGACGACGAACGGCCACAGGAACTCATTCCACGCCGTCACATACGTGAGTACGCCGAGCGTGATCATCTGGGGTCGAACCATCGGAATCGTGATCGACCAGAAGATCCGAAAGTGTCCCGCGCCATCGATGAGTGCGGCTTCTTCGATCGATCGGTTCACGTTCAAGAAGAACTGACGCATGAAGAACACCGCAAACGGCGTCATCAAGAAGAACGGGGCGATAATGCCCGGAAGCGACGAGATCCAACCGATCTGCTTGATGAAGATTACGTTCGGGATCAACGTGATGATTGGTGGGATCATCATGCCGGTCAGGTACAGGAAGAACAGGCGGTCCCGGCCAGCGAATTTGAGTCGAGCGAACGCGTAGGCCGCCATCGACGAAAAGAACACCTGGCCAGCTGCGATCGTCGTTGCGATGATCACGCTGTTGCGCAGCGCTCGGAAGAAGTTCAACTCGCCGGTGTTTTCTCGGCCCGAGGCTTCGCGAATTTCGGCCTCGCTGGCGAACCCGAGCACGCGCTTGAAGTTCGCCCAGGTGAAGTCAAAGTCGCCGGCGAAGAGGGCCGGGTTGGTCGACAGTGCCGATCGGATCGCCCAGATAAACGGGAAGATCGTGACCGCCATAATGACGGCGAGAAATAGCCAGGCGGCCGGCCGACTGACCCGGGCCCGGAGCGACTTGTTGCCGTAGCCAACGACATCGGTAAGCGCCGTCATGATGCGAGGTCACTTTCGTTTGCTCGGAAGAGACGCATCTGGAGCGCGGTCACCGCCATCAGCACGATGAGCAACACCACGGCCATCGCCGACGCGAACCCCTGCTCGAAGAACTTGAATGCCGTTTGGTAGATGTACAGGTAAATCACTCGGCTTCGATTGACCGGGCCACCCGGCGTACCGTTGAAGCCACCAGTCGCGACCTGCACTGTGTCGAAGACCTGGAACGACCCCACGACCGTCACGACCATGACGAGCGCCAGTACGGGCCGCATCAGCGGGATGGTGATGTTCTTCATCATCTGCCACTCACTCGCCCCATCAAGCGCCGCGGCTTCGTAGAGATTCGCAGGGATGGTCTGCAAACCGGCGAAGATCAAGAGCGCCGTGTAGCCCATGAACTTCCAGGTGTTCAGCCCGGCCACCGTCCAGATCACGCCCGACGTACTGGTGAAGAAGTTGTACGGCCCGAGCCCAATCCAACCGAGCATGTCGTTGACGACACCGAGGTTTGGATCGAGTAGCCACAGGGCCAAGAGGCCGGCAACGAGGTTCGGAATGAGCCACGGCAAGAGGATGATGCTGCGCACCGTCGACGACTTCGTGAGCCGATCCATCATGATCGCGATGCCGATTGCCAGGATCGTCTGGCTGCCGATATTGATCGCAACGTAGTACGCCGTGACCTTCATCGAGTTCCAGAATTGCGCGTCGTCCCACAGGCGGGTGTAGTTCTCGGTGCCGATGAACTCGCCGCTGTTCGACAGAGCGTTCCAGTCGGTGAAGCTCAGGTAGACGCCACGAATCGTCGGGATCAGAAAGAACGCCAGGAATCCGATCAACGACGGAAGAACGAACCACCAAGCGGCCCGCCAGCCGCCATCGATGGTTCGCTTGTTCGTCAGGCTGTAGACCGAGCCGATCGCCGTCACGGCGATCAGGATCCACAAGGTCACGTCGGCTCATCCCCCTTCGAGCGGATTACGTGGACCGGTGTTGTAGCACAGCCCACGGGGCGTCGTTGGATCGACGGCGAGTCGAATCACGGTCAGCGCCGGGTGTCCCGGCGCGCTAACGAGGGGCGAATCTCGTTCGAAACGGCGACTGCCGACGCGACCCGTCGT
>CAZEMU010000037.1:0-33097 GCA_964513315.1 uncultured Acidimicrobiaceae bacterium | reverse complement strand
CGACCGCAACGCCGGTCCCTCCGACCGCAACGCCGGTCCCTCCGACCGCAACGCCGGTCCCTCCGACCGCAACGCCAGTGCCTCCGACCGCGACGCCGGTTCCGCCGACCGCGACGCCGGTTCCGCCGACCGCGACGCCGGTCCCTCCAACGGCGACGCCTGGTGGCCCAACGCTGACGCCGACACCGACCCCGACGGCAACCCCAACAGCGACGGCAACCCCAACGGCGACGGTGACACCGACGCCAACGCAAACTCCCACGTCGACCCCAACCGTGACGCCGACGAGTACCCCGCTACCTGTGGGCGTAACTCCAGTGCCGACTGCAACTGCGACCCCGATCCCGACAGCAACTGCCGTGGTCTTGCCTACGGCCGCACCAACCGTGACGTCAGCGCTTCCTGATCCTGGTCCGTTCAGCAACGCTCCAGACAGACTCTCGCTCTCTGGCAACGAAGCTGCTTTCGTCGTTCCTGACATCCAACCGAGCGAGCTCGGCACCGGTGGCGGAACCGGCAGCCAGGACAACGGTGCTGGTAGCGATGCGGATGCCAACAGCGGCAACACCGGCACGTCTGGTAGCGCCGCAACGGCTGGTTCTGGTGCTGCCTCTGGCAGTCAGAGCGGTGTAGGCCTTGCCCGCACGGGCGCGGCCACGCCATTGCTTGCCACGCTCTCGGTGCTGTTCCTGAGCATCGGCGGTGTCCTCATGGTGGCTTCCCGCCGGGAGTCACAGGACTACTGATCGGTTCATGGACCGATCCTCGCTTCGCCCACGTCGGGCCTGCCTGCGATGGTTAAGCATGATCGTGCTGCTCGTGTCTATCGGCGCGGCCAACGCGGCCGTAACGCCGAGTGTCGACGCCCGCCAAGCCAGCGATTACTCGCTCATCGCTGAGGTCGATGGCGAGGTCATCACGGTCTCGATCGACGACATCTCTGCCACCGTTGGCACCCTGCAGATCGAGCTTCGTGGTGTGCCGCCGCTCGAAGGCGGCGAATGCGTGTTGTCGTCGGGTTCTGGCGCTTGTGCCCAGATCGATGGCGATGTCGCCATCTCTGCCTTCAACCTCGGGGGCTGGGAAACAGCTGCGGTCATCGCGGAACTCACGTTCACGAGCTCACCGACTGCGTTCGACTTTGTACTCGAACGGGGCACCGACCTGGCCGGACTCGACTTGGTTGGCGATACGTCGACGCGGGGCCTTGCCGCGACGGGATCCGAAGCGGAAGCCACCGACATCGCTTCGAGCCGTTCGTGGGTCGTGCCCGTCGTCGCGGTCGCCGTCTTGGGCGTCCTCGGCGGAATGGTGATGAAACGGCGCACTACGCGGCCGACTTCCCACACTGAGTGAGACGCTTCGGGGGCTTCTGCCTACAGCCAGAGCCGGGCCGAAGTGAGTACCCTGGACACATGATCTCGCATGTTCGCCAACCCCTCCTGCTTGCATTCGCCGCAGTGCTGACGGCGATCGCAGTGTTCGGCCTTCTCGGTAGCCCTGACTCGGTCGATGCACAAGCCACTGAAGCGGCACGCCTGACGGTCGACCCAGGCGACGTCGAAGACGGAACGGTCACCGTGACCGTCGCGCTCGACCCGGGAACATCTCAGATCGCAGCCCTGACCGCTGGCCTGACGTTCGACGAAGCGTCGGTTGTGGCGGCCAGCTGCGAAGTTTCGTTCTATGGCGTCTGCGGCGTCGAAGATGGCCAGGTCAGGTTCGCAGGATTCAGCGTGAACGGCTTCGACGAGGCAGACGACTTCGTGACTGTCACCTTCACGACGGCTGGTGACTCCGCCGACGCAGGTGCGGTCCCCATCGACCTCGAGGTTCTCGTAGCGAGCGACGAAACCGGCATGGTCCTTGACGATGTTGAACTCGTCGGCGCCGAACTCCACATGGTCGAATCCCTCGGGTCCATGACCGGCGATGTGACCGACGCCGGGTCTGGCATTGGCCTCTACGACATCGATGTGTGCGCCGCCGCTGACGATCAGGCGCCCACGTGTGTCCGGACCTCGGGCCTAGGCACCTTCGTGCTCGAAGGCCTGGCATCGGGCACCTACACGGTCGTGATCAGTGATCCCGCCGGTCTCTACGCATCGGTGACCGAGATCGTCGACGTCGAGTCGCCATCGATGACGACCGGGATTGTTGCTGCGCTGCAGCCCTCCGCCGTCGACGAGGTCGAACCTGTTGTCGACACTCCCGCCACGTCGCCAGCAGCAATCGCGGGCGATCCATCAACGGTCTCCGGCACCGTGACCGTCGCCTCGACCGGCGATGCCATCTTCGGCATCCAGGTCTGCGCCACGATGCCCGTCATCGGCACCCAGGCCTGCTCGTACACGACCACAACGGGCGAGTACCGCATCGAAGGGCTCGACACGGGCAACTACAACATCACGGCGAGCGATCCAGGTCAGCGCTTCGCAGCGACCGACCGTGATCGGTTCGTGGGCGTGACGTCGACGACTGGCGCAGCCAGCGTCGACCTCAGCGTCGACCGCAACTAGCCCGGACCCGGCTCCGACCGCGGCGCCAGCTTGCGTTGCGGGCTTCTAGTGCTGCTCGTCGGGAGCGAGCGCCGTCACGACCATCACGATCGCGAAGGCGACGACGCCAAGCACGATCGGTAGGACAGCGTCGCCCATGGTGTCGGGCAACTCGATGCCAGTGCCGCTGATCTGTTCGTCTTCTTCGCCGATGACGCCAACGCCATTTGGCCACGGCCAGAGGACTCGCAACGATCCGGCCATCAGGCCGATCAGGGCAGCGAGCAGGGTGTCGCGGTGGCGTTCAAGCACCCAGGTCAGCAGCGTGCTGAACAAGGCGAGGCCGGTAATGGCCCCGATGCCGAACACGGCGATCTCAGGCAGCAGCCGATCATGCACGGCGCCGACGAACGGTCCGTACATGCCGAGCATGAGGAGCAGGAACGATCCGCTGACACCGGGCAGGATCATGGCGCAGATCGCAACCGCACCGGAGAAGAAGAAGTAGGGCAGCGGCGGCGATGAGGCGACGCCCGACTGCAACCCGAGAATGAAGAACGCCACCACGGCGACGACGACGAGCACCGCCATGCGGGTGCTGTCGCGGCGATCGAGCAGCTTCCATGCGATCAAGATCGATGCGACAACCAGACCGAAGAACAAGCCGGCCATGGCCTCGGGCTCGTCGACCAGCAGCCGGTCGATGAGCGACGACAGCGCGATGACCGCAGCACCGACGCCGGCGAGCAGCGGGATGATGAGCGACCACTCGATGTTCGCCAACTGGGTGCGGAATCCAGCGATGTCGCCTCGGAGGAGTCGAGCAAGCGACCGGGCCCCGGTACGGACCGAAGAGAGCAGCCGCTCGTAGATGCCCAGGATCAGGGCGACGGTGCCGCCACTGACGCCGGGAACGATGTCGGCGGCGCCCATGGCGAACCCGCGTCCGAGATTGAACAGGGCTTGGACCCAGCGGCGGTTCGTGTCGAGCGTCGGAGAAGACGAAGAGGTCATGGTGCTGCTCATTGTGGTCTCTCAATCCGGGTCGTCGGCGGTGTTGCCAAGACGAAGAACACAAGTCCGAGCATCGTCCCAGCGGCGAGCAGGGTGAAACCGAGGCGGTAGTCGCCGGTCGCATCTGCCAGCGCGCCCGCGAGCAAGGGGCCGGTCATAGCCCCGATCGTGGTGATAAGCGCCGAAAACCCCATGATGGTCCCAAAGGAAGTCGTACCGAAGTAGTCGGCCCGCAATGCATTCATTTGAGGACCTCGGGTTCCCCAGGCCAATCCGTGCAGCACGATGAAGCCCGCGATCATCCACAAGTTCTGGGCGTACGTCAGTAGCAGGAGCCCGATGCCGTGGCCCAACATGGCGACGCTGGCGATGGCTCGTTTGTTGAAACGATCGCCGAGTGGCCCGCCGAGACCGGTGCCGACGAGCTGCAACAGCGGCACCATGCCGGCGACGACGGCGGCGCCTTGGGCTGAGTAGTCGAGGTCCTCGGTCAAGAACAGTTGCAGGTGGCTCATCACCGAACTGACGACCAGAAGTGCTGAGCCGTGGCCGAGCGCGATCATCCAGAACGCCCGCGTGCGTAGCGCTTCTTTGGCGGTGAAGTCGTTGGCCTGGACGCCTTCGGCGCTCGGCATGGCGGCGGCGACGGAGGGGTCGATCCCGTCGCGGTGTTCCTCGAGTTCTTCGCGGGACAGCCCGATAATCGGGGCGGCGGTCCACGCAAGAACCGACAGGATCGTGCCGGCGATGGCGAGCGTCCAGCGCCATCCGATCGCGTTGAACAGCAGCACCATGATCGGGCCGCCGAGTCCGCCGATCGCGAACCCCATCGACGCGTACGACAGCGCTCGGGCTCGCTTGCGTTCGAACCAGCTGACCATCGCCGACGTGATCGTCAAGAAGCCTGAGAAGGTACTGCCGAGGGCGATGAACAGGAGCGCAAGCAGGAAGTGGGTGCGGTTCTGCATCAGTGCCATGCCGATGTAGCCGATCTGCATGAGCACGGCGCCCAGGCGCATCATGGCCGTCACGCCCCAACGGCGGAGCGCGACGCCTTGCGGCGGCCCGAGGAGGGCGCTTTCGGCTCGAGTCGCCGCAAAGCCGATCGAGAAGAAGGTCTTCGACCAGCCGAACTGGTCGCGGAGCTGAACGGCGAGATTGCCGTAGCCCTGGATCCAGACGAGTGACTGCAGGCCCCAGACGACTGCGGCGGATCGGACGACTCGCCACCCCTGGAAACTCGTCCGGTGAGCGACCGGACGAGGCGGGGAGGACATCGAGCCACCTTACGGTGGCACTCGACGAGCCGGTCAGTTCATTCGCAGCCCGTGAGGTCCGCTGGCCGAGTCAGCTCTCACAGTTGTAGGTCGTGGTTGCCTTGCGGCAGATGTCGGCGCCGCTGCCGCCGTCGATGGTGTCGGTGCCGCGGTTGCCGGTGACCTTGTCGTTGCCGGAACCGGCGTCGACCTTGTCATTGCCAGGGCCGAGACTCACCGAGTCGTTGCCTGATCCAGCAAGCACGGAGTCGTTCCCGCGTCCGGCGAAGACCCAGTCGTTGCCGGCGCCGCTGTCGATCGTGTCCTGACCGCTGCCGGCAAGGATGATGTCGTTGCCGGTGCCGCCATCGATGATGTCGTTGCCAGGGCCAGCGCAGATGAGGTCGTCGCCACCGAGGCCTTCGATGCGGTCGTCGCCGCGAAGCCCGATGAAGACATCGGGGCCGCTCGTGCCGATGAGCAGGTCGTCACCGTCGGTGCCGACGATGGCTCGCAGGTTGCGGCGTGAGCAGCGCTTGTGGTCGTACTCGGGCAGGTAGTTCTCGTCGTCGGGTTCGGGGTCGCAGTTGGTGGGCAGCCCTGGGGTGCCTGCGTCGCCGCCGGGCATCGAGATCCCGGCTTCGCACCATGCGGAGAAGGCGAAGTTGTCTGCGGCGATGTCAACGACCTGCAGCGATGCGCCAGATGGGATGGCGAAGTCGGTGCCGGTGCCCCATACGAGCCGGTCGACGACCTTGCGGTCGGTGTCGAGGATGACGAGTTCGTCGCCGCTGTTGATCAGCACCATCTCGGTGCCGTAGACGTAGTCGACCATGACGCCGCCATTGAGGGCGGGATCGTCGAATCGTCCGAGGACGAGGTAGCCGTCAGGGTCGACGACCAGCGAGGTGTCGATCGTGAACTCGTTGAAGTCCTCGTCTTTGATGGTGTAGCCCTTGAGGTCGACGGCGACCGGGCCAACGTTGTGGAGCTCGAACCACTCGCCTGCACTGTCGTAGCTGTTGTAGGGGTTGGCCATCAGCTCACTGATGACGAGCGTCGCGTCGCTGGGAAGCTGGTCGCAGACGTTGGCGGCGCCGGGCGTGCCGAGGTCGCCATTGCCAAGGTCCGGTGTCGAAGCACACCAGCTCTCGCCGGCGTCGTTGTTGAGCGCCAGGTCCGACAGGGCCATCGAGGCGCCAGCTTCGGCCGGGAACTCGTCGTTGTTCCAAACGACCTGGTCGACGATCGCACCGGTTGGATTCACGAGCACCAGCTCGTCGGAGCCGTTGTGCAGGATCACGTCGTCGTAGACATAGGCGTGGCTTGGCCCGGGGTTGTCGGCGCTGCGGCCCAACACGGCGTAGCCGCCAGGGCTGACGTTCACCGTGTCGGTGATGACGTGGAAGTTCGAGTCGTGGTCACGGATGACCCAGCCAGCGAGATCGACGGCGAACGGGTTCGGATTGTGCACCTCGAACCACTCGCCGACGCTGTCGGAGACGGCCGAGGGGTTGCGCATGACCTCTGAGATCGTGAGCGCCGGCCCTTGCTCGACCACGGTGCCGGAGCACACGGTAGCTGCGCCTGGGGTGCCGAGATCACCAGCACCGAACGGAGTGCCTGCCGCACACCAGTTGGCACCAGCTTCGCTTTCGCCCCGCTCGTCGATGATGCTCATCGAAGAACCGGTGGGGTCGGGGAACGTGCGGCCGTCGTTCCACTTGACTCGATCGGCTCGACGTCCTTGCGGGTCAACCAGGACGATCTCGTCCCAGCTGTTGTAGAGGCGGATGTCGTCGCCATAGGCGTAGTCGACGTCGACGCGTCCATTGACGTCGCGGTCGGCATTGCGGCCGAGCACGACTCGCTCTCCGGCGCCGAGTGGGACCGACGCGGTGATCACGTGACGGTCAACGTCGTCGTCACGGATCGTCCAACCGGCGAGATCGACGGGGCCAGAGCCGAGGTTCGTGACCTCGAACCATTCGCCAACGCTGTCGCTGACCGCGTTGGGGTTCTGCATGATCTCGGTGATCTTGAGGCTGGCAGGAGCGGTGCAGTCGTTCGGTTCACCAGGGCTGCCGAGATCGCCGGCGCCGTACTGGGCGGTGCTCACGCACCAGTTGCTGGCAATCTCGTCGTCGTCCCAGAAGTTGCGAAGCGCCATGGACTCGCCGTTCGGGTCGGGGAACGAAACACCGTCGTCCCAGGCAACGCGAGCGGCGACGGCGCCACGTGGGCGCTGGAGGATGACGGCGTCGCTCGAGTTGAAGAGCTGCACGGCTTGGCCGTAGGAGTAATCGAGTTCGACGCCACCGTTGGTGGCGGTGTCGGGGTTGTTACCCAGCACGAGATAGCCGCCGGATTCGATGACGACGTCTCGGTCCGAGTCGATGACGTGCTGGTCGAATCCGAGGTCGCCGATGATCCAGCCGTTGAGGCGGATCGAGCGGTTGTACGGGTTGTAGACCTCGAACCACTCGCCCAGCGAGTCGTAGGTGACCTGGGGGTTCTGCATGACTTCGGTGATGACGAGTTCTTTGGTGGCGCGGGCGTAGCGGCGCCAGTGCAACAGCTCCGCCTGCTCGATCGGTTCATCGCTGCTGTCGATCGTGTCGTCAGGTGAAGCGCCGGGCTGGGTGGCGGTGTCACCGGGCTGGCTCGCACCGGGCTGGCTGGCTTCTGGCTGGGAGGCTTCCGGCTCGCCTGCTGGCGTCTCTGGAGCTTGCACCTGACCGCCGGGCTGTCCCGCACGTTCCGGCTGGGCACCATCGCTGGTGCCCGCCACGAGCGGCTCATTGTTGGTTTGGGTTCCGTCGACTTGGGCGTCCGCCGCCGTTGCGAGCAGCGGGATCAGGACGGCGACGATGAGCACCAACGCGAGGGCAGAGCGGGAGCGCCCTCGACGGGTGACCAATGCAGGGGTGTTGTGTAGCACGTCACGCCAATCGGTACCCCAGGACGGCTGCTTGATGGGCCGATGGTCCCGACCACCTGAAACGATCTCCATTTGGGTCATCAGGCCTCAGCGCGCGTGAGCTGAGTGACCCAGCACTTCTCCACTTGATCCGATCACTTGATCCGGGGCGCGCGAACACATCGATGGCTGATCGTTCTGCGGCCAAAACGACGAAATTTGTCGACTTCGATTCGCCCTGAGGCGAGAAGTCGACAGATTTCGAACGAGTGGTGAAGCTACTTAGCCTCGTTGGCCAGCCAGCTTGCGGTTCTTGTTCTTGGACTTGATGTAGTCACGGTTGGTCCACGCAATGAGATCCAGCGGGATCTCCTTGGGGCACGCATCGTGGCACTCGCCGTGGTTCGTGCAGGATCCGAAGAACATCTCCATGGTCTCGACCATGGCCTCGGTCCGCTTCCACCGCTCAGCCTGACCCTGCGGAAGCAGGTTCATGTGCTGTGCCTTGGCGCTGGTGAACAGCTGGGCGGCACTGTTCGGGCATGCCGCCACACAGGCGCCACAGCCGATGCAGGCCGCCGCATCGAACGCCTGGTCAGCCGCTGCCTTGGGGACCGGGATCAGGTTGGCGTCGGGAGCCGCACCGGTGTTGACCGAAATGAAGCCACCGGCCATCACGATCGCGTCGAGGGCCGAACGGTTGACCGCCAGGTCCTTGATGATCGGGAACGCAGCGGCACGGAATGGCTCGATGACGATCGTGTCGCCGTCGGAGTACTTCCGCATGTGCAGCTGGCAGGTCGCCGTGCCCTTTTCAGGACCGTGTGCCTTGCCGTCGATCATCAGGTTGCAGGTACCGCAAATGCCTTCGCGACAATCGCTCTCAAACGCGATCGGTTCTTGACCGGCCTCGTTCAGGTTCTCGTTGACGACATCAAGCATCTCGAGGAACGAGGCATGCGTGCTGATGTTGTCCGCTTGGTACGTCTCGAAACGTCCACGGTCCTCGGGGCCATCCTGGCGCCAGACCTTGAGGGTGATGTTGAGTGTCTCTTCGCTCATTGTGCTCTCCTGGCCCGGCGTTACTTGTACGAGCGCTTGCTCGGGATGACGTAGTTGAACTCGAGATCTTCGATGTGGCGGTTCTGGACCGAGTCAACGCCTGTCCATTCCCACGCCGCCACGTGCTGGAAGTTCTCGTCGTCGCGGTCCGCTTCGCCTTCGGCATCTTGATGCTCGGCTCGGAAGTGGCCGCCGCAGCTTTCCTCGCGGGCGAGTGCGTCACGGGCCATCAGCTCGCCGAGTTCGAAGAAGTCGGCGACACGGTTGGCCTTTTCGAGCGACTGGTTCAAACCGTCGCCGTTGCCCAGGATGCGGACGTTCTTGTGGAACTCGGCCTTGAGCGCTGGGATCTCGGAGATGGCCTTTTCGAGGCCGTTCTCGCTGCGCTCCATACCGATGTAGTCCCACATGATCTTGCCGAGCTCACGGTGGTAGTAGTCGACCGACTTGGTGCCGTTCGTCGACAGCCACTTGTTGGTCTGCTCGTTGACTTCGGCCTCGACCTGACGGAACGGGGCATCGCCAGCGTCCATCGGGCGGTCACCGAGCTGGTCAGCCAGGTAGTTGCCGATCGTGTACGGCAACACGAAGTAGCCGTCGGCGAGACCCTGCATGAGCGCCGAAGCACCCAGGCGGTTGGCGCCGTGGTCAGAGAAATTGGCCTCGCCGAGCACGAACAGGCCAGGCACGTTGCTCTGGAGTTCGTAGTCGACCCACAGGCCACCCATCGTGTAGTGGATGGCGGGGTAGATGCGCATCGGCTGGCTGTACGGATCCTCGCCGGTGATGCGCTCGTACATGTCGAAGAGGTTGCCGTACTTGGCCGCAACCGTGTCTTTGCCGTCGCGTGCGATCGCGTCGGCGAAGTCGAGGAACACGCCGTTCTTGAGCGTGCCGACACCACGACCCTGGTCGACCACGGTCTTGGCGTTGCGAGACGCAACGTCACGGGGCACCAAGTTGCCGAACGCTGGGTACTTGCGCTCGAGGTAGTAGTCGCGCTCGGCCTCGGGGATGTTCGCCGCGGCGCGGTTGTCATCGAAGCCCTCGGGCACCCAGATGCGGCCGTCGTTACGCAACGACTCGGACATGAGGGTGAGCTTCGACTGGAACTCGTCGCTCGACGGGATGCAGGTCGGGTGGATCTGCGTGTAGCACGGGTTGGCGAACATGGCGCCACGGCGGTGGGCACGCCACGCAGCGGTGACGTTGCTCATCATGGCGTTGGTCGACAGGTAGTAGACGTTGCCGTAGCCACCGGTGGCGAGCACGACGGCGTGGCCGGAGTGCGAGGTGACATCGCCGGTGATGAGGTCACGTACGACGATGCCGCGAGCGGCGCCGTCGTGGACGACGAGGTCGAGCATCTCGGTGCGGGTGTGCATCTCGACGGAGCCTTCGCCGACCTGGCGCATGAGCGCCGAGTAGGCGCCAAGCAGCAGCTGCTGGCCGGTCTGGCCTCGGGCGTAGAACGTGCGGCTCACCTGGGCGCCGCCGAACGAACGGTTGTCGAGCAGGCCGCCGTAGTCACGTGCGAACGGCACGCCCTGAGCGGTGGCCTGGTCAATGATGTTGACGCTGACCTCGGCCAGGCGATGCACGTTGGCTTCGCGGCTGCGGAAGTCGCCACCCTTGACGGTGTCGTAGAACAGGCGGTGAACCGAGTCGCCATCGTTCTGGTAGTTCTTCGCGCCGTTGATGCCACCCTGCGCGGCGATGCTGTGCGCACGGCGAGGCGAGTCGTGGAACGTGAACAGCTTGACCTTGTAGCCGAGCTCGCCCATCGTTGCCGCGGCGCTGGCACCGGCCAGGCCGCTGCCGACGACGATGACTTCGAACTTGCGCTTGTTGGCCGGGTTGACCAGCTTCATCGAGAACTTGTGGTTGGTCCACGCGTCCTGGATGTTGTCGGCTGAACCGGCGGGCAGCCGGCTATCGAGAGAACCAATCATTCTGCGAGCTCCTTCGCAAAGTCGGCCTTGACCCATTCCTCGATCGGAGCGGGTTCATCGGCTTCGAGCACACCTGCTTGCACCATGATGGGGAACAACAGGTTGCCGACGAGAACCAAACCAGCAATTCCTGCCGCAATGGGCAGACGGAGCTGGTTGAACTTCGGGCTGTTAATGCCGAGGCTGGTGAACGCGGAACGGATGCCGTGGAACAAGTGCACGGCCACGGCCACGCTCGCGATCATGTACCAAATGGCGATCACGATGTTCGACATCGAGTTGTCGACGTTCCAGAGCGGATCGCCGTAGTTGAAGCCGTCGCCGCGCCAGCCCATGAAACCGGCAGTCCAGCCCCAGGTCAGGTCGGCCAAGTGCCAGATGATGAAGACGGTGATGATGATGCCGGTGATCCGCGTGGTGCGGCTGGCAAAGTTCGCCGACTGGAAGTCACGGTTCGACTGGTAGCGAGCGTTCGACGCAGCATTCATGCGGGTAAGTGAGATTGCAGCGTGTATGTGCAGCATGAACATGGCGATAAGGCCGATGCGCAGGATCCAGAGCACGGTGTACTTGGGCAGGATCGGGTCGCCAAGGGTGCGGAGGCTTTCGGCGTACTCCGCGACCTTGAACTGGCCCTGATACAGCTTCAGGTTGCCGATCAGGTGCGAGATCACGAACCCGACGAGACCGATACCGGTCAGGGCCATAACCCACTTCTTACCGATCGCTGTCTGATACAGATTCAGCGGCCACGGCATCGTGATGCGCGGTGGCTTATTGATCGGTTTGGGCGTGCGCAGCTTGTCTTGAGGGCGTTGCGTGACGGCCATCTCACCAACTCTTCTTCGATGCTCTTCTCGAGGCAACGGATGCAGGGCTGTCGGATCCGCATGGTGCGGTTTCCGCAGCTTCCAATGTCTGGGGCCACGATACCGGGTGACTGCAGGCGGAACGAAGCCCATCGTCTCGCCGGGTTCGTGACCGATGCCCCGCGGGTTCGGCTGGCCCGTCGAAGACTCGCCAATGTGGACAGTGTGGACAATGTGCACAAATAGCACTTCTGTGGCTTAAATCGAATTACATTTGTCGGATGCTTGAGACCAACCGGTCGGTTCTTCTTCGCGCCGTGCTCACCAGCGCGCTTGCGGTCTTGCTGATCGCCGTGCTTGGCGGCGCTGCCACCGCCCAGGATTCGTGGACCATTTCGGACGAAGGCGTAGGCCCGGTCACGCTCGGTTCGACCATCGACGAGGTGCGTGGCGCGCTGCCAGATTCGTACGTGCTTGGCGACGAGGTGCCGATCGCTCCGGACCTCGATGGCTATGTCGTGTCACTCGACGGCACAGTCCACCTGCTGATTCCCGCGACCGATGACGGCACGATCGAGACGATCATCGTGCTCGACGAGAGTTACCAAACCACCGAGGGCATCGGTCCCCGTTCACTGATCGGTGACGCCGAAGACATCTACGGCGACGTCCGCCTCGAGTGGAGCGCAGACGACCAAGGACGCGAGCGGGTGCTGTTCGACGACAATCCTGTCGGATTGAGCTTCCGGGCCAGCGAAGCTGTTGGTCCCCAGGCCGGCATCTACGGCGATGACCAGACCTCGACCGTGCTCTATGACCCATCGAGTCGTCTGACCAGCGTCTGGGTCGTGACCGTCGATGACGATGCGACCCCAGCGCCGGTCGAGGAAGAACCCGCCGAGGAAGAACCCGCGACCGAAGTCGAAGAAGAGCCTGAGCCCGAAGAAGAGCCTGCAATCGAAGAAGAGGCTGAACCCGAAGAGCCCGAACCTGAGGAAGACGACAACGGCACGCTTCCCAACATCGACGAGCGGCTGCCCGAGACGGGTGTCGAATCCGCGACCGTTGCACTGGCTGGCGCAAGCATGCTCTTCATCGGATTCGGCATTGGTCGCATCGGCCGCCGCAAGCGTCCCTGGAGCTAAGCGAGCCGTGACGGGAACACGTCGGGCGGTTGCCGGGTTCTCTCCAACATGAGCATCACGATGTATGGCGCCGACTGGTGCGGTGACTGCCGCCGAGCCAAGGCGTTCTTTGACGAGCGCAACGTTGCCTATGACTATGTCGACTTGGTCGACAATCCCGACGAGACCGAACGGGTCCTTGAACGCAACAACGGGGTGAAGAAGATCCCGGTGATCGTGTTCAGCGACGACTCGCACCTGGTTGAGCCATCGAACGAGGCGCTGGCCGCCAAGCTCGACGAACTTGTGGCCGCCGGGTATTCGGTCGAGACGGTCGCCGAGGCATCGGAACCGGAGCCTTCACATCCCGGGGCAACGGAGCGAGGTGCGGTGGTCGAGAACCAGACGCTGCAGCGGTTCGAGTTGCTTCACCAAGGCGAAGTCGTCAGCTTTGCGAGCTATCGCCCGAATCCTGATGACGAGCAGAGCATCGTGATTCCGCACGTCGAGACGGCCCCAGAGCACCGAGGTAACGGCTATGCGGCCGAGTTGATGGATGGCACGCTGCAACTGATCCGATCGTCAGATCGAACGGTGGTGCCGCGTTGTCCGTTCGCAGCCGGCCACATTCGCGACAACCCAGAGCACCATGACCTGGTGACCGCTTAGGTCAGCTTGCGAGCGAGTTCGTGACCGACTGCTCGAAGATGCGCCCGTTCAATCTCCGGGTGATCCTCGAGGAGGCGAGCGAACTTCTCTTTACCCCAGGTCCGTAGGCGAACGTTGTCGTTGGCGGTCACGGTCGCCGTTGCATTGCTACCGGTGACTGAGCTCATCTCGCCAACGATGCGGAGCCGCCCCAACCGCAGGACGAGGTCGTCGCGCACTGCCACGTCAACGTCGCCATCGAGGATCAGGAACAGTTCGTCGACGGGTTCGCCTTTGGTGATCAGCACCTGGTTCGAGACGGTCTGCTCCTCGCTTGCGTGCCACATCTGGTTGAACAGAACACGGTCGAGGTTCGGGTAGAGCAGTGTGCGAACGGCTTCGGCCTCGGCACCGAGGGTGACGGCTCGCCGCTGCTTGAGCAGCATCCAAATTCCCCATGCATGCACGGTCGCGACCGGCAGGTTCCACCAGAACACTGACCAGATCTCTGCCACGACCCCGTAGATGATGAACAACGCGGTCGCGCCGAGCAACATAAGACGCAATCGCAGCATGTCTCGGAACAAGCCGGACACTGCGTAGACGAAGTACGCCAGGTTGAGCGACAGCCAACCGCCGTCCAGCACTCGGTCCCACAACGCCCAATTACGCATGGCCGGACTGTAATTCGGTCGACCAAGCGGGTGGTGGTGCTGCTTCACACAGCGTGTCATCCCAGGTAGGCGGCATCTGGGGTTTCTGGCATCCGAGGCAACCGCTCAGAGCGACGGGGTAATTGCGCCTCGGTAATGGTTGTCCGAGAGCTCTTCGGCGTCGCGGGTAAGGCGGAGGTGCAGCGCCACCGGTCCCGGGGCATCGGGAACAATCCAGTTGATCGAACCGATCCGGGCGACGTCGTCCGCGCCGACCGCCCCGGTCCATGCCCACTGGTGCGAGCCACCGCACCATTCGAGTTGGGCGTGCACGCGAAGTCCCTCGATCGGCGAGCGCTCATCGGAGATGGCATGGACATCGAGCAACACCGCATCGCCCGGGCGTAGCTCGACGGGAAGCCGGTCGGCGACGACGATGATTGGACGGCACGCGGCCCGGACAGCGCCTGCGGCCTGCTTCGGCTTGCGGTCGTGATCGTGAATGGCGAACGAGATCGCCGGTCGAGCATCGGCCAGGGCGGCAAAGGTGAAGCCGCCGGTCGGCTTGTACTTGAGTCGCCGCAGCGTCTCGATCTGGCGGCGGAGCACGGTCGCTTGATACGCCTGCGAGGCCGCGATCCAAGCGGTCGCGTCGGGATAGTCGTCGGTCGGCAGGTACTGGCGGAACGCGGATTGCATCAGGCCATGGCGCTCGGCGAGCAGGTTGAGGTCGGCAGGCCAGTTCCGGATCGGCACGTCGGCGTGATTGGGGACGGCTTGGGCACCGAACGAACTGACCCATCGAACCATACGCGGGATGCGGCGAGCGAAGACCTCGAGGTCGCGGCCTGTCCCGCTGTTCCAACCGAACCGCAGATGCGTATCGGTCCCATCGAAGCTGGGCGCACTGGGCCAGGTTCCTGAACTCTCGACGACGGGGCGGCTCGGGTCGGCCCGTCGAAACGCGCGCCCGACGAGTCGGTCGAGCACCGACTTCGTCCATGTGGGCGCTTGCTGCTTTGCGACGCCGAACAGGCTTCGTCGTGTCGGCAAGGCAGTCGCCGGACGCGGGCCCGTCGTCGTGCCCGCCGAATCGTAGTGCGCACACCAGACCGCAATCGACGGATGCCCACCGAGTTCGTCGACCAAACGATGGGCGCTCTCGACCGCAGTCCCTTGCACGGTGCGCTTGACCTCGCCGCGCATTGGCAGGTCTTGCCAAATCAACATGCCCGCCCGGTCGGCCGCGTCGTAGAGCTCAGGGCGCGCAACGTGGCTTTCGAGTCGCAACAAGTTGAGGCCGAGATCGCGGGCGAGGTCGACATCGCCGCGAATTCGGTCAGGGTCGGCGTCGGCCGGAAGCGCACTGGTCGGCCACATATCGACACCGCGTGCGAAGAGTCGCTCGCCGTTGATCGTCAGCACGTAGTTCTTCATCTTGACCGTGCGCAGGCCAACGGTGCGGTCCCAGATACCGGAGATCGAACCGTCGAGCTCGACACTCACCGACACTCGATAGAGCGGCTGGTCGCCGAGTTCCCATGGCCACCACAGCTGGGGGTTAGCGATGCGGACGTCCCACTCGAGCACGGTCGATCCGCTGGCGAGTTCGTGATCCTGGCGCACGGTGATCGGCGCGCCGCCGCCCGGTGGTCGTACGGTCGTCACGATCGTCGCGCCGGTGCTTTCTTCGGACAACACGTGACAGCGCAGATGCAGGGTCGCGGATTCGGCGTTGGCGTCGGTGCACACCACCCGCTTCTTCGTCATGCGGACGGGCCCAGTCGACACGACTCGGACCGACTTCCAGATGCCGCCGAGGTTGTCGTGGCCGACGACATCGGTGTCGTCGTAGATCCCGCTCAGGCTGCGGCTCGGGCCGTCAACGGTTCGCGCTGGGGCCATGATCTCGACGAGGAGCTGGTGATCGTCGCTATCGCTGAGCGCGTCGGTGATCTCGAACTCTTGGGCGGTGAACCAACCGTCAGTCGGCCCCAGGTAGTGCCCGTCGAGCCAGACGTCCGCGCTTTGCCAGATGCCGTCGAACACGATCCAGTGACGGCTGTTCTCGTCACGGTCCGCAACAGGAAGCGAGAACGTGGTGCGATAGAGCACCGAGCGCCGCGAGCGAAGCCGATCATGTTCGGACCAGTGGCCTGGAACCGACATCGGCAGCCAGGCGGAGTCATCGAAGGACGGCTCGATGGCCTCGCGACGAAGATCGTCGGTTGTTGCGTGGCCACGCCAGGGACCGGGAAGCGGGGTCGAGACCACCGCGGAAATGTACCTTCGCTCGGCTCAGCCTGCTGGCGTCAGCCTTCGCAGAACGGATTGGTGATGCCGACCGAGCACTGCGCGATGAGCAGTGCGTCGACCACGTCGCTCTTCAGGTCGCCGTTGAAATCGGCGGCGGCGACGTTGAGCTGTGTTGCCTGGTCGAGGCCTGCGCAGGTGGTGACGTCTTCGCGAATGCCGGCGTCGTACTGGGCGATGACCATGGCGTCGGTGACATCGATGTCGGCGTTGCAGTTCACATCGCCGGTCTGCAGCGGTGCGATGTTCGCGTCGATTGCGTTTCCGGACAGATCGGCAGTCGATGCGGCCAGGCCTTGCTCAATCGTGATGTCGAGCAGCGATGGCTCGACGATGCCGCGAGCGGTCACGTTGACACGAAGGAGATCGGTGGGGCTATCCCACTGGGTTGCCGTGACGGCTTCGAACAGGATCACGCCGGGGGTGGACTCGGTGCACGACACCCACTGGACGAGGCCATCGCAGTCTTGGAAGTCGACCAGACTCGCGTCGAAGGCGAGCGAACCGCGCACCGCCGATGCTTGCGTGCGGGCCGGTGACACCGTCAGGGTGATGGCGGCGCTGTCGCCGTCGTTCTCGATCACGGTTCCGGAGACCCAGAGCTGGAATTCGTTGGCGCCTTGGAAGCTGTCGACAGTGCGGCTGCTGGCGCCGAGCACGAGGCCGGTGGCGAGTAGGGCGCCGATGAGGAACGCAGGGACCAGCCAGCGCAGGCGTGAGCGGATCATTGGCCGCCTCCAACCTGTTGTGCGAGCAAGAGCGCATCGGTGAGGTCGGCGTCTCCGTCTCCGTCAACGTCAGCAGCCCGGTTTGCGCCGGCCCGGACATTGCCGTCGAGCACGGCTTGGACGTCGTTGGCATCGAGGCTGCCCGAGCCGTCGACGTCGCCGGCTGCGTAGAGCAGTCCGATGTTCTCTCGCTGGAAGCCGGGGAAGATCGAGGCCGTGTCGGCGATACCGAGGTGCCGGTCGGCGAGCTCGGCATACACGCTGCGGAAGTCGGTGGTGATGGCGAGTGCGTTCCCGTCGAGATCAGGTCCGGCGAGACCCGGCCAGCCTCCAGGGGTCAGAACCTTGCCGCCGCCCATGCCGTCGAGTGCGTCGCCGACGACCATCATCATGTTGCCGCGACCGTGGTCGGTACCGCCGGAGCCGTTGTCCTGCACGGTGCGCCCGAACTCGCTCGAGACGACGACCAGCACGCGTGAGGCGTGCGAGCCCAGGTCGGCGATGAACGCGGCAATGGCGTCGCTCAATCGTCCGCCGCGGTCGGTCATGCGAGCGAGTCCGTCGGTGTGGTGATCCCAGTTCGTCGAATCGACGGCCACGGCACGAACGCCGATGTCGGCTCGAATGAGCGTCGCTGCTTCGCCGAGGTCGCGTCCGAGGTTCGTGTTCGGAAACGCGCCGGGCGCCGGGTCGGCGATGCTCGAGATGTCGTCGATGGTCGACAGGGCGCTCATCACCGCGGTGCTTTCAAGTGCCGGTGCCGCTTGGCCTTGGTACAAGGCTTCGAGTGCGGGACGGACAACAGACAAGCTGATGCCCGCATCGATCGTGTCCGCGACGGTGTCAACGACTGCGCCGCTGTAGGGCCCGGACAGCTGTGGGCTGGTGCGGTCCCCGATGCTCAGTCCGGCGCCTGCGCCGGCGAAGCTGCTGGCAGCGATCGAGCGTTGGAGCCAGCCGCCGAGGCCGAGGCCCGATTCCATGTTCGGCTGGGCGACGAAGTGCGAGCGGGTCGGGAGCGGGCTGCCGACGGCGTGTACGAACGCCATGCGCTTCTCGGCCCAGAACGGCAGCAGCGCGTTGAAGTCGGTTCCGAGGCCAAAGAACCCGTCGAGGTCGTTGAACTCGCCCGGGCCGAGCGCGTAGTCGCCGCGTTGGGCGTAGTAGTCGCTGTCGCCGTGGGGGCACACAATGTTGAGGCCGTCGGCGGCGCCGCGCAAGAAGATGCTCACGAGGACGGTGTCGTTGCCAGCGCCAGGGAGTGCCCATGCGGTCAGCGGGTTGCGTCCGGGTACGGCGAGGCCCGTGCCGACGAAGGTCACGACGCCAGCCGAGGTCAAGCCCTTGAGGAAGCGCCGTCGGGTCGAGGAGCGGGGCGTGTTCGAGAACGACATGTCAGTACCTCACGAACTCGGGCGAGCACATGATCAGGTGGGCGGCGGCGCTGACACGGCCATCGCTGTTTGCGGCGTTGGCGGCGACGTGGTCGAGCACGGCGACGCGTGAGTCGTTCGACAGTCCGCCGGGGACCATCTCGGCGGCGACAGCGTCGACCGTGTCGATGGTGTCGTTGCCGAGCGTTGAGGAGCGGGCCCGTAGTTTCGCGATCAAGGGCGGGTGATAGGCGATGCGTTCGGCGATCGTGAATCGACTCAGCATCGAGGCACTGGAAACCCAGAAGTCGGACTGTTCTGGATAACCGGTTGGAGGTCCGACCACGTACGGGGTTTCGCCGGCGTCGACGATCCCGTCGACCAGGTCGGCTTCGATGCCGGACCAGTCGGCGAAGTCTTTGGCCCCCATCGCGAGGAGCCCACTGCTGACAAATCGTGACGGCGGTTTGACCTTGGCGCGGAAGTTCGCCTCGGCCAAGAAGTCGGGATGGTTCAGCATGGCTGTTGTCATCGCGCCGAGGTCTCGGTTGGGGCCGTAGGCCGCTTGGACGGCGGCCTTCGCGCCGGCCGGAGGGATCTCGTTGATGAACCGAGCGACGAGCTTGCCGGCTAAGAAATCGGGCGCCGACGGATGGTTGGCCAAGAAGTCGAGGAAGGCGACGCCTTCTTCTTCGCCGCCGCCTGCGGGGTACGGGACACCCATGACGGTCTTGGCATTGAAGTCGTGGCGGGCCTGCTTAAAGAAGTAGGCGTCGTTCGTCACCGACCAGCCGGTGAGGATGCGGGCAGCCTCAGTGATGTCGAGCTCGTTGTAGCCACCGTTCACCCCGATGGTGTGAAGCTCCATGACCTCGCGGGCGTAGTTGTCGTTCCCGCCGAAGACCTTGTCGTTGACGACTTCGGCTTCGAAGTTGATGCGGTTATCGAGGTAGTCGAGCATCGATGGCGACTTGGCCGTTTCGAGCAGCATCGTGCCGAAGTCACCCAGGAGGTAGGGCAAGATCGCAACGTTCTGGTGGTGGTCGACCATGCGCCCGCGGATCGTTTTGACGATCTGGTTCTGTTCCAGCGATTCGGTCGAGATGTTGAAGTGGTTGAACCAGAACTCGAGCAATGCAGCTTCGAGTTGGCGTCGAGACGTGACATCACGGAGCGCCTTGTTGCCAATGGTGGTGCCGGTCGCGGAGATCGAGGCCAGGGACCCGTCGAGCTGTTCGGTCACATACGCGGCGCGCCCAATGGCGTCGTAGCGATTGCTATGCCACACGCTCTGCCCATAGCCCAGGCGATTGAGCACGTGCTCTTTCTGTTGGCTGCCACTCAGCATGATCCCCACCATGTGCGTCCGCGCGCGTCGTTCGTTCTCAGCCCTGGATCGACCGCGGCCAATCGTGGGTTAAGTGTAGATCATCGATCTTGACCTGTCCGTGGGCCAAGGGGCTCAGGCCCGCGGACCGGATCAGTCCGGTGGGCACCAGCCGTTGTCGATACCGACGTCACACTGCGAGATCAGGAGACCGTCGATGACGTTGGTCGCGCCGTCGCCGTTGAAGTCGCCTGCGGCCGCATTGAGTTGCGTTGCAGGATCGGCGAGTGGGCATCCGGCGTAGTCGGTGCGGTTGCCGGCGCCGTATTGGGCGATCAACAACGCATCAACGATGTCGTAGCTCACGCTGCAGTTCACGTCGCCCGGGGGTCCGACGTCGGGCCGGATGGCATCGAGATCTTGGGCACGATCAGCGAAGTTGTTCGGCAGGCCGAACGTCGATTCGTCGCCGTCGCCGTAGTTCGAGCTGGCGGTGATCGTGTCGTCGGGGTCTTGTTCGAGCTCACCGACCTGGGTGTTGGAGATGCCGCCGCCCGCCAACGCACCGATGCCTTCGCCTGCGGGTCCGAAGCGTCGGGTGTCGGCGGTGTCGTAGATCGAGAGCTGCCAGTTGTCGTTCGAAACTCGGAAGTCAGTGGCCGTGATGTAGGTGCCCGAGCCGGTCGCCCCTGCGACGACGTGGATCCACCAGTCGTTGCCCTGGGGCGAATAGCTGATGTCTTCGGCGTAGACGTTGCCGCCGGGCACGATGATCGTGTTCTCGGCCACGGTGATGATCGTGCCGGAGCGCAGCTCAGCCCACACATCTTCTTGGCTAAAGGTCAGGCTCTGGTTGAACTCGCCGTTGTCGTTGATGTCCAAGCGCCAGCCACGAATGTCGAGGTTGTCCTCGACGACGATCAGCTCGAACCAGTCGCCACCATTGCCTTGGAGGGAACCGAGTCGGGTGTCGCCGTTCAGCAGGAAGTTGCTCGATGACACCGAGTTCCACTCATTGAGGATCAGGCCAGGAGGCGCGGCGCCGTCGCCCCATTGGGTCGCGGCTTGTTGCTGGCCGTTGAGGTCGGTGAGCCCGATGGAGCCGCCGCTGTCGTTGAGTGGAGCGTCGTACTCACCGAGGACGTAGTGGTCGTCGGTGACGGCTCGGTAGCCGCCGATCGTGTCGTCGGCGACGAGATATGCAGAACCGTTGCTCGGGAGCACGGCACCTGGCACGAATGTCGCGGTCGCGGAGCCACCGATCTGCCAGCCCGAGATGTCGATTGCGGTGTTTTCGTTGTTGCGGATCTCGATCCGTTCGGCCCGTGGGTCGCCCGGGTTGGCGTCGACGATCAGTTCGAGGCTCGGGTTTGCAGGCTGCGGGCCAGGGATGTCGCCGTCTGGGCCGCCGTCGATGATGTGGGCGTAGTACTGATCGATCCAGGTATCGGAGTGGCGGTCGATCGCCGCCTGTTGGCCGTAGTTCTGGTCACCCCAGAAGCCCCACTTGGCGGTGTCGAGGGCCCATTCGTTGACCCCGCCGTTAGCGCCGGTGATGTCGGCGAAGATGCCACGCGAGACCTGTTCGTAGCGGCCGGTTCCGAACCATTCATCGGCCAGCGTGCGCAGCCGGCGCAGGTAGAGCTCGCGGTACGGGGCGCTGAGTCCTTGCTCAAACACTTCGGCTTGGTTCTTCCAGCGATGCCAGACGTAGCTCCATGTGCTGCCGTCCTCGAGCGCGACAGTCAGGCCTTGGTCGGGGGCGTAACGGATGCCTTGGGACATGTCGAGATCCCAGATCATGCCTTCGATGCGCTGGTGCTCGTCGGCGTCGTACCACGAGTAGAAGTTGCCGTGGGCGAAATCGTTGTGCTGGATGACCGATGCGGCGGCGATCAGGTTGATGTACTCGGGAATGTCCCAGGTCTCGAACCCGACCGTGCTCTCGGCATCGACGTTGGGTCCGGCCTCGTAGCCGAAGGTGACGCCCTTGTAGAGGGTGGCGTTGTCGAGCCCGTTGTCTTTGAGGAACCCACCTTCGGGATGTTCTTGCAGCGTGTGCAGCCCGAAGAATTCGCCGTTGAGGCGCAGTTGCACGTGTTGCACCTGGCTGGCGATGAGACCCATCTGGTCGGCGATGGTGTGGCCGGCTACTTCGCGGATCCGGGCTTCGTCGGCGAAGCCGCCCTGCAAGTCGATCGAGTCGACGCTGTAGTCGATGCCGTCGATGAAGAAGTCGTGACGGTCGGGGAACTTGAACTTCCAGTTGCGCTTGGACCATGCGCTCGATCGGGCGATCGCGCCTCGGATGCGGAAGCCGACATTGTCCCAGACTTGACCGTTGTAGGCGAGCACGCCGTCGTGGAGGTTGCTGCCGCTTTCGTTGTACGCGGCGTCGTAGTTCGAGTCGCTGGTGAACCATTCCATGACGGGCAGGTTCGAATCGATGTCGGGGTCGGCGACGGTGGTGCCGACCCAGTCGATCGAGTCGGCAGTCTGGGGAGCGATGCGGCTGCCGTTGTTGGTGATGCGGAATCGCACCAGATCGCCGGCTTCGTAGGCACTCGCCGGGATCGTCGCGACCCAGGTATCGCCCTGGCCCAAGTTCATCGGCACGGTTTGGGTGGAGCCGGGATAGTTGATCCGGTATTCGAGGGCGACGGTTTGGCCACCGTAGATGTCGGCTTCGATCTCGATTGGTTCGTCGGCCGCCGGAAGCACGGTCCAAACAAAGTTCTCGACGACGCTGGTGGGTGCTTGCCCGACGTTGGCGTTCTCTTGGCCAGGTGTCGGGGTTGCGCCGCTCCACCAGAACGAGCTGCCGTCGGCATCTTCAGCGGAGAGGAGCGACAGAGAGTCGCCGTTGCCGTCTGCCTCGACCGACCATGCGCCGGGCGTATCGGAGCCGTCGCTGTAGGTGATTTCGTCAACGATGGCGCCTTGGGCATCGACGAGTGCGAGGCGTTCACCACCATTCGAGAGTTCGCCGGACCATTGACCGCTCGCGGTTTCGTTGAAGAAGGCTTCGTAGCCAGCGAGGTCATCGGCGATCACCAGGTAACCGGCGGCAGGCACGATTGTTCCCGGTGGGAACGTGTAGTCGACGCCGTCGCTAAAGCGCCATCCGCCAAGTTGGATGAAGGCGTCGCCTTGGTTGTAGATCTCGATGAACTCGGCAGGGGCGTCAGGGCAGGGTGAGAAGTTCTCTTGGCACGGCGGGTGGTAGAAAATCTCGTTGATGACCACTTGGTCGGCGCCTTGGGCGTCGGCGTCGGTGAGCGGCAGTACGACCGCGATCAGGGCCGCAACGAGTAGCAGTGCCCAGCATGGCGTAGTGATACGACGCATTTTCGAGGTGGTCTCCCGGCTCATCTCACTACCTATCGGCAGCGCAAGCTTAGCGATGAGTTCTCGGTGTTCTCGCAGCAAGAGGACTGGGCAATAGTCCACGGCGCGTCACGGGTTTGGCTTTTGTGGGCAACTTCGTAGGCCTGGCCCGATCTCGCACCGACAGGGCCGGTGGCCTAGCGTGGCGGCAATGGACCTCGCAGAGAATCTCGGGCAACTTAAGGCATCCGGCTGGACCTCGGTCCCAGTCAAAGAAGAGATGCGCAGGAATGCGATCGCAAAGATCCAGTCCGGCGAACCGCTCTTCGATGGGGTGATGGGCTACGAGAACACCGTTGCTCCCCAGCTTGAGAATGCGCTGCTCGCGGGCCACGACGTCGTGTTCCTCGGCGAGCGTGGCCAGGCAAAGACTCGCATGATCCGTTCCTGCATTAATTTGCTGGACGAGTACATGCCGATCGTCGCTGGCTCTGAGATCAACGACGATCCGTTGAACCCCGTCTCGAAGTACGCCAAGGACTTGGTCGCCGAGCACGGCGATGACACGAAGATCGCGTGGGTGCATCGCAGTGCCCGCTTCGCCGAGAAGCTGGCGACGCCCGACACGTCGATCGCTGACCTCATTGGCGAGGTCGATCCGATCAAGGTCGCCGAGGGCCGCTACCTCAGCGATGAGCTCACGCTGCACTACGGCATGGTTCCCCGTTCGAACCGCGGGCTGTTCGCCATGAACGAGCTTCCTGACCTCGCCGAACGGATCCAGGTCGGCCTGCTGAACGTGCTCGAAGAGCGCGATGTGCAGATTCGTGGCTACCGCATCCAACTGCCGATCGACGTGGTGTTGTTCGCCTCTGCGAACCCCGAGGACTACACGAATCGCGGCCGGATCATTACGCCGCTCAAGGATCGCTTCGGTAGCCAGATTCGCACGCACTACCCGCTTGAGATCGACACCGAGATCGACATCGTCGAACAAGAGGCCGAGGTCTTCAACGCCGACGGTGTGGATATCACGGTGCCTGACTTCATGGCTGAGATCGTGGCGACGATGTCGCACCTCGCTCGTGACAACCCGCATGTGAACCAGCGTTCCGGTGTGTCGGTGCGCTTGTCCATCTCGAACTACGAGACGCTCGTGGCCAGTGCGGTGCGTCGTACGTTGCGCGGTGGCGGCACCAAGGCTGTGCCTCGCGTTGCCGACCTGCCGTCGTTGACGCCGTCGACGATGGGCAAGATCGAGGTCGAGTCGATGGATGATGGCCGCGACGCCGAGATCATCCAGCACCTGCTGCAGTCCGCGACGCTCGTGACGTTCAAGAACGCGCTCGAGCACAGCGACGTGAGCGGCATCCTCGACGCGTTCGAAGAGACCGAAGCAGTTGTGCAGACCGGTGACGACATCGACGATGCTGACTACTTGGCGATGGTCGAGTCGATGCCTGCCCTCGGCAGTGCACTCACGGCGCTCGGTTATGCCCCCGATGACCTCAGCGATGCAGCCTTGGTGGCGAGCGGCGTCGAGTTCATCCTCGAAGGCCTGCACCTGTCCAAGCGCTTGAACAAGGAAGCCCTCGGCGCCAGCGCCGTCTACCGCTCGCGGTAGGCGCGAGCCGCAAGCGATTGTTCAGAGACCTTCGCGCTTTTACGGACGGGTGTTTCGCGGCCGCAGTGGCGCTGATTGACCGGCGGAGGGTCAGTCGACCTGAGGGCTGATTGGCGGCAGGTCGGGGACCACGCCTTCCATGAGCGGGTCGATGTTGGGGCCGCGGCGCAGGTGGTGGCCGCCGTCGACGGACACGACCACGCCGGTGATCCACGACGACTCGGGGCCGAGCAGAAACCGGATGGCCGACGCGACGTCTTGCACCGTCCCGCGGCGCCCGAGCGGCATGTTCAGCCGGTAGTCCTCGTTCACCGCTTCGTTGGTTTGCAGTGCCATGGAAAGGTCGGTCTCGACCAGCCCGGGCGCAACGCCGTTGACTCGGATGCCGAGTGAGCCGAGTTCGTCGGCGGCGTTTTCGACCAGGTTGTTCACGCCCGCCTTGGCCGCGGTGTAGGCCCCGAAGAGTCGGTGGGTGCGCACGCCCGAGATCGACGACACGGCGCACATCGAGCCGCCGCCGTTTGCCGCCAGCGCAGTGCCGACATGTTTGAAGGTGAAGAACGTGCCGGTCAGATTGACCCGCAACGTGTCTTCCCACGACTTTGCGTCAAGCTGCAGCAATGGCCCGGCTCCGCCTCGACCGGCGTTGGCGACGCCCATCGTAAGCGGCATGCGTTCGTTGGCGGCAGTGACCGCAGCGGTGACCGAGTCCTCGTCGGCGACATCGACGATGGCGTACGCCGCGGTGCCTTCAGCGTCCGCGTCGCCGAGTTCGCCGACGGCCGCCGTGAGGGTCTCCTCGGTGCGGCCGCAGATCGTGACCGACGCGCCGTCGGCCATCAGCGCCTTAGCACTGCCGAGCCCGATGCCGCTTCCGCCGCCAGTGATGAACGCATGGTGACCCGCAAGGGGTGATCCCGAAGTCATCTGCGGATCGTAGGTCGCCTCGAGCCTCGGCCAGTTGTCCGGTTGGCGTCGTATGGGCCACGCTGGCGCCCATGGCAGATGACTGGTTCGAGAAGTACAGCGGCTTGGCGTTCGAGCGCCGGGAGCACGGGGTCTTGTGGATCACGATCGACCGACCCGACGCGTTCAACGCCACCGACGCCGAGCTCCATCTCGGTTTGAGCCGGATCTGGATGGACATCGACGACGATGACGACACCCGTGTCGTCGTTATCACCGGCAAGGGCAAGGCGTTCTCGGCCGGCGGCGACATGAACTGGATCGACTCGTTCGTCGGCGACAGCCAGCAGCTGCAGCGAGTGATGCGCGAGGCCGGCGACGTCGTCTACAACATGCTCAAGTGCTCCAAGGTCATCATCTCGGCCATCAACGGCGTGGCCGTTGGAGCGGGTCTGGCGATCGCGCTGATGGCCGACGTGTCGCTCATGGCCGAGGAAGCTCGGATCACCGATGGCCACGTGCGTATGGGTGTCGCCGGCGGTGACCATGCCGTCATCTGCTGGCCGCTGCTGTGCGGTCTGGCCAAGGCCAAGTACTACCTGCTCACTGCCGACTTCATCGACGGCGTCGAGGCCGATCGAATCGGCCTGGTCTCCAAGGCCGTGCCGCACGCGGATCTGCTCGACGAGGCCCAGAAGGTCGCTGACAAGCTCGCGACGGGCTCACAGGGAGCGATTCGGTTGACGAAGCGGGCGCTGAATCTGTGGATGACGCAGAGCGCTCCAGCGTTCGATGCGAGCCTGGCCTTCGAGATGCTGGGCTTCATGTCGCCCGACGCCCGTGAGGGCGTCAACGCCCTCCTCGAAAAGCGCGACCCCGACTTCGCCTGAACCCGCTCGGGAATAAGGGTCGGGCGAGAGCGTTAACCTCATCTTGACCATGGCTGATCCCACCACATTCGCTGACGATGCCATGCCGTTCATGAACCAGTTGTTCGCGACGGCTATGCGCATGACCAGGAACCGCGCCGACGCGGAAGACCTGGTCCAGGAGACGTTCCTCAAGGGCTACCGCGCCTATGAGCGCTTCGAAGAGGGCACGAACCTGCGTGCCTGGCTCTTTCGCATCCTGACGAACAACTACATCAACACGTACCGCAAGAAGCAGCGGCGTCCGACCCAGACCGATCTCGAAGACGTGCAGGACCTGTACCTCTACCGCCGTCTCGGCGGCAACGAGTTGGCCGCGATCGGCCGCAGTGCCGAAGACGAGCTGTTCGACCAGATCACCGACGGCGACATTCTTGACGCACTCGACGAGCTTCCCGAGCAGTACCGCTCGGCCGTGATGCTCGCCGATGTCGAGGGGTTTGCGTACAAGGAGATCGCCGAGATTCTGGACATTCCGATCGGCACCGTCATGTCGCGGCTGCATCGGGGAAGAAAGAAGCTGCAAGAGCAGTTGTACTCGTTCGGCGTCGATCGTGGCTACGTCGACACACCCGAAGACGAGCCCGAACCTGTCGCCACCTGAGCTTGCTCAGACATCCAAAAACCCAGGAACCCACCCTCACCAGGACTGACCCAGGACGAACCCAGGATTATGGAACCGAACCTCTCATCTGACGCAAACATGAACTTCGGTGCCGCCGCTGGCGACCCGAGCTCGTGCCAGCCCTTGCAGTGCGACAAGGCCATGGGTTGCATCGACGGCGCTCGTAACCCGTCGACAACGCAACTCGAGATGGGCCAGCTGCGCGGCCAACTCCAGGACTGCACGCCGTGCTTGCAGGCGTTCGACATGGAGCTCAAGCTGCGTACGACGATGTCGCCGAGCATGTCAGAGCTCCCGTCGCCCGACTTCCGTATGCGCATCACCGAGACGCTCGCCAGCGTCGACCTCAGCCAGCTCGACATCACGGACTTCTCGTAGCCCTCGTTGGGCCCGTTGAACGGGTTCCATCGGTCAACATGAGCTCAAGTTGAGGTCATCGCACCGAAACGTCCTGTCACGGCGCATCGCGTGAATCGAAGGGCTGATCGGGCGCGAAACTGAGGGGCACGATTGCCCATTCCACGGTCCGGTCGAGGTTCGTAGGCTTGGATCGTGACCAAACTCGTGATGGCAGCAGGCGGCGTGATCGTCGACCCGAATCGCCCGTCGCGCGTCCTCGTCGTGCATCGCCCCAAGTACGACGACTGGTCACTTCCCAAGGGAAAGCTGAGCAAAGGCGAGGCTGCGGCCACCTGTGCTCGCCGCGAGGTCTACGAAGAAACCGGCCTGGTGTGTGATCTCCTCGAAGAGCTCGCCCCGGTCCACTACGAGACCCCGAACGGCAACCTCAAGACCGTGCGCTATTGGCTGATGAACCCCATTGCTGGAAGCTTGCGTGCGAACAACGAGGTCGATGCGTTCACGTGGCTCAAGCGCCAACAAGCGCTGGCACTGCTGACGCACGACTACGACCACCGGGTCATCGTCGAAGCGATGCGTCGCGTCAAGGATGTGCGCCGAGCCGAGAAGCAGGCCCGCCGAGCTCGAGAAGCCGCCGCAACTGCCTAGTGCGCCCGCTGCTCGATTCGAGCAGCGTTACTGGATCCCGTTACTGGCAGATGCCGCTACTGGCAGATCCCACTGGCGTTGACGCCGCGTGCGCACAGCGGAACTCGCTGCGCGCCCGTCAGGCGATAGCTGCCCGTCGCAGAGTTCGCCGTGACGATGTATCGCTCGCCGACGAGTGAGTCGTCCTCGGCACCGAGCGCGTCGATCGTGGCGGCGATATCGCCGACGTCGGTTTCCTCGGTAACGCCGACGATGACAGCGTCGTCGCCGAACTGGCTCTGGACGTCGTCAACCAGGTCGTCCATCGAGTCGTAGCTCGTGCGTTCGAGCCGGCCTGCGACTTCGACCGAGATGTCTTCGCCCGCACCGAGGTACGCGGCGCCAGGTTGGATCCAGCCTTGGGCGTCGCCGTAGCGAACGAGCCACCACAGGTCTCCGTCGGGTGTCTCGATGGCCTGTCCGAACCCGAACAGGTCGCTGGCGGTTGGTGGCAGCTCGGCGATGATCGGCTGCTCGGGGCCGGGCAGAGCCTGCATCGGCAGGGTCTCGCCAGCGCTCACGCCGATGATGGCGACTCGGTCATCGACGCCAGGTGCGAAGCCGTCGACGATGCGTCCGGCGATCGTTGGAGCTGGCTGCGGGCCGCTGAGTCCGCGTTCGCCGATGTTGTCGTCGTCACCGCTGCAGGCCGCAGCGAGCAGGGAGAGGACGGCGATGATCGCCAGGGCGATGCGTCGAACAGGGGAGGCGGAGGGGGAGGGTGCCAGAGGTCGCACGGCCTGGAGTGTGGCACACCGAATCGATCCTCTAAGCTCATCAGCATGTTCGTTGCAGTTGTCTGGCATTGGTGGCTTGCCCCCGTTCTCGTGGCCAGCGGCGTCCTTCTCATTCTGGCCACCATTGGTGGCTATTTGAACTCGGTCACCAAAGACCGATACCCGCGTCGCGCACCGCGACGCGACTGAGGCGACACCGCAACATGGCTACACCGGTCGATTGGGACCTGGCTGAACGCGTCGCGATCAAGATCGCGACCCGAGGCGAGGTTGTCGACGAGTGGGCGCTCGCCCGCATGGCCGAGGACTTCGAAGAGATGACCCCTCGAGCCGAGAAGCTCGTGGGCGAAGAGACCGGTCTGTGGTCGCTGCAGGGCGATGCCCGCAGCCGCCTTGTGTCTCGTCCCGACTGGATCCGGGCGAACATCGCCAGCTTCCAGCGTCTTCTCGCACCGGTCGTCGGCAAGCTCGACGACATGTCAGACGGTCCGATGGGCACCGTCTCGCGACGCTTCGCTGGTGCCGAAGTTGGCGCCGTGCTCGGCTGGATGTCGACCCGCGTGCTCGGCCAATACGACCTGCTGCTGACCGAAGACGAGAACCCTGAGGATCAGGACATCGTCTACTACGTCGGTCCGAACGTGTTGGCGCTCGAACGCCGCAACGGGTTCGACGGCGAGCAGTTCCGCCTGTGGCTGGCACTGCACGAGACCACCCATCGCGCCCAGTTCACGGGTGTGCCGTGGCTCCGTGATCACTTCGTATCGCTCGTGAACGACACCCTCGACAATGTCGACCCCGATCCGGGCCGCCTGCTCGAGATCGCTAAGGAAGTCGTCGACGCCAAGCGCAGCGGTACCGATCCGCTCGCCGATGGTGGTCTTCCCGCATTGCTCGCCGGTCCCGAACAGCGCCTCGTGCTGGACAAGATCGGTGGCATGATGAGCCTGCTCGAAGGCCATGGTGACGTCACCATGGATCGGGCTGGCCTGGGCATCGTCCACGACGCTGAGTTCTTCGCTTCGACACTGCGCACCCGCCGCGATTCGAACAAGGGTCTGAGCAAGATCATCATGCGCCTCGTCGGACTCGAGGCCAAGCTCAATCAGTACGCGGCCGGCGAAGCATTCATCGCTCGCATCGAAGAACAAGCCGGTGGCCCTCGGGTCATCGACCATGCGTGGCAAAGCGCCGACTCGCTGCCGACGATGGACGAAATTCGCGACCCCGACGCTTGGCTTGACCGAGTCGTCGAGCCCGCTGCCTGATCCATTCCGGGTTGGCTCGTGAACGTCGAGCCTCCGCAAACTGACGCCGTTTCGGCGGTGCTTGATCTGTTGGCGCGCTGCACGTTCCCTGACGCAGGCACGTCGCTCGACTGCGCCGTGTCGGGTGGGCCCGACTCGACCGCGCTGCTGGTGCTCGCCGTCGCGGCCGGGTGTCGGGTGACCGCCCATCACGTGGACCACGGGTTGCGTGACGGCTCGGCGGACGAAGCCGAGCTCGTGCGACGAACGGCGCAGCGATTCGGCGCCGAGTTTGTCGGCCACCGCGTCGTGGTGGCTCCGGGGTCGAATCTCGAAGCTCGCGCTCGTGCGGCTCGCTACGGTGTTTTGCCGACCGTCATCGCCACCGGGCACACACTTGACGATCGCGCCGAGACGATGCTGCTGAACCTGCTGCGCGGCGCAGCGAGGACCGGGCTGTCGCCGCATCGGGATCGAGCCCGCCATCCGATCCTGTCGCTGCGGCGAGCCGAAACCCAGGCGCTGTGTCACGAGCTCGGACTCGACACGGTCGACGATCCAACCAACGCCGATCCGGCCCATCTCCGGAACCGGGTGCGCCACGAAGCTATGCCGCTCCTCGACGAACTCGCCGGTCGCGATCTTGCACCGATCCTCGACCGCCAGGCCGACGTTTTTGCCGACGAAGACGGCTTGCTCGACGCACTTGCCGCCGAAATCGACCCCACCGACGCCCTCGCCGTCGCCGCGGCGCACCCTGCGCTCGCCCGTCGAGCGATCCGAAACTGGATCACGGCGAGCTGGAATCGAGGGCATCCCCCGGGTGGGGAGTCGGTCGAGCGAGTGCTCCGTGTGGCGCATGGTTCTGCGGTTGCCACCCAAATTGAGGGGGGCCAAAGGGTTCATCGCACTGGCCAGAGACTGCGGCTCGAACCTCCATCTGTACGGTGAAGAGTCTCATGAAGCGTGTGATTAACTCGCGATACGCCGTCGTCGTGGCCATAGCGCTCGCAGCGCTGCTCGTTTACTCCGTTGCCTTTACTGGCGAAGAGTCCGTCACTGACCTGACGCTCAACGAGTACATCGAGGCCATCGAGACCGGTAACGTCGCCACAGCGACCATCCAGGACCGAGCGAACCGGATTGCTGGTGAGCTCGGCAATGGCGAGCGCTACCTCATCAGCTACCCGCGTGAATATGCCGATGAGCTGACTGCGGCGCTGACCGAAGCCCGCCCCACGATTGAGATCGCAACCGACAATGAGCCGCAGACGTTCTGGCGCGACCTGCTCTTCTCGCTGCTGCCGGTCATCATCCTCGTCGGCGTCTTCCTGTTCGTGTTCAGCCAGCTGCGTGGCGGCAACGGCATGTTCAGCTTTGGCAAGGCCAAGGCGAAGAAGTTCTCCAAGGACCAGCCTCAGGTCACGTTTGCGGACGTCGCTGGTGCGGACGAAGCCGTCGAAGAGCTGCGTGAGATTCGTGACTTCCTGAAGGACCCCAAGCGGTTCCAGGCACTCGGCGCCAAGATCCCCAAGGGCGTGCTTCTGTACGGCCCTCCCGGAACCGGCAAGACGCTGCTGGCCCGTGCGGTCGCTGGCGAAGCTGGCGTTCCGTTCCTCTCTATCTCTGGCTCGGACTTCGTGGAGATGTTCGTCGGCGTGGGCGCTGCCCGCGTTCGTGACCTGTTCACCCAGGCCAAAGAGGATGCTCCGGCGATCATCTTCATCGACGAGATCGACGCCGTTGGCCGCCACCGTGGTGCCGGCATGGGCGGCGGTCACGACGAGCGTGAGCAAACGCTGAACCAGCTGCTCGTCGAGATGGATGGCTTCGATGCCACCGCCGGCGTGATCCTCATCGCAGCAACGAACCGCCCCGACATTCTTGACCCGGCGCTGCTGCGCCCGGGCCGCTTTGACCGTCAGGTCGTTGTCGATCGCCCTGACCTTCCTGGTCGCCAGCAGATCCTCAAGGTTCACGCCGCCGACAAGCCGATCGGCCCCGAGGTTGACCTCGACACGATCGCTCGCCGCACCCCTGGCTTCACTGGTGCGGACCTGATGAACCTCCTCAACGAGGCTGCGCTGCTTACCGCTCGCAGCGGCAAGAAGCTCATCGACAACGAGATCGTCGGCGAAGCGATCGACCGTGTCCTCGGTGGTCCGGAACGCAAGAGCCGGGTCATGAGTGACCACGAGAAGAAGGTCATCGCCTATCACGAGTCGGGCCACGCGCTTGTTGGCCACGTGCTCCAGCACACCGATCCGATCCACAAGGTCTCGATCGTGTCTCGCGGTCGTGCACTTGGCTGGACGCTGACGCTTCCTGAGCGCGACAAGTACTTGAAGAGCCGCAGCGAACTGCGTAGCGAGCTCGCCATGCTGCTCGGCGGTCGCACGGCCGAAGAGATGATCTTCGGCGATCCAACCACCGGTGCAGCAGATGACATCGACCGGGTCACGAGCCTGGCCAAGAAGATGGTCACGCAGTACGGCATGAGCGATGTGCTCGGCCCGCAGAAGTTCGGCAACCGCAGCGAAGAAGTCTTCCTGGGCAAGGACGGCGGCGGCAGCGACCAGGACTACAGCGACGACGTGGCCAACGCGATCGACGCCGAAGTCCGACTGCTCATCGACGTTGCCCACCGCGAAGCCGAAGCAATCCTCGAGCACCACTTGACCACGCTGCATGCGCTGGCCGAGTCGCTCATCGAGCACGAGACCCTCGACGAGGAACAGCTTCAGGCGATCCTTGGCGACGCCGGTACCTGGAACAGCGACCCCATGCGGTCGACCCGTTCAAGCCGACCGGTCGTTGTCGATCCTGCTCCGGTACGCGAGTTCCGCGCCGAAGAGCCGCCGGAATCAGCTCCGCCTAGCCTCTAGCGCCACAGTGGGCATCGCCTCTCATGGCGGCCAAAGGACTGCCGTTGGGGAATACCCCACTGGGCAGGGACCTTGCATAGGGCGGCCGGTACC